>CAYQLG010000098.1:6559-16358 GCA_964418235.1 uncultured Planctomycetales bacterium
TCTCACAGTGGCACGGGTGGGGCGGGCATCCTGCCTGCCGCTTCTCACAGCGGCATGGGTGGGGCGGGCATCCTGCCTGCCGCTTCTCACAGCGGCATGGGTGGGGCGGGCATCCTGCCTGCCGCTTCTCACAATGGCACGGGTGGGGCAGGCATCCTGCCTGCCGCTGCTCACAATGGCACGGGTGGGGCAGGCATCCTGCCTGCCGCTGCTCATAATGGCACGGGTGGGGCAGGCATCCTGCCTGCCGCTTCTCACAATGGCACGGGTGGGGCGGGCATCCTGCCTGCCGCAACTGCTGGCCTCTGCCGCTATTTTTCTAACGCGAACCTAAACGCGATTGGTCTGTCTGGCAGCATGAATATGCCCACACGCAGATTCCCCCCCGTTGCCGCGAAGCGCGCTCGCGCGGCCCACCTCGCACCGGGCTGTGCTCATTTGAAGTGCGGCCCGCTGTCCGTGGCGCTTGGCCGTCCATCGCCGCAATTTGTGCGGCCTGTGTCGCGCCGCCTCTCAGGCCCACGACGTTACCCTCTGATCGCGTCACTACTGGCGGCGTTCCTGCTGTTGCCGGCCGGCTGCCAAAACAAAGGCGATGGCGAAAAGCGCTTCGCCCTGCAGCCGCCGCGCTCGGCGCAGGATGAAATGCTCCGTGCCGTGGAAACGAACGATCCCGACGTGCGACGCAAGTCACTGGCGCGCGTCTCGAAAAGCCGCAGCCACGATCAGGACTGGGCGATCGAGGGCTATGTCGCGATCGCCCTGCTCGAATCTGACTCGCAGTCGCGCTCGGTCGCGCTGCGCGGGTTGGATCGTACGACCGATCCGCGCGCGTCAGAGACGGCCCTGAAAATACTGAACCACAAGGACTATCCGCCCGAGCAGGTCACGCCGCCCGACGGTCTCGTGCGGGCCGATTCGTTGCGGCTGCTGGCGGACCATGTCCGGGCCGGGCATATTCCGGCCGGGGCGACCGACGCCGTCCGGGAGGCGTTCATCCGACACCTGCGCGGCGACACGCATCGCGAGGCGCGCCAGGCATCGGCCCGCGGCCTAGCCGGCTGCCGCCACGCCGACGCGCTGACAGCCCTGATCGGCGGGCTGGAAGATGCCGATTTCGCCGTGGTCTACGAATGCGAGAATTCCTTGAAAATCCTGACGGGACAGGCGCTCCCGCCCGACGCCGCCGCCTGGCGCGAGTGGGCATCCGCCCATCCCGCGGACGCCTTTGCCGAGGCCCGCGACCCCGCTCCGCCGCCCAACAACGCCCAGGCCCGCATGGAGAAGATGGCGCATGAGTTTCGGCTGATCAACGAATGGCTCTGGCCGGCGGAAAAGAAGAAATAGCATGTTTGATGGGGTCGTGGGGCGTTCCGCCGTTCCGACGCTCCAGTCATCCAGGGATCCGTCTTCCACCATCCGGCTTTCACTACGCACCGATCACGTCCCCCAACGAACCGTCGATCTGCTGCTCCGGCTGGTCCGCCGAGCTGCCTGGTCCGCAGTTGCCGATGGGCTTGCCGGCTCTTCCCCGGCGCCGGTTCAGGCGGCCTTCCCGGACACGTTCAGTTTGCTCAGTTGCCGATTTCACGGTTCCGAAATCGCGGCGTGACCGGGTATACTATTGTCCGAATGCTCTGCGACACACTTTTGCCTTAGCATGGACGCTGCGTTCGGCTGGACCGACATTGCGGTTGAGTCCCGGCACGATGAGAAAGGTGAAGCGCAGCGCATGCATCCGCCATCGCGAGATGGCACGGCCCCGACCGATTCGGGCGGTTAGCTCAATTGGCAGAGCATCTCGTTTACACCGAGAGGGTCACAGGTTCGAGTCCTGTACCGCCCATCCCTCTACTTTTCACCGGATCACACACAACCCCACACGTCGTTAAAACCCCTTGGTTTGCAGTGTTTTCTCGCAAGGGCTGTTTTGGCGTGGTATCGCTTGGGCGCGCTTGTGTTGCCGGATTTGTTGCCGCTTTTCTAGGTAGGCTAGGCGCGCTTGTGGCCGGATCAGGATTGCCCGCCGCCGCTTCGAAATGCGCAGCGCGTGTTTGCAGGTCGTGCGTCGCCGCGATCAGGGGGCTGTGTCCCAGCGAGCTTGCGACGGCGTGGCTCGGAAAACGCTCCACCCAATCCGTGGCGCAGCATGCCCACACGTTGTGGAACAGCCGGGGCCAGCAGGGCAACTGCATTCTGGTTGCTTGCAACCGGGTGGGAACAGGCTTCCAGCCTGTTCGGGCAGGCAGGATGCCCGCCCCACCCCTGCCGATCAGCGCTAATTGGGAGAATGAGGTTGCCCTGGGGGGCCAGGGCTGCACGCCCGCCCGCAGCACGATCTTCTCAAACGTGGTCCGCAGGTTCATCGCGAAATCGCGCAGCCGGGGCACAACTGCTTCGACGCCGACTTCGGCGCGGTCAAACAAGTTTTCAAGGATCGGGCGCAGCTTCTGGGCGATCGGCACAACCCGCAGCGCGCGACCTTCGTGGCCGGCGGTCATGGGGCTTCGCACCGTCATCCGGCCTTTGTCTCGCAGAATCTCACCTCTGCGAAGCCACGACTTCGCTCGGGCAGCGCACACCCGCGAACCGCGAAATGCGTTGATTGTCCGCCATTCGTCATCGAGGCATGCACCAGAATCTCGCGAACCGTCTCCCGGACAGTTTCGCTGACATTATCGCTGACAGTCTCAGCACCGACGGAACGCGCCCGCTCGGGGTTCGATAGCGAACCGGCCCGCAAACAGTTGAAGGGGGAGCCGTTCGCATCAGAAGTCCATTTTCGCCGTTTCCGACACCGCTGGCGCTATCGAAAAGCGGTTATTCTACATCAATGCGACTTTAGCCACGGCTGCTTGGCCGCAAGCAACAATCCCCACGGTAGCGCTCGCCGGAAGGTTCTCGGGCACTTGCACCCGCTCCGCCGCCCGCCGGCTTGATCAGCGCGGTGACGTTGTCATTCGCGTCCTGCAGATAATAGTAGCCTTCGCCCAGCTCGTCATATTGACAGATCACCTCGTCGACATAGTCCGGGCTATAGACATACTCGCGGATCGCCGGCGGCGTCGTGTCCGTGCCGCCCGCGATGAACCGGTTCGGCCCGCCCGTCGTCGCCGCGCAGCCGCCGTTGGCCAGGCTGTAATACGTGCACGCCTCCGCCGGCGTCGCGGAGCACAACTTCAAACGACTGCCATTATGCTGACGCGCGAAGAGATGAAGTGTCGCCTCAGCCATAGAGAACACAGATGCAATGACAATTACCGTCATGAAAATAGATGGTTGTTTATTCTTGCTACCAACCGTACCATGATTGTTGAACATCGTGATTAATCGAAGACGTGAAAATTTAGAGCGCCTCACAAAACTCAGAGCGACAAGCACTCATGCTTTTCTGGGCAGGCTGGATGCCTACCCCACCCGGATTTGTTACGCGTTCTTAGTCAAATTTCCACTGTCGATGTCCAATGAATTGCGGCCATGTTAATATCATGCTACTCCCATGGCCACCCGGAACCACTCCACCATGGACTCTTAATTATCGTAATAAAGACAAGATCCTCGCCATCAAAAGCACACTCGATAGCGTATGGCTCGCGATCTGGATGCCAGTATAGAAGAGTTTGACGGCCACTTGGCCACACTTTCGATGCCGATGGAGAGCCTAGTAAAATACCAACACCGACTTTATTTAATGCTGGAAACACAATCTCCAATTTCAATAATAAAGACTCGACCCCCGGAAAGGCACTAATATCGATCCCCATGATTTCAAGCATGGACGGGGCATCTGGTGAATATAGCCACTCAGAGAACCCTACAGCTTCACCTATCCATTCTCGACCAAGAAATTCCCAGTTCTTTAGCGATTTAATATCCGTCTGCGGCACATAATGAGACATCCTCATATCAGAAAAAAATCTTTTCAAGATCATTAGTATCCTCCAGCCCAGAGAGACGCACCTCCCGTATGCGCCGTTCTCGCATGAAGATCAGTCGGAACCAACTGCATCCTGCCGCTGTCCTGGTGATGGTGCCACGTATAGCCTGCAGGTGTGTCGCTATAACCAGCTGCGCGGTTCGCTGCTGCGAAATCAGCGCGTGGATTCCCTGTGGGCGCGACCCGCACATCCTTCATAACCCATTGTGAGAAATCAGGGAAGCCACTCTGATCAAAAGGAACCCCAGAAATTGGATGTTTAGTTCCAGCAAGCTTGCCATTCCGCAAACTACATGTGATATCCTTGCTATTATTATGCACCCACACGCCGTTGGCGTAGTAGGTGAATGTGCCGTCGACTTCGAGATTGTACACGACCGTCGGCGTCGGGTCGAGCGAGATCTGGGCGATTTTCAGCGCAGCGCCGTCGATGTAAACCATGTGTTCGCCGACGCTTAGATCGGCGACAAAACTCCAGCCGCGCTCGACCGTCCAGACCTCATGGCCCGCCGTCGTGCCGAGCGTTTCGCCGGTCGCGAATGCCAGCCAGATGATCGCCGGGGCGATGTTCTTGAAGACATTCGTCACCATCCCGAGTTGATTGGCGTCGCCGGCGCGATGCTGATTGCGGGTGACGACCTGCTCGCCTAACCCGATGCACTCAATGGCTTTAGCGCCGCCGGCCGTGTCCACGACCGTCCCGGCGACAAAGCAGTTGCAACGTTTGAACAGCCCCGCGACGCCCTTAATTAAGCTGTCTCCCCACGCCATCAGCCTGCTGCCGAGACGCTTCAAGGCGTACTTTCCGACCATGCCGACCGTCGCCCCCAGCGCCTTCCCGAACGGCCCGGCCATTCCGGCGCCGGCCATCAGGATGTCGGTCAGGCCGACCGAGCCGCCCATCGCCAGTGTCGCCGCGAGCGTGATCGCGTCCGCCCCCGGCAAAAAGCTGAACGCGAATTGACCCAGCGCGAGCGCCGTGCTGAACGAACGCCCAACCGTCGAACTGACCGCCGCGCCGGCGGCGACGCGCTGTCCCGCGATCTCGCCGATCAGGCTGTCCACATCGTCCATCAGGCTCAGCCCGAGCGGGTCGCGATTCATCACCGGGTTCCCGCCGGCGAACGTGTAGAGATTCATCCCGTCGGCGTAGTGCGCCGCCGCCACAAACGGACCGACCAGCGCGCTGATTGTACTGGCATTGGATGCTAATGCTCCCAGCACCGGCAGCGCCGTCTCATTCGGGTCGCGTTGTAGAAAACGCCCCAGCGCCGGGCTGTAGACGCGATTGCGAACCAGATACAGCCCGAGCGGCTCGCGCTCCGGCGTGCCGGCGGGCGCGTGCGGCAACGGCGGCACGAGCGCCAGCGGCTCATCGGCCAGATGCCCCTCCAGCCGATCATAGAACAGCCCCTGCCAGCCGATCCGATTCACCGGCCGCGGCGACGGGCCGTGATCGGGCACACAGTCACCAGCAGCCAATGAACCGATCAACAAGGCAAGCAGGAAGAACATGTCGAACTACCTTTACGGAAAGGAGCACTCCGAGTTCAGGCGCAGAGAGACGTTCTTCAGCTTGAGTTTCATGAGCGGTATGGCTACGCGCTCGGTGAGAAATATATTTATCCCGAGCTCTGAAATAGTAAAGACATCATTGCCGTCCCACTGGCTCTCATTCATATAGACAGCATTATGATAGACAAGTCCTGTGGATGTTTCGTAGGCGCCGCTTCGCTTTGCGTCAAAAGCCCCTCCTCTGCCGTAGACATAGACCCCGCGATAGCCATCAATTCGGTTACCCAGTCTTATGACTTTTATCGGATAACTTCCAAAGCCGGTCGCACCCTCCGCTTTGAGAACATCGATTATCTTCTCCGACCAGACATTGTTGTAAATCATGTCGCCAGGCCAACTGCCGAATTCAATAATATATTTAGGTCCATTTCGCGGAGGACTACGACGTAGCAATAATTTCCATTCGTCAGCATCAGGCCTCGTCTCAGCCCAGTAGTATGAAGGATGTACATTTGCACCCAACTGATAGAATCGCATCGTAGACTACCTGCCAAATTGAAGCTGAAAAGCTGGCCCTGCTTTCGACTTGAGATCTTGCATGAACTCAATTGCTTGCTCTCGGCTTGGGTTTCTAAATTTCAGGAAGAAATCACGCCATTTGTCATTCCAATTAAACCCCTTCGAGCTATGCAGCCACGTATGCCAATCCGGGGCGAGCGGCATCAGGAAATCCTCCGAATCGATGTCCAGCTTCGGTCGAATCTTGTCGAACTTGCTACGGAATTCTCTGGGGAATAAATGGTGGCGGTGCCAACCAGCGGGCACTTTGAGCTTGCAACTGCGGTTATGAACCCAGATGCCATCGGCATAGTACGTGAACGTTCCATCGACCTCAATATTATACACCCACGTCGGCGTCTGAGCCAGCCGAACATCAACGATTCTGACAACCGAACCGTTCGACAGCTGGAAGTGATTCCCAGGTAGAGCTTCACCGGCAAAGACCCAGCCCTGTTCGAGCGTCCAGACCTCATGCCCCGGCGTCGTGCCCAGGACGTTCCCGTCGTCCAGCGAAATCCACAAGATCTCCGTTGCCAGAGTCTTGAATACGTCCGTTACGGTTGCGTTACAGTTGTCATCCGCTGATCGATGCTGGTCTTTCGAGAGAACCTGGTCGCCGATATCGAGGCACTCGATCGGCCGTGGTCCATGCGGCGTTTCAATGACGGTCCCGGCGACAAAGCAGTTGCAGGCTTTGCCAATCATACCGGCAAATTCATCGCCATTTTTCGCCAGCCGATGACCATATTTTCCGGCGTATTTGGTCAGTGAGCTTGCGAGTGAACCGGCCGCTTTGCCAAAGGGCCCCGCAAGACCGATTCCGGCGCCCAAAACGTCAGCCCAAGAGACCTGTTTGCCTTGCGCCAGCGCGATGGCCAGCATGGCGGCATCGGCGCCGGGCAGCAAGGAGAACATGGCGCCGCCGACAAGTTGGGCGGTATTGACCATCATACCGGTGTACGCCCCGAGCGTCGCCAGCCCCGCAGTGCGAGCGCCAACGATCTCGCCAATCAAGCCATCCACATCATCGCCAATCGAAAGGCCGAGCGGATCCGTGTTAAGAATCGGATTGGACGCTCCGAATGCATACAGATTCATCCCGTCGGCGTAATTGACGCGCATGTCGGGCCGGTTAAGAAAAACTTGGAATGAACTGGCATTTGTCGTTAGTGCAGCCACAAGAGGAATTGCCGTCTCATTCGGATCGCGTTGTAGAAAGCGCCCCAGCGCCGGGCTGTAGACGCGATTGCGAACCAGATACAGCCCGAGCGGCTCGCGCTCCGGCGTGCCGGCGGGCGCGTGCGGCAACGGCGGCACGAGCGCCAGCGGCTCATCGGCCAGATGCCCCTCCAGCCGATCATAGAACAGTCCCTGCCAGCCGATCCGATGGACCGATAGGGTTTGCTCGTTATTTAAGCCCTGGGAAGCACATATATCCCACCAACCCATGCGAGAGAAAGTTAAAACTATTACCAATAATGAAGTTGAGTACAATAACACTATTTCACCACAACATCAAGCATCGCACTAGCCTTAATTAGCTTTGCGTCGAATAACATGCAATCGCCTCATCTACATCCTCCCAAATCGGCCTGCGGGTCGAGTCACTACGAAGTATTATCGTCGGGTACGCAACGCTTCGACTAGGGTCTTCAAGCGACAATGCAATCTCATGAATATTGGCGACGAGCGTTGCCGGAATCAGACTGCGATGGCAATGTCCATCGAGAATCCACTTATGTAATCGAAGGAGCTTGCTTGACTTGTCAAGAATAATAGGTTCCAACTTACAGCCGGCTTTAACAGCCTGTTCACATGCGTCAAATACTTCTTTTACGGCATCCCACTTACTAGAATCGTCTGTATCATGTATGGCCCTAGCAAGAACTGCTAGGACAACTTGGAGTTGACTGATTCTTGGCAAGCGAGCAAATCTGTCTCGTACAGCCTGCCCTGCCCTTCTCGGCATAATAACCACCGAGTTTGACATGGCATTATGCTTAAGTGCGCGGAATGGATTATATGCAATACAACTAAATAATTGGCATACAATATCTTTGATGCTGTAATCAGTGTACCTTAGCAAGCCCTCAGTAGCAATCGTCCGCAGAAAAACCCGTCCATTACGATCCGCGACAAGATATTCATCTTCACCGTAGCGTACCATTCTCCTTGTCGCTATTTCCATCGCACAGTCTTCCTTCATGAACATTATCATATCAGAACGCCAATTAACATGATAATCGCTGTTAGCGGAGTAAGCCATTGCATCCATAGGCTTCTGGAGAAAATGAGGGAGAAACCAACAGGGACCTTTGTTTGTGCGCAAACCGGGCGCAACGGACATAATGTCGGCAAGAACTTCGGGGGGATGCTCAAAACACTGTGAGAGTAAGTTCATACATTCATCGCGTGGCAACGGTGCTTGCTGACCGATTCGGAATAATCGACCATGTAGTCGTAGCGTAACTAGCACACCAACCTCAGCTGGATACTCCAGCCAGTAACCGCGCGCGTCCAGAATAGAGCCAACGAACGGTGCGAGAAAGGCTGGAAGCCCGTGCCACATCTCTCTAACTGCTCTTTGGATGTCTTCGGTGGATTTGTGCTGGAGAAGCCAATCTATTGTCCTAGATAAGTCCATTCCGCGCTGCGTGCGCACAGCAATTGCGTGCCTATTCAATTGCGACGACGAAAATGGTGGCGTAAGCAACTGTAATGTCACGATACTGACTCTACCTGCTCGGGCGTCGCCGGAGCCAAACTGGTTCGACGATGCCAATACATTTACTAGAGCTAATGCTTATCCGAAGTTGCATTACTATTTTTTATGAATTCTAACTCCAACTCACTATATACGTTAATATTTTGCTTGATTAAGACGCGATATTACTTGACCAGACTTTAGTATCATAAAATACTAAAGTCCAGTGCTCCAATGTCTCCACGCCCATGCGGCTGAAATTGGCTCTTGTGTAATTTGGGCCAGGTCCATCAAGCCAAACGCTTCGTCCCATAGACTTAAGCCTTGGCCAGAACGCGCACGTCGATTTGCCAGCGCAAGTTCCCTAAGATGAGGATTATCTAATTGCATTGCATCCCATACCGTTGCTCCAAGAGATAATACCCCGACAGCTAACCCAGTGCCTTTGGCTATTATTGCCGCTCGATCAGCACCAGGAATCCCTCTAACGACAATCCGCTTCGCCATACCAGAGTCTGACTTCATCCTTACATTATGCTTCTTTGACTCAGACAGTTTCCCCCATTTTACTTTCTGACCCGGCGTTGCATTCACAACAGCTTCATCAAGTATGCGTTGAAATTCGGGATCTGAAATATCGACCCCTGCAGAATCAGCCGCAATCTCAAGCATCGAACGACGTGCATCACCTGACAGGGAAAGCCATGCCTCTCGCGCCTGGTCCCCGAGATTCTTGGGTACGCCAATGAGTCGATCTAGCGTACCGTGGAACGTAGTATGTTGTGTTTCAGTTAAGAAAATTCCAGGACCTGTCTGCGCGCCTCCAAGATACTGCGGGTAGAGGTGATGCCAATCTAGCCCAAGCGGGTCTGTCCCACCTATCGGATTGCCAAGTCCGAGACAGTATGTATTTGGACTTCCCCTATAATGTCCGAGGATTGAAAATGGTAGCACTTGTTGACCCATCGTATTCCCAAGCACACCTGCCTCGTTAATAAGCGGTACCGAGGTATCAACCGGATCCCGCTGTAGAAAACGCCCCAGCGCCGGGCTGTAGACGCGATTGCGAACCAGATACAGCC
>CAYQLG010000099.1:0-16284 GCA_964418235.1 uncultured Planctomycetales bacterium
GCTGCCAAAGCTCCGGCTGCGGCCGGGGCGCCGCCCGAAGAGTCGCGCGGCGGCTCTATTGATGAAGCCGGGCTTGATCCTGAGGATTTGCAGAAGCTGCGGGTGCTGCGGCGGTTGACGGGCGGGCGGCTCTCCGATCACGAGCTGATGGCGCGCATCATGCGTGAACGCGACAAGGATGGCGACGCGAAGTCTGGCGCCGGCAAGTCGAAGAAAAAGGGTTGGTGGAGCGGCTAAGTCGTCTCACGCATGAAATAGCACTTGGCAGCCTAAGTCAAGCGCGTTTCTGCAGAGGAAGTGTGTTGAAAAGCATCAGGCCGCTTAACTTCTTCGACAGGCTTGAAGCCGATTACGTGCATCTTCAGCGATGATACAAAAACACAAATGCTCTCTATTGCCGTGATGGCTATTTTTTATTGCCAAGCATTAACTCACCGTTTAATCTAACGGAATGAACACGTCATCTCAAGGCTCGCGAAATCAAAATGAAATTTGGTGTTGCTGCGTGTTGTTGGCTGCATCGCTGAAATTTATCGCAGCCGCGCAATGTCCGGTTTACCAAACCCCCGGTCCAGGCGTTACGGTCGCCTCTCTCGTGCTTAATGAAATTTCGGGTCTGGCGGTGAGCCGCTCTCAGCCGGTGTTCTGGGTGCACAATGATTCGGGCGATACTGCCCGAGTGTTCGCGCTGTTCCCGAGCGGTGCTGTGATAGGTGAGTATCTCCTCAGCGGCGCGACGAATGTCGATTGGGAAGACATGGCTATCGGGCCTGGGCCGATCCCCGGCGTCGACTATCTCTATCTCGGCGACATCGGCGACAACAACAACAACCGCCCTGAGATTCAGGTCTATCGTGTCGCCGAACCAGCCGTGCCTCCCGGCGGTTTTTTGACGGAGCCACAATTGCTTGGCGATGTTCAAACGATCCGCCTGACATATCCCGATGGTCCGCGCGACTCCGAGACGTTGATGGTTGACATCAACGGCGACATCTATGTGGTATCCAAGCGCGTGACGCCGCGCGGGCGCGTTTATCGAGCGGCCTATCCGCAATCGACCGACGCACCGAGCGTGTTGGAGTTTGTCGCTGAAATTCCATGGGGATCGACCAGCGGTTTGAGTGGGGCGACCGGCGGCGACATCTCACCCGACGGCAGCGCGATCATCATCCGTCGCTCGACGAGTGCGAATCCGTCGGCCACGTTCTGGCGTCGTCCCCCGGGCACGACGATCGGAGCCGTGCTCGCGACGGCAGGCTGCAACTTAACCCTGCGCTCCGAATTGCAGGGCGAGGCGGCGGCATTTGCGCCGTGCGGCTGGACTTTTTTTACTGTCAGCGAAGGCGCGGCTCCGCCGCTCTTTACCTACAGGCCCTCTCCGAGCACAGCGCCGCCTCTCGGTGATGCGGATTGCAGCGGCAGTTTGAATTTTGACGACATCGCCTGCTTCACGGCGGCGCTGGTTTCGCCGGCGGCCTGGGAGGCGTGCGGCCACGCGGCGGGTTGCCGTTATCTCTGTGCCAATGACGTGAACCGCGACGGCCGCGTGAACTTTGACGACATCAGCCCCTTTGTGGATGCGCTGGTTGGCGGCTGATAGCGGCGATTCGCGCTGACGAGCGCTAGGTCATACCCCGCGGCATTATTGTCCCTCAATTCGCCGACCTTGCCGGATAATCCGCCGAGTATGATGGGCTTGGGTGATGGCCACCGCCGGTGGCCGCACCGACGAGGAGATCGTGTCCATGCGTGCCACTTCGGTTTTATTTGGGCGAGGCAACGGTCGCTTGGCTGCGGCCCGATTTCGAGTCGCATCCATGACTGGAGCTATTCCGGTGCTCTGGTTGGTCGCGGCGCTTTCGGCCCAGACCGTGCCCTTCGCCGGCGACGTGGTGGCGCGCACGTTGGTGCAGAGTCACGCCGAATTCGCGCAACTGCAGACGCTGACCGATGACATCTGGACGCACACGCCCGCACTCGGCGAGATCGACGCACGCTTCACCCCCGCGCAGCTTGAGCAACTCGCGCAGTCGGGCCTGCCATATGCCGTTCTGATTGACGACATCCCCGGGCTGCTGGCCGGCCAGCTCTTTGATCCGCGCGGCGGCGACCCATTTGACCATTACATGCCGCCGGCCGAGTTGGCGACGTACATCAACGATCTCGCCGCGTTCCGCCCCGATCTGGCCCAGCGCTTTGTGGCCGGCCGCTCGGTCGAAGGGCGCGAGATCGTCGGCCTGCGCATCTCGGGCCGCGCCGGCTTTCGGCCCGGCGTGCTCTTTCACGGCGGCCAGCACGCGCGCGAGTGGATTACCGTGCCGACGGCGCTCTTCATCGCCGATCGGCTCATTCGTCGTTATGACAGCGACCCCTATGTTCGCGAGCTGGTCAATCGGGCCGAGTGGCTCATCATCCCCGTCATGAATCCCGACGGCTACGAATACTCGTGGACCGAGGATCGGCTTTGGCGAAAGAATCGTCGCAACAACGGCGACGGCTCATTCGGCGTGGATAACAATCGCAACTGGGGCTTTCAGTGGTCGGCGCCGGGCGGCGCCTCGACGATTCCGCGCGATGAAGATTATCGTGGACCCGCGCCGTTTTCCGAGCCGGAGACGCGCGCCATCCGCGATCTCATTTTTGCGCAGCCGAACCTCGTCGCGTATTGCGACATCCACTCCTATTCGCAGCTCATCATGTGGCCATGGGGCTACACCGAGTCCACCACGCCCGATCAGGCCGCCTTCGCCGCAATCGGCCGCCGCATGCAGGAGCGCATCCGCGCCAGCAGCGGGCTGATTTATGGCGCCGGATCGATTACGACGGTGCTCTATCCGGCGTCGGGTAGTTCGATTGATTGGGTCTATGGCGAGCGCGACGTGCTGGCGCTGGCCCTCGAGCTGCGCGATCGCGGCGCCCAGGGCTTCCTGCTGGGGCCGGATCAGATTCGCCCGACCTGTGAAGAGATTTATTCCGCGCTGATCGACTATGCCGATCAGCGGACCGCCGCCGTGCGAATCGAGTTTCCCGGCGGGCCGCCGGCGGCGCTGCCGCCGGGTACGCCGACCACGCTGCGCGTGCGCATCACGCCGAACGCGGAAGCCGTTGATCCGGCGGCGGGACGGTTGTATTTCCGCGGCAGTCCGGTGGTGGCGTTCGAAAGCGTCGCACTCTCTCCGGCCGGCGGCGATGAATATCTCGCGACGTTCCCAGCCCGTGCCTGCGGCACACCGACACAGTGGTACATCGCGACGGCGGGGGCGCTCGGCACGCCGGCGTTTGCACCGACCGGTGCACCGGCGAACTCCTTCTCGACGCCGATCGCCGTGGTCGACACGCTTGCTCAGGATGATTTCGAAACGGACACCAGTTGGACCGTGACCAACACGCAGGTGACGGGTGGGGCGTGGGTGCGCGTCGATCCGATCGGCACGATCACGGGCGGCATGGCCGCGCAGCCGGCTGACGACAATCCCGCCGGCATCGGCACGTTCTGCTTTGTCACCGGGCAGGGGGCGCCCAGTGCGGGGCCGGGCAGCGCCGACCTGGATGGCGGGCCGACGATTCTGACGTCGCCGCTGGTTGCCATTCCCGCTGGGGCCGACCCGACGCTGCGCTACGCACGCTGGTTCTTCAACATGACGCAAGGTCTCGTCGGCGACGACGCGTTTCTGGTCGAGGTAAGCGGCGACGACGGCGCCAGTTGGATCGAAGCCGAGCGCGTCACGCATCAGCCCGCCTGGGTGCAGCGCTCAATTCGCGTGCGGAGCGTCCTGCCCGAGTTGGGAACATCGCTGCGGGTGCGTTTTGTTGCGTCAGACAACCCCAACAACTCGCTCCATGAGGCCGCCGTCGATGATATCGTGATTGAGCGGCTGCGCTGCGAGCGGACCTTCGTGGCCGCAGATGTGGATTGCAGCGGGCGGATCGATTTTGATGATATCAATGCCTTTGTGCTTGCGCTTGCCGCACCGGCCGGCTACGCCGCCGCTTATCCCGCCTGCGACATCGTGACGGCGGATTGCGACGCGAGCGGACAGGTTGATTTTGATGACATCGCGGCGTTTGTCGCGCTGTTGGCCGGGGCGTAGCTTCGCTGCATGCGCGGCATGCGCGCTTCACGCGCCGCTCGCGACTGGATGCGCGGCTGACGCCGAGGCCCGCTGACAGCGCGGATGGATCGCGGCTCAGCTTGGCGTATTCGGCGCGCTCGTCGGCGTGTTGGCAGCCATGACCTGGCCCACCAGAAAGCCGAGAATGCGCCAACCGCCCGGCACGGCCACGAATGTCACGTTGATCAGCGCCGATCCATTTGCGAATGTACCCTGATAGCTTGCGATGATCGCGCGCGTCGAGCCGGTTGTGGCCTGCATGAACGACGCGCGGTAGCTGACCAGCGCGAGTTGCCGGCACGGGCCGAGCTGCGTGCGCCACGTCGACATCAGACCTTCCAGCATCGGGCGCGGCGTAACCCGGAGAAACTCGGCGTCCGCCGCCGCCAGGAGCTCGTCAACGTTCCAGTCGGTGAGAATGGTCAAGACGCCGGCGCGTTGCTGCTCTGCGACGGTGCGGGCATGCTCGAGTTGTTGATAGAGCGAATAGGAAAGGGCCGCGATGCCCGTGACCACCAGCACGCCTATGCATAGCGCCAACCACAGCCAGCGCCGCGAACGCCGCGAGCGCGCGCTCGGCGGCAAGTTTTCTGGTGTGAGGGGTGGTGCGGCGAAATTCGTCATCGAGAGCATGCCTCGCATCGTCGGGCGACGAAGCTTTGATCCGATCGCAGGTCAGGATCGAGTATCCGCAGGATTTAACTCCGGCGCCCAATTCCGCGATAGAGTCTAATATGGTCCGTTGGTCGCCATCCGAACAATCAGGATAAGCGAAGCAGGCCGGTTCGCACGATCGTCCCGATTTGCGTACCGCCCGTATGGGCGGATCACGCCCGCCCTGGCTCGACCGATGGCCGGCCGGCTTGTTGGACAGCCTGTTCACGTTATAGTTTTCACATGCGGGCGTCGCTGGGCGGCGACCCGTCTCGGAGATGCTCATGAAGACGCGTGGCTTGAAGTGGACGGCGCTGGTCGTCAGTGGCGGATTGATGATGCAACTGGCCTCTTGCGCACCACTGCTGATCGACCTGCTGGTGCAGCAGTTGTCGTCGGTGGTGATTTCCAGCCTGGTCGGCGGCCTGGCCACCCAAGGCACGACGCCCTGACGCGCCGGTAAATCTTGCGCCCATTCGGTTCATAGACCGTTGCATTGCTGGGATTTCAACGCTGTTGTCGCGCGGAGATGCGTTCGCGGCTTTCGGCCGGGACGTCGTCACGCCATGACGGAGCGATGCGCGAGCGGCTGAGCGCCTTCCTTCCTGTTGCGGCTGGTTACCGCCGGGAAGTGTGCTGCCCAGAGGAGTTGGTTCGATGAAGCGATTTTCGACGAAGTGGGCCGCGCTGCTGGTCAGCGGCGGCTTGATGCTGCAGCTTGGCGCCTGTCTGCCGGTTGTGCTCGACCTGCTGTTGCGCCCGGCGATCTTGAACGCGATCGATTCGGGTCTCGACGATCTCGATGGGACCGAAGAAGCCGACGACGCCGACGACAACTAACGCGGCCGCGTTGATCTACTGGCAGAGCCGGCATTCTGTCGGCTCTGCCTGCGTGTGCAACCCGCCGGCGAACCCGGCCGGCCCTTGCGGCACGATCGCCGGCCGCACGCCCGCGCTGTGCGGTTGCGGCTGGCTCACGCTTCCGATGGGCCAAGCGCAGAGTTCATCTCCGCATTCCACGAAGCCCGTTCAGTTCCGAAAATCATGCCGCGCTCAAATTGGGGATTGATGTAGATGTAACGAGTAATTCCCACGTTCCCACGTTGCCACCTTCTCACGTTCCCACGCTCCCACGTTGTCTTCATCGCAAGGGTCGGCGGTCCATGCTGCCGCCAAAAGCTCTCGAAAGGCTGGTAGCCGGTCCCAGCGATCGATCATCGCCCCTCTAAATTCATCGCCGGCATGAAAGCCGAATGTGTTTGCCCGGCTCTACGATAACGGGCGCATGATTCGCATTTACGCCATCGAAGCGGGCCAGGTGCAGCTCGTGCCGCAAGCAGCCCCGCCAAGCAGCGCCGGCGCAGCCGCTGAGGCCGAGCCGCCACTGCCGAGCGCCGGCGCGCCGGCGCGCACGAGCCAGGCCCTCGAATTCGAGCTTGAGCCGTTGCTCGCGCGGCCTTTTCCGGTTTATTGCTGGCTGCTCGAAACCGAGCGCGGCCCGGTGCTGATCGACACCGGCCCGGCGGCTTACGCCCAGGGCGCGGCCGACGTGCGGCGAACGGCGCACCCGCGACTGCGCTATAAGTTCACGATGCGTTTCACGGTCTCGGCCGATCAGGAGCTGGCGGCGCAACTCCATCGTCGCGGTGTCGCACTCGCTGATGTTCGCACGATCATTCTTACGCATCTGCACCCCGATCACGCCGGCGGCATGCAGTTTTTTCCGCACGCCGAGATCTACGTCGCACGCGGCGAACACGACTATGCCCAACGGCGCCCGGCCGGGTTTGGCGTTACGCGATGGCCCGCGTGGTTTTCGCCGCATCTGATTGATTTTGAGCCTTGGCCGATCGGGCCATTCGCCGATTCGGTCGCACTTCCCGGTGTGCGCGGCGCGTGGCTGGTGCCGACGCCGGGTCACACGCTGGGACATCTGTCGGTGTTGCTCGAAGGAGCGGAGCATTGGACGCTGATCGCCGGCGATGCGGCCTATTCGCAGGCGTCGATGCTGGAAGGGCGCCTGATCGGACAGGCCGACGACCCGCGCCGGGCGCGCCAGACGTTTGGCGCGATCCGCGAGTTGGCGCGGCAACATCCGCTGCTGTTTCTCCCCGCGCACGACGCCGACGCGCCCCGCCGCCTGGCCGAGGGCATCCTGCTGCCGGGTTAGTCCGCGAGCGGCGGGATAGCGCGCACAAACCGAACCGCGCCCGCTAACCGAACCGCGCCCGTTAGGAAGCGATTCAATGCTCATCGTGCGTGAATAGCAATTCGCGCTCAAGCATCGAGCAGCGCGCCCAGGGAGTTCGCATCGTGTACAACCACGATCGGATCGAGCGAGTGCCGTTGAAGCGCGGATCGTGCTATGCAATTGAAGAATGGAACAGGGCGTGTGCCGTCGCGAGTGGGAGCATCGCAACAGACACGCCCTGAGATTCGAATCGCTTCCTTACGAGGCTGTCGAAATACTTGTCAAAATCAATCTCGACAGCCCGCCGATCGCCTGGCGTCGCATCCAAACCCCAGGTCTGATGCTGCGCCAAGCATTCGGCGCGCCGTCGCAGGAGTATTTCGACAGCCTCTTACGGGTGCGGTTCGGTTCGCTTCCGCGGCAGGGTCTGGGGAGCCGCGAGCTTTATTCGATCAGCGGCCCCAAATCCGCAATGCGTAGTTGGTCCAGGTCGCCACGTCGCCGGCGGCGCGGTCGGAGATGTTGATCGTCCATGTGCCCGCGGACGACTCATCCCAGCAGCGGCGCGTCAGGAAGGTGTAGCTGACATAGTTGTCGGTCGGGTCGGCGCGCGCTTCGGCGAGGATTGATTCCGTACCGCGCGGCGAGCGCAACGTAATGCGCAGGTCGCCGACATAGGTCATGTTGACGTTCAGGATCAACTCGACGGTTTCAACCGTGATGTTGCTGCTCGTTGTGAACGTGCGTGTGACGCCGGTCGTATTGTTGTCGGGGATCGTCGCGCCGACGCTCACCGAGCCGCTCTGAATGAGCTGCTCCGGGCCGACATTCACCCACGTGCGGGCGAGGCTGGTCGCGGCGTTCGCGTCGATCGCGCCAAAGCCGTAGTTGTAATTCACCCAGCGACCGGCGCCGTTCTGAATCCAGGAAGACTCGCTGGTGTGGTTGCGCCGCGCCGAGCGAATCAGCACGTGCTGCACGTCGCGCCAGCCCAGGTTTGGATTGGCCTGCAGCATCAGCGCGACGACGCCCGCCGCGAGCGGGCAGGCGCTGCTCGTGCCGCCGAAGCTGCTGGTGTAGGTGCTGCCGCTGGTGGTGGTGTAGATGCCGCGGCTGTTGCCGTTGGAGTGGGCGACAACCATCATGGCTGAGCCGCGCTCGTTGTAATAGGCGCGGGTGTCGTTGTCGCCGATAGCGCCGATTGCGCAGACATTCCGCGAAGAAGCATAGGGGTCGTAATCGGGCCGATCGGCGGAGCCGCCATTACCGGCGGCGAAGAGATAGACCGTGCCGCGTCCGCCGCGGCCGGTGGCGCAGCCGTTCTGGAGCGCCGCGCGCTCGGTCGAAGACATGTACGCGATACGTCCGCCGTCGGCGGGGCCCCAGGAGTTGCTCTTGACGGCGTTGAGATCATTGCGAAAGCCGAACGCCGTGGCGGTCGTGCTGGAGCTGCCATAGAGCAGTTGCGAAAGCCGCGCGCCAAAGGCGACGCCCGCGCCGCCGCGGCCATTGTTGGCGACCGCCGCCGTCACGCCGGCACAGCTCGTGCCGTGTGAGGTGGCCGAGCCGCCGGTTTGGCTGGCGGTGCTGTTGTAGTTGGCGGCGAGGTCGGGGTGCGTGGTTTGCCAGCCGCCTTCGAGAATGCCGACGGTGACGCCGCTGCCGGTCCAACCCGCGGCCCAGGCCGGCACCGCGTTGACATCGGCGATCGTGATGCTCGTGTTGTTCAGGTGCCACTGCGTCGGGTAGTTGGGATCGGTGGGCGGCGCGACGCGCAGAACTTTCGGGTTATCGATATCGAGATAGGCCTCGCTGATGCCGGGCAGCTCCTGCAGCGTGTCGACGAAACTCAGCGCCTCGGCCACGCTCGGCAGCGCGAGCACATAGAAATCGGGGGCCGCGTCAAACGGCATACGCGTCACGTTCGCATTCGCCAGTTCAATGATCTCGATGAGCTGCGGGTCGGCGGTTTGCACGATGATGCGGTTCGTGACGGCATGGCTGGGAGTGCTCGGCGGAATCGCGCCGATCTTGTCAGCCAGATCGCTGTTGTCGCGCCACGCAATGCTCAGGTCATCCTGCGGCGATTCGATGAAGAAGCGCTGCGGGCCTTTCTCGGTCGGGACGGTGACAAACTCGGAAAAATCGGCCCCGCCGCCGAACTTATCCGAAGTGGTGTCGCCGCTGCCAAAGAAGCTTTCCTCCGTTGACTGTGCGCTGATAAATGGGACAAACAACAAGCAGGACAGCGAGACGAAGCGTCTCATTCGGGACATGCAGGCACTCCTAGACAGTTACAGATGGAATTGTGCTGCGAACATCCGCAGCGGTGTGGCGAGCATGTAACCGCGCCGGTTTGAAATGTGCAAGGGGCTGCGATCTCGTGTCTGGGCTATCAAACCGTTCATATCAATTGAAAGCGTGCGCAGCAGCGCGGGTTTTCGGACTACGCATATTTTTCCGCCTTGACGACTGTGCTAACTCATTTGCTGATAGAAGGATATAATTATCATCGCGACGGGGATGGCAACGAACCGTTTCAGGCTGCGGCTTCGGCGGCTAGGCTTTGTTTGAGAGAGGCAAGAAGCAATCCCGGTTTGGAGAATTGAGTATGCGTTTATCCGCTGGATGGGCTCTATCCACAGTCTTATTTTGCGCGCTGGCCGGGCCGGCCTTCGCCGGCGGAAGCGCCGCCGGAACTCCATTCTATCTCCTTGAAGCGCAGAACTTTACGCTTGTTACCGGCAATACGTTTGCGCCTGCGGAGACGACCGTCGTCGGCGGCCTTCCGATTGCATTCTGGAGCGACATGGCGACCGGCCTGGGCGGCGATGAATTGTACGCGGTTGATGTCGATGCCCTTGCCATCGCACGGGTGCGCGCGTCCGACGCCTCCATCGCCGGGCGCATCAATCTCGATCGCAACCTGCGCAATGTGGCGACGGATACGGATGCGGGCTTGATCTACGCGCTGCCCGCGGATGGGCCGCTCGAACTCTTCACGGTCAATCCGCTGACCGGCGTGACGCTGACGATTGGTTTGACCGGCATCGCCGAGACCGCCGGCGAAGTGACGAGCCTGGGGTATGACCCTGTCCGGCAACGGCTGCTCTCGTCGACGACGACCGGGCGCCTCTACGCGATTGATCCGGTGACGGCCGAGACGCAGCTGCTGACGACGCAATTCTCGACGCGCGTCTTTGATATTGCGTTCAACTATGGCAATGGGCAGATGTATGCGACCGATGCCGACGCCGACTCGCTCTTTGTGCTGGATCGTGCTTCGAATGAGCTGCTGCTGGTCGGCGGACCATATGCGACTTCGCCGCGGGCGACGGGGCTGGCGTTTCTCGTGCCCGAGCCGGGTGCGGCGCTGTCGCTACTGGGGTTGGCGGTACTGGTTTGCCGCCGCGGGGCGCGCTAGACGCCGCGGCTTCGTCGGCGGGAATGCGGGGGCGTGGCGCTCTGACCTACTCGCGCTGCGGCCCGGGCGCAAATGACTGTAAAAGTTCCTGCAGCGCCGCCTCCGCCGCGCTGCGGGTTGTAAGCACTTCATCCAACTGACGCGTATACAGCTCGTCGAGAATGCGGCGATAGTGGGGTCCCTGCGGTACGCCGCGCGCGAGCAAGTCATCACCCGTGATAAGCGGCGCCGGCGCGACCGCCGCGGGGTTCATCGCAGATAACCGCTCAGCTAGCTGAATCAATGCTTGTTCATCCGCGTTCGGCGCGGACTGTGTGGCAGCCGCGGTTGCGGCGGCTTGCGTCATAGGGCTGCCATCATTCGCGCGCTCCGCGGCGCTGTCGTGCTGAGCGGCGTCGGCCAATCCACACGAGAGCGCTACGAGCGCCGGGAAATCGGGATGCGCGATGCGCCGCTTCAGTTGAGCCAATGACAATGGGGCTGAAGGCGCGGCCAGCGCTGATTGGGTTGCAGGTGCCGCCGGCGGCGCTGGCTCCTCCGGCCCAATATCAGTTGGCGAAGGCGCGAGCAAGTCGCGCTGATGCACCACCAGCCACGCGGCGGTCTCGCGCTCTTCATTGGAGCAGAGCAACGCACGGGCTACTCGATGAACCTCGTCCACACGGCGATCGAGCAGCAAGATCGCCAGAGCCAATGGCCCGATCTCGAACGTCGCCTTGCCGCGCAGCCGGGCGGCTTCCGCGAGCAAGCGCACACTGCACTCGTCTGCGTCGAATCGATCCTGCACATATCGCAGCAGGCGCAGCGCGTGGCGCACATGGCGGTCGTCCCACGATTCTCCCGGCGGAAGGCGGCGCAGCAGCCCAAGGTTGTCGAGCCACGTGACCGCGTCGGCCTGGTGGCGCTCGTTCAACATGCGCATCAGCTCGTCATGCACGCGTTCCATCGCGACATCCGCGAGACGGGCCGCATGTTCGCGAATGGCCGCGGCCGTGGCCGGCTCAATCGTGAACCCAAGCCGGGCGGCGAAGCGCACCGCGCGCAAGAGCCGCAGATGATCTTCCGAAAAGCGCTGATGCGGATCGCCGATCGCGCGAATCACGCCGGCGAGCAGGTCGGCCCGCCCGCCGACATAGTCGATCGTCTCGCGCGTCTGCGGATCGAGAAACAAACCGTTGATCGTGAAGTCGCGCCGCTGCGCGTCTTCCTGCGGCGTGGCGAAATGCACGGTCTGTGGCCGGCGGCCGTCGAGATAATCGCCATCGCTGCGAAAGCGCGCGACTTCGATCCATTGCCCCAGCGAATGCACCAGCGCGACGCCGAACTGTGCCCCGACGAGCCGGATCGGCTTGAAAAGCCTCCGCACGTCGGCCGGCGCGGCGTCGGTGGCAACGTCGAAATCCTGCGGCGTGCGGCCCAGCAGCAGATCTCGGACGCAGCCGCCGGCGAGCAACGCGACAAAACCCGACGCTCGCAGCCGCTCGATGATGCGCAAGGCTGGGAAGGCAGCGGTCGGCAGGTCGACGTGAAATGGGGCGTGTGTGCTCACAGGTGCTCACGATCGCGGCTTGGCTGCTGTCGAAGCCGCAGACGCTCACTATATCTGCTCCGGCGCGGGCGAACGTGAGACGCCCGCGACCGTGCTGGCGAGTTCCCTTCGTTTGAAGTCGTTCGACTTGGCAAAATCGCTGGTTCGAATCCGGGGGGCAAAGACGAGCGTACATGCTACGCCCGGGCTGGTCATACGCCGCGAAGAGGCTGAATGTCCGCTACGCTCGGTTTTGATCATAAAGTTCGGCGGCGTTCGTTTAACTTGGAGCCGTCAGGAGAACAACCGAATTTTCAGGCTCTGCATTCGGAGGGTCAGGTGTGGTAGACAATTTCCATACCGTGGAAGGGCTGAAAACCTTTGCCACCGAGTTTCCGGCTTTGTTGGAAGGCGAGTGTGCCAGCCTGGTTTTCACAGATGCGGGCTGTGAATCGGCTTGACGGGCTGCCGTGCGGATGGGTACTATGAAAGCGATTGCAAAGCATGTTTCCTCGCATGTTGCGGCGTCAGATCGTATGCACGCGAGGCCGCGCTGCGAATAAGAACGAAAAGCCGGGTAGAATCCACCGCGTAGCCGAGCGCCGCGCGTCCGCGGTGTTGTTCAAACACGAAGGAGTTGGGTCGTGACAAACATCCAGAAATTTCAAGTCGCCGCGCTGTCAGGATTCATGGTCGCGCTGGCCGCGGCTCAGCCGACGGCCACCATCACACTCGCCTCGCCGCAGGCGGGACAATCGGTCAGTCCCGGCGCGACGGTCCAGTGGGCGATCAGCGTAAGTCTTTCGGCGGGCAACAACGCCGGCTTAGCGCTCTTCTCCGCCGATCTGGTGCAGGCAACGACTAATCCCGCGTTCATCGATCTGCCCGCCGCCGCCGCGAGCAGCGACGATGGCGTGCCGATGCAGTATTTCAGCCGGCCGCTGGGCATCAGCAACCCTGGCAACGCCGCGCCGAATTTCGGCTATCTCGGCAGCCAGCGCAGCCCGGCCGGTCAAACGTATAAGAATCTGATTCAGATCGGAGGCGGCCAGAACACGTTTGGCGCCGCCGGCCCGGCTGGCATCGGCCAGTATTTCGATGTGTTTGCCGGCGTCGGTCAGTCCGGCGCGCAGACCATCGCGACCGGTTCGTTTGCCGCCCCGGCCACCGCCGGCACGTATGTGCTGCGGCTGGAAAACATGCGGGTGAACGCGCTGATCGAGCGTCGTCCGCCGCCGCAATTCTCGCCGGTCGAGGAGGCGACGATTGCCGGAACGAGCACGACGTTCATCTCGTTTGGCGTGGTCACGGGGACGCGTGGCGACTCTAACTGCGACGGCACCGTGAACTTCAACGACATCGATTATTTCGTCGCCGCTTTGGTGGGCGAGCCAAGCTGGATCAGCCTCTACCAAGCACAGCACGGCGGCGCGGCGCCGCCCTGCCCGTTTTCGGTTAACGATGTGAATGAAGATTCACAAGTGGATTTCGACGACATCGGCACGTTTGTGGATTGCCTGGTGGCGTCGGGCTGTCCATAGACGAGGGCGCAAAGCGCGCGGCGAAATCTGAAGGATGAACTCGACGGCGGCGCCGGCCCATTGGTGGCCTGTGTCGCCGGTTTCTTTCCTGCTTCCGCCGAGCGCTCACGGTGGGTTTGGCTGGCCGCGCTGCGCCGAGATATCAGCCATCGATGCCGGCGATCTGGCGGGTATTCTCTTGCCGCGGACAAAGTGCGAGTATTGTGAACGGCATGCGCCGGTTGTGGCTATTGCTGCTGTTGTTCACACCGCAGCCCACGCTGGGTGATGGCAAGGCATTTCTCGCCGGCGCGGATCGCTCCGCCTGGACGCCGCTCGCCGAGCGGGAACAGGTGGCGCTCATCGCCCATCGCGACGGCGTACAGACGCTGCTGCTGGCGATTCGCGTCGATCTTGCTGCTGGGGCCCGCGCCGTCTGGATTGTGCCCGTCCCGGGAGCACTGAAGGACGTGCGAATCGGTGTTGAGGAGCAATTTCCGCAATTGAGAGGCTATCAGCCGCGTCAGCGGCTGCGGCACGAGATTCGGTCGGCGCCGATTTTGCTGATTCCCTTTACGCTTGGGGTACCGTGTGGATCGTTGTCGGTGTTAAGGGGCGTTGAGCGCGGAGTGAGCGTCGATGAGGGCGGTCTGCATGTGGAGTCACTGCAGGCGGATTCGGCCGCAGCCCTGCGTACTTATCTCTCTGACAAAGGCGCCGACGTGGCCGAGACAGAGTTGGCGTGCTTCACGCACTACTTCGGCGAAGCATGGACGTTGATCGTCGGCTGGATCGCTGATCCGGATGAGTTTCAAGATACATTTGGCGAGATGGTTCACGACGCCGAACGTCGGCGCGGCGCGCAAACAGCCACAGCCCCCGCGAGCCGGCCGGTGAATTCACCTTCGAGACGTGCGCAAAGCAGGACCGTGATGAGTGCGCTCACCACGCGTTGGCCGTGCCTGCGGGTCGAATTTCCGTGCGAGCGCCCGTTCTTCCCGCTGCGCCCGACGGCGGATTATGGTGCGGCAATCGTGCCGCTGCGGCTCTTTGCGCTGGGCTTTTGGCAGGTCGAGACCGATGCGGCCCTGGCCGCTCAGATCAAAGTGGAGCACTTTGCGATGTCTGCGCGGGAGAGTCGATTTCGGGGATCATCGCTGGACTGGTATGCGGTTATGGCGGCGGAGGAGGGGTATTCGCTCATCCGCGCGCATGTCACGGCGGATCAATATCGGGACGACCTGCGGCTGACACCGACCAATCCGGGGGCGCTGTGGCAACTGGCGCGTCGGCTTGATCGGATTTCACTGCTGCTGCTGATCATGGTTCACGTGCTTTTGTCCTACATTTGCGGCGGCGTGGCCGGTTGGCTGCTGTGGCGGCGCTGGCACGGCCCGGCCCTGCTTGGTCTGCTCAACGTTCTGACGATTCATCTGATCTGGATCGGCGCGCGCATGAACACCGGCGTTTGCCCCGTGGGGCGTGCTCCGGCCGGAAATGGCCCCGCGCCGTGGAAGGATCTGCTGTCATTTCTGGCGATATTTCTGGTGCTCTATGTGGTGGCGCTCATCGTCGTCGGCGCCCTCGCTGGAGCGGTGTAACGCCGCATGAGCGTTTCGCATGCTGGTTGGGCGGGGCTGGCAGCTTGCTGCGCGCGGCAGGAAGGTTGAGCGCCCCCGCGCGATGGTCCGCCGCGCGGCGCGCTACTTGCCGCCGACCTTGCCGGCATAACCGAGCAGATCGTATAGCTCGTCGCGCGTCTGCATCTGGTCGAGCAGGTGCTTTTGCGTCCCCTTTGCGCGCAGCTCCCCCAGCACCATGTTCACCGTCTTCAAGGCCGCCCGCAGAATCGTGAACGGGAAGATCACCAGCCGATAGCCCAGTTCGGCAAACTCCTCAACGGTCAGATAGGGTGTCTGGCCAAACTCCGTCATGTTCGCAAGGAGCGGCACGGGGCGCGTCGCGCCGGGCGGAGTGAGGTCGCGCGCAAAGCGGGCGAACTCTTCCTTGCTCTTGAGCGCTTCTGGAAAAATTCCGTCGGCGCCGGCTTTCAGGTATTCATGCGCGCGGGCCACGGCGTCGTCATAGCTCGTCACGCCGCGCGCATCGGTCCGCGCGATGATCATGAAATCGGGATCGCGCCGGGCGGCGGCGGCCGCCGCCAGCTTGAGGCAGAATTCATCGAGCGGCACGACTGACTTGCCCGCGAGGTGTCCGCAGCGCTTGGGGAATTCCTGATCCTCCAGGTGAATCGCGCTGACGCCCGCCCGCTCCAACTCCTCGACCGCGCGGGCGGCATTCTCCGGCCCGCCGAAGCCGGTGTCGGCGTCGCACAGGATCGGGATCGAGGTGACGGCCGCGCAGCGCGTCGCGAACGCGGCCACTTCGGTCAGCGTCGTCAGGCCGATGTCGGGCACACCCGCGACCGTGTTGGCGATCACGCCGCCCGAGAGATAGATCGCCTCAAAGCCGTGTCGCTCAATCGCGCGCGCGGTCAGGGCATTGATCGTGCCGGGCAGCATCACGGTGTGCTCGTGGATGGCGGCGCGCAGGCGGGCGCTACGGCTATGGGGCGGCGTGGTCATGGGGGCAGTTTACTCGAACCTCGACCGTGAGCAGAGCCGCGACCGTAAGCCGTACCGCGACCGTAAGGGAGCGATTCAGATTCCGCAAACGCCGAGAAAAATAGCGACATAGCAACGATGCAAGAAAGCGACGCAGCGACGAAGGGAAAGGCAGCAAGCCCATCCGCTCGCACTCTGCGCGCCAGCGCGACAGCAAACACGGCCGCGCGCGTTCACGCGCGCGGGTAGCATGGGCCTCCGAGCCTGTGAATTTTTCGCCTTGACGCGAGT
>CAYQLG010000100.1:0-15784 GCA_964418235.1 uncultured Planctomycetales bacterium
CCAAGCATTCGGCGCGCCGTCGCCGGAGTTTTTCGACAGCCTCGTAAGGAAGCGGTTAGATTTTCCGTAAATCTTCGCTTCCTGACGAGGCTGTCGAAATACTCCGGGCCATCTTGCTTTTTTGTTGGAGAGTGTGGGTGCGAGGGTCGGTTTCGGTTTATGGAGGAACATCGAATGGCTGGGTTTCGACGAGCGGAGCTTCGTCGCAAGCCGTTCATACTGTGGAGCCGAATGGTGAGCCGTTCGCATGATGAAGCTGAGTCGCAAGCCGTTGGCGCTGACGAGTTGAATGGTGAACCGCTGGTGCTATGGAGCTGAGTCGGCTTCAGCCGACTGGCCCCTGCCGCCGGCTTCAGCCGGTGGTGGGCGCGCGAGCGGTCCTTTTTGTTCTCAGCTCAATGCGGTCGGCTTAGCCGGCTTCAGCCGGACTTGCGAAGCGGTGAGCGTCGGCGGCACGATCGGCGCCGCAAGACCGGCCAAAGCCGGCTGAAGCATGCTCGCATGCACAACCGCCCTCACCACCAACTGAAGTTGGTCGCAGGGACCGACCGGCTGAAGCCGGTCCATCTCGGCGCTCAACCATGCAACTTGGATCGATCCTATTACCCAGCGATCACGCGGAATGTGGCCGAAAACGCGCGAGCATCTCGCCGGTGATTATCAGCCGTCGGCAACCCACCTGCGGCACCTCGCGATGTGCGCGGTCAGGCGCATTGTTTCAATCCATTTCGACAATTCTGGCGATGGACAAGTCGCGCACCCGCCCAGCATCGGACCGCAGCCGCTTGCCGCGCCTGATAAAATTGGCTCATGCAGAACGCGCGGTATAAGATACATGCGTGAGTGATATCGCCTCGGCAGCGGGTCGATAGACCGGGTGGGAAGTGACTGACTGAAATCCGCCCGGCCTCGGTCGGCAACGGCGGCGGTTTTGGTATCGGGATCAAAGCATGCCGTCCAAGCTCGATACAGCCCTCGGCGACTATCTCAAAGAGATCAAGTCGTTCTCGCTCCTGACTGCCGACGAGGAGAAAGAACTCGGGCGCAAAATTCGCCTCGCCCCCGAGAGCGATGACAAGCTGGCCCGCGGCGAAATTTCGCTCGCGCAGCGCGACCGCATTCAACTGGAGGCCGCCCGCGCCCGCGACCGCATGATTCAGGCCAATCTGCGCCTCGTCATCTCCGTCGCCAAGAATTTCCGCAATCGCGGCCTGCCGATGGAAGACCTCGTCAACGAGGGCAACGTCGGCCTGATGAACGCAGTCGACCGCTTCGATCCGACGCTCGGCTCGCGCTTCAGCACCTATGCCGGCTATTGGATCGACCAGGCCATCCGCCGCGCCGTGCAGACCTCGCAGCAGATGATCCACATCCCGAGCTATCTGATGGAGCAGATCGCGCACATGCGTTTGGCGCAGCGCGAACTGGAGGAACAGCTCGGCCGACCGCCCGAGTTGCACGAAATCTGCGCCAAAATGCAGATTACTCCGCGCAAGGCCCGCGCCATCGCCTCCGCGCTGCGCGCCTGCACGCTGCGCACACAGGGCGGCGCCAACGGCGACGGCGAGAACATCCTCAGCGACATGGTCGAGGACACCCGCACCCCGCCGCCGCACGAAGCCGCCTTCTCCCAATCCGACGCCGACTTTGTCTCGCGCGTGCTGTCGCGCATCACCGATCGCGAGGCGCTGGTGCTCAAGATGCGCTTCGGCCTGAGCGACGCCAAGGGCAAGCGCATGACGCTGAAGGAGATCGGCGCCGCCATCGGCCTGACCCGCGAGCGCGTTCGCCAGATCGAGCGCGACGCCAAGCAGAAACTCGAAGAGTTTGTCAAAGAGTACATCTAGCGCTTCGTCACGCTTGAATTTCCGGGTTCGAAACGAGGGTAGCATGGGCCTCCGGCCCGTGCGTCCCACTACACAGATAGGCACGAATCTCACGCCGTGACGTCGGAGCTCCTTTCCGCTTCATCCGAAAATTCAAGTTTCACGAAGCACTCGAGCATGTTCAGGTTTTTCTGTCGCTTTGAAGACCCATGACCGTACCGGGGTCGTAGCTTCTCCGTAAAGCCCCGCTTCGCTACGGTCGCGGCGCTGTTGCGGCCGACATCCTGAATTGGGTGACGCTCCAAGCCTCCGCCGACCGTCACACCCCGGGCGAAAACGCGGCCGCGAAAAAACAATCACCGCCAACATACCAGTCGGTTGGAAGCATCGAGACGCGTGTCTCGAAACGACTCGTATGCCGGCGGTGTTGATGAGCCGCAAACAGCGTTAGTATAGCAAATCGCCGCCGCCTAGCGACGACGAATCAGGCCGAGCGCGCCCAGCGCCAACAGCGCCAGCGAGGCCGGCTCCGGCACGGCGGCGGTGTTGACCGAGAGACCCGCGTACAGCGTCAGCGACTCGCCCGGGGCAATCGTCCGGTTCCACTGAAAACCGCCCGTGAAATCACCCGGGCCGAACGGCAGTCCGCTCGACGTGAAATTGTCCACGTCAGTGTCGGCCAGGCCCAGCCGCGCGCTGCCGAACGTTCCAACCGAGTACGCATCGGCGTCGACACCCAGCATCTCCGCAAACGTGGCGCCGTCAGAAATCCGAATGAGATCTTCACCGGCCAATACGGCGCTGTCGGCGCCGGCGGTGCCGGCGACATCGAAGTCGGCGTAGTAGAACAGCGCCATCACAAGCGGGGAATCGCTGGTGTTGGTGATCGTCATCTCATTCACCAGCGTGGCGCCCACGCCGGGATCATCGACGACGTGCCGCAACACGGCACGAAAACGCTGCAACTGCCCGAAACGCAGCGTGGCGTTGTCCGACCCCGGCGCGACCGGATCCAGCGCCGCGTTGAAGAACGTCGTCTCCCGCGCGTCACCTTCGGTGCGGTACCACCAGGCGCTCTGGAACAGTTGATCGGTGCTGGACGCACCGCTGGCACGAAGATTCGCGCCGCTTACGCCGGTACCGGTTCCAACGGTCGGATGATTGCCCTGTGTGAAGAACGCATCCGCATCTGAGATGGTGAACCCTGTGCCGGTTTGCCCTAGCGCCGTAGCGGCCAGCACAAGTGCCGCACTGATCGGCGCTGCCACACGAAACGCACGCATAAACACTTCCTCTCCTGCTGAAGCAACTCAGCATCTTGCATGCAGCCGGACAAATGCTTCGCCGCAACCGCAGTGGATTGCTGGTCAGAGAAGCCCTCGCCGCCTCCATCCATCAACTCTGATCGAACCTACAGATTCAGCCCGGCCAAGTCAATTAAATCTTTGAATATCAGCGACTTACAGCAATAGTTATGTGACCTGTACAGAGGATTATCAGCCGTGATTGCGTATCTACATTCGCGGCTTCGTTCCAGTGCACCGGCCATGTCTGTGGCTTTGGCTCGGCCCCGGCGGCGCTGTGCGACGCGCAAGCCCAGCCGAGTTGTAATGATCGATATTCAAGAGAGTTACGTAGATCGTGCCGACCCGATTTTCAGCCGATCCAATCGGGATACAATGACGGCGATCATGACCAACCGGCCGGCCGAAATCGATTTGAACGCTCGGCTCCTCCTTTTGCCGGTCGAGCATGGCGACAGTTTCGCAATGATTGGCCCGGCCCCCGCTGAAGCCGCCCTCGCCGTCGATCCCTTTTTGACGCTCGATATTGGCCGGCGCACACGCACGATTCTCGGCGCGATGCCCGCCGGCGCCGGGGCGATCACGCAGCTAGTCGAGTTTTCCACCCTGCCCGAACATGCCCGGGGCGCAAGCACCGATCCGCTCGCGCTGGAGCCAGCCCAAACCGATCAACCAGACGACACGCTTTCGCCGCCCGCAGCCGCAGCGCCTATTCAAACAGTTACGCTGCTCACGCGCCGGCAGCGCGAATTACCCGTGCTCGCCTACTGTCGCAAACGCAATGGACTGATTGCCGCACGCGCCGCGAATGGTGCGCTGCTGCCGGCTACCCGCGATCACGATCATCTGATTGAATCGCAACGGGCTTTTCTCGCGGCAACCTCTCCCGTGCTCGATCAAGCGCCGCATCTGTGCGTCCGCTGTGAAGAGCGCACCCGGTGCTACCCCGCCGACGACGGCTATGCCTACGCCGCCGATCGACTGCTGCTCGTGAATGCACAAACGCGGCTCGACGCCGTGCGCCCGCTCGGCGAATGGCAACTGACCGAAGCCGCGGATTGGATCGCGGGTCGAGCGCCGGAAGATATCCACGATGAACGATTGGGGCCGTTGAATGGCTGGCGCACGGCGCGCTGGCGCGAGCTGGCCCGCGCGGCGCCGCGCTTACTGCTTGTCGGCGAACCGTACGGACGCGATCTGGTTGAGATTCTCCGGCTGAAGCTGAGGCTGGTCGTCGGCGCGTTGGTCGAACTTGAGCATGACTGGAGCAGATCGGGCCGGCCGCTGCTGAGGTGGAATGATGACTCGATCCGCGTCGTTCTGACAGCGACCGGCTCGCTGCCGGCGTTTGCCTGGGGTGCGACCCCGCTGCTGCGAGCACCGGCGACCGACGATCGATATGCAGAACAGGCTGCGGATCGCGTCTGGCCTTATCCCAAGTGCTCCACCGAAGATTGGCCCTATCCCGCCGAGGTGGCCGAAGCGGCGCGATTGATCGGGCAGACGCGATCATGCCAGCTCGTCGTGAAATCAACCCGGGCCGGCAGCTCGAGCCCCGGGGCCGCGTGTTTGCTCGAGGATTTCGGCGTCCCGCACGCCTGGATCAGCGCTGCCGATCGATTCGTTGTTGAGGGCGAAGAGTGGAGCGCCGTGCTGACACCCAGCGGCGCCCATGATCCTGCCGACGGCGCGGGGATTGCAGGTCTGGTGCGCCTCCCACGGCCGGCCAAGACCGGCGATGTGCTCGGTCCGCTACGGGGCCGGTGGTATCCTGGCTTTGGTCAAGGCACGGACGTGGCGGCGCTTGGCGCGCTGTTGCTCGACGCGCTGGTAAGCAACGACGCGCATCCGCCCGCACCCCGTCGGCACATGCTGGAGCGCGAGCTGGCGGAGCTGACAACCAAATGCCGCGCTGTCGACTCCGGCCATGCCGGAAATCAGGCTCAAGCGTGGCTGAGTCAGCGCGGCGTGGATGATGCCCCGGCCAACCTCTGGTCGCGCCGCGCCCTGCTCTATCGCGCGGCCGAGCGCGACCGGGCGCGGCTGGAAGATTTTCCGCCGGCTCTTTGGCTGGCCGCCCTCAGCGTCGCCGTGCGGATGGCGACGTTCATCCCGGGCTGGAGCTACTGCTCCAATCGTGCGGCGGAGGCGCCACGGATGGGCGGCGCAAGCCTGCCGCGGTTGGAACTGGAGGGCCTGATTGCCTCCTGTGACGACGTGATCTTTCGGAGGACAGTTTAACTTGGGCGCTCGTCGTCGATCGGAAGAAGTGATGTATGCCTCGATCAGGCGAAACAACGCCGCTCGCTGGACCGGGGCGAGACGGCCGACGCGATCTCCGTGACTATCATGACAAGGATGCGAAATTCGGGAGGATGATCATGGCCATCGATGAAGCGCCGCTTGAACAAATCGCCAGCCTGCAGCGCGCCGCACTGGAGCTGCGCCGCCGCGGTCATGAGCCGACTGACATGAGCGCCTGGCTCGCGCAACTGGCGCCCGAGCGGCGAAACGCCGCCGAAGCGGAGCTGGCCGCGCGCCGCGCAGCCGGTACTCCCGGGCGCGGCGAAGCGCGCGGCGTACCGGCCGGCGCCGGCGACGCCCAGCGTCAGCGCGCCGCGCTCGAACTCAAGCTCGAAGAGAGCCGTGTGCGCATCAGCGAACTCGCAGCGCGTCTGAGCCTCGAGGAGAAGGCCCGCGCCGAAGCCGAACAGACATTGGCGCTGCAGCAGCGGCAACTGCGTGAGCTAAAGGAAGATCGTCGCCGGTTGACCGAAGAAAACGAGCGCGTCGAACGGCTGGCGCGCGAGCAGACCGCCGCCGCCGAGCAGGCCGCGGCGCGCTATGCACAGCTCAAGGCCGGCCGACAAGAGGTCAGCGAAGCCGCCTTGGCCCACGTCGAGACGGCCCAGGCCCTGCAAGCGGAGAATGCACGATTGCGGGCGGAACTGGAGCAAGTGCAGCAGGAGCGCGACGCGCGGCTTTCGCAGGCCGCCGGCGTGGTCGAGGCGGCCCAGGCCGACACGGCCGACGCAGTGCTGGCGGAGTTGTGGTCGCTCTGGGTGCGCGAATTGCCCGAGGTCTTCGCCGACACGCACAAGCCGACGCGGCAGACGTTTGAGCAACTGGGCACGGTCTTTCTCGAATCGGTGCGGGTGTTTGCCGCGATCGAGCTGCATGTGCGGCAGATGCTGAAGGAATTGCGGCAACTCGACGACGAGACCTTCAAGCTCAATCACGCCTATATGATGCTCAGCAAAACGCCGCCGCTGCAGGACCTGTTGCGTGAGTATCTCGATACCGGCCGAAAGAAGTGCGATCTCTTTCAAATGCTGCGCGGCTTGCAAGCCTGGGCCCGCGGCCTGGCCGGAGGCTTGCAGAAGGCCATCATCAAAGCGCCCGAGCTGATCGCCGACGAGTTGAACTACAACAAATGGCCGAGCAAGGCCGGCTGGACGACCAGCGGCGACGCCGCCCTCGCCAAATACTTCAAAGAGACCGTGCAAAAAACCGCCCCCGATAAGCTCGGTACGCTGCTGCGCAAGCTCGCCGGCGAGTTGGCTTATGAGGACTACAACACGCTCGTGAAACGCCCGCGCTGAGTCGGCTATTGCGGTAGCGCCGCGGCCGATCCCTGCCGCTCGGGCGACCATGCGATCGTCGTCAAGCTCCCAGGTCCGGCCGAAGCCGGGAGAGACCGCCACATCCGCCGCGACGAACCCGACCAGCGGCTACGATGAGAGCATGGTTGGCGTCGTGAAATCACATGATCGCATCGGCCCGGCGGGCGTTTTTCACGCGGGCCGCCCCGACCGCCTAGAGCATTTTCAGAATAGCGCTCATGTCGGCAGAGCCACGACCGTCAAGAACTGGTTAGATTTTCCGTGGCTCTGCGCTTCCTTACGGTCGCGGCTCTGCTACAGGCGACAGGCTGATTTTGAAAACGCTCTGGCTCGCACAGCCCTGGCGTGCATCGGCCTGCTCTGGGTGGCCGCGGCTGTGCCCGCGCGGGCGGAATCACTGCAATACGAGCTGACGCCCGACCCCCGCAACGGCCGGCTCGGCGTCGAGCTGCGCTGGGAGACCGCCGGCCGCACAGGCTCCATTCTCAGCTGCGCCCCGCGCTGGGGCACCGTCGCCAGCGTGCGCGCACTGCTGCGCGACATCGATATCAGCGGCGGCCGCAGCGGCGGCGAAGCCAACCGCTGGACGATCGAGCATCGCCCGGGCGCGACGATCGTCTGCCGCTATCAAGTCGACGCCGGCGGAAAGCCGCACGACTGGTCGCGCGCTCAGCATCCGCTCGTCACGCGCACGTTCTTCCACGGCATGGCCAACGCGTTCCTGCTCGTGCCGCAATCCGGCGGAAAGGCGCCGCCGGAGTTTGACGTGCTGATCCGCTGGAAGCTGCCGCCCGAGTGGCAGGCGGTCAGTTCACTGGGCAACGGCCCGACGATCGGCCGGCGCATGTCGCTCGACGATCTGCGCCGCAGTGTCTTTTTCGCCGGCGGCCTGCGGACGCAAACGCGCGCGACCGCGGGCGTGCGTGAGTTCACCGTCGCGCTCGGGCCGGGCGTGACCTGGGAGCTGGACGACTTCGCCGCGCAGGCCGCGCGGATCATCGATCATCAGATCGCCTTCATGGCGGAGCGCGACTTTCCGCCGTTCCTGGTCACGGTCATCGCCGTCGGCGAAAAGCCCGAGCACGGCGCCGAGCAGCTCGCCGGGATGGGGTTGCATCAGAGCCTGGCGCTCTATGTCGCGCCGGGGGCGGCTTTCGGCGATGCGCAGCAACATTTGATCGCACACGAGTTCTTTCACTACTGGAACGGCGGCGTGCTCAAGGCGCGCGAGCCGGACGAACTGGTCACGTGGTTCGTCGAGGGGCTGACGGATTACTACGCGCTGCGCCTGCTGGGGGAGGACAGTTGGAAGCCGGCGACGCTGTCCAAGTGGCTGAATAAGCATATTCGCGAATATCACGCGAATCCCGCCATTCACGCTGACAACGAGCAAATCCGGGCCGAATTCAAGACCCGGCGCGACACCGTCGGCGAAGTCGCCTATCAGCGCGGGCTGCTCTTGGGGTTGCGCTGGCATTGGCAGGCGCGGCAGGCCGGCGTCAAGCTCGGGCTGGATCAATTGCTCATTACGCTCGTTGAGCGCGGCCGCTCCGCCGGTCTCGAACTGACCAACGAGGTGATCCGCAAAGTCGGCACAGCGGAACTCGGCGGCTGGTTCGCCGAGGAGTTTGACCGCTATGTGATGCGCGCCGAAACCGTGCCGATCCCGGCGGAAGCGCTGCACCCGCTGCTTGCGGCGCGCGTGGAGACCGTGCACGCGTACGAGCTTGGCTTTGAGCGCGAGCCGACGCTGAGCAAGAAGCGCGTGCGCGGGCTGAAGGTCGGTTCCGCCGCGGCGCAGGCGGGTCTGCGCGAAGGCGATGCGCTCGTCGGCTGGCGAATTCCCGGCGGCCCGGACGAGCGCGTCCGCCTGCAAGTACAGCGCGGCGATCAGGTCGAAACCATCAGCTACTTTCCGCGCGGCCCGGCGCGCGAGGTGCTGCAGTTCTACATCTCCGCCGCGTTGAAGGAGAAACCCCCGCCGCGCCGTTCGCGCTAGTTTTCAGCAGGCCGGCGCTTCCAAGCCCTTCGAACGCCTAACCAATCCGGGCGGGGCGGGCTTCCGGCCCTCCCAGAAAAGCATGCGGGCTTGTCTCGCGATGAGTGTTGTTCGACGCACTCAGCGCTTCCCGGAGATTTGGGCTTGGAAGCGTAGGAATCCATCGCGTTCTTTCGCGTGGCGCAGACGAATCAACGCGCCGAAACGAGCAACCCTACAAATGCCGTAATGTCGTCGAAGTCAACACGTCCGTCTTGATTGGCGTCGGCGGCTTCTACCTCGCATAGCGGCAGTGCCTCATCAAACGCCGCCGTATCGATCAGCGCCAAGACGAAGCCGTCGATGTCGCCGAAATCGATCGCGCCATCACAGTTCACATCTCCGCGATCGGGATGAAACTCGAGATCCAACCCCGAGATGATCACCCCCAGAGCCGCGGAATAGATCGTCTCAGGCAATCCTCCGGCGTCAGTGGCGCGGACGATGCGGGACGGCGCCGTATCATGGCCCGGCTCAATCCAATAGAGCCGGTGATTGATCCAGTCGATGCTGACATCGCCGCCGGTAAACGACGCGCCGGGAGTGAATGTCAGCGGCTCGGCGGCGCTGCCGTCATAGTTCGCGCGATAGAGTTGCGTCTCACGCCTGCTTTCGACAAAGACACCGAAATAGAGCATGGCGTTGCGCGGGTCGATGGCAAGCGGCCCGCGCGACGGCGGCGTAAGAACGGGATGATGGGTTGGATCGTCCGCTTCAATCCGCTCGATGCCGTAGGAAGTCGTCACAAAAAACAATCGGCGGGCCGGATCGACGGCGGGGCCTGCGATCAATTGAGCCAGGTCGCCGCTTTGATCGCGCCACACAATGCGCGGATTCAAACCGTCATAGTCGCAGCGCCCAACCAGGTTGTTTGTCACGCTGTAGCGCCAATAGAGCTGCCGGCGGCGGCGGTCAGCGCTCAGCTCGACGCCGTAGAGGATTGAGAATTCTCCCGCAGAGGTAAGGTCTTCGCGATTGCCGCCATCCAGTCGGGCGGACAGAAGCGGCGTAGATTCGCCGGGGGTGACGTGCAGCCAGAAGGTTCGCCCAACAGCCGAATCGATGGTGATGGAGCGGCTATAGAGACTGAACAACGGTGGCTGAAAGAGCGTCTGCTCGTCGCTGCCGTCACCCTTCGTCACCGCGAAGCGCGAAGGCTCTCCGAGCGAGAGCGTATGCTCGCTGAAATAGACGCGTGCTTCTCCGGCCATAGCCCCGCTTGCCGCGACAGCCCAGAACATGAGCGCCGCAAACCGCCACACACACGGCGCTGACTGCATCAACTGCATCATGGGTGCGCTTTCCTTGTATTCGCGGCGTCTGCGCCTGATCAGAGCTTCCGCTCTATTAAGAGTAGCGGGTTCGACGACCGTCGGGAAGTTCGAATTCAAACGGAGCCGTTGGAAATAGCCGGCGACGTTTGAATCCGAAGCAGCGGAGCGTCCGCCCGCGGGGGCAGAACGGCCATCGCGATCAATCCGAACTCCCGAAATGAAATGCGATCTACAAACATGACGCCGACCCAACCGGCATCGAGCCTTCCGATGATCTTGATCAGCCGCTGCCAGCGGGGCTAAATTAATAGAATAGGAAATTCAAAGCGACCCGGATCTACGCGGCTGGCGGCGCAAGCCGGGTCCAAGGGAGACAGCATGTCTGCATTGAAGCTATCTCGACAGATCGCCGCGCCGCCCGGGCAAGTATTCGAATACTTCACCGATTTTCCCAATGCGGCTGGGCGCCTGACCGGCGTTACCCGGATTGAAATGCTGACACAAGGGCCAACCCGCATCGGCACGCGCTGGCGCGAAACCCGCCGCATCATGAAGCATGAGGCAACCGAAACGCTTGAGGTCATTGCCCTCGATCCACCGCAATCGGTCACAATCGGTTGCACGTCGTGCGGCGTGACGTATACGTCCTCCTTCCGGTTCATGCCGGCGTCAGCGGGCACTCGGGTCGAATTTGAGATGAACTCCCGACCGCTGACACTGACCGCCCGGCTACTGGCGCCACTCATGAATCTGATGATGGGGGCGACAATGCGCAAGTGCCTGGAGCAAGACCTTGCCGACATGCAACGCGCCTGCGAAGCCGAAAGACCTTATCCTGCCTCTTAAGCACGTGCAGCTCGATGCTTGCTCTCTGTCTGGCGCCGGTCTCCGACCGGTGACCCGCTTCCGCGGCTCTCCGACCCGCAAGAATTCTGCAAATACCTGAACTGCCCGGTTACTTCACAAGTCGGAGACCTGTGAAAACAGCCACTGGTCGGAGACCAGTGCCACAAGGAGAACCATGCCACATGAAGGCCGCCACCCCACGAAAGCGCCACAGCGCCGCCTATTGCCATGCCGCGCGCAACGTCGCGATGCCGATTTCCGCGGATTGATAGCGCAAGCGCTTGTCCGTGATAACGCGCGCAACCCGTTGAAACTCCACGCCGCGCTCGGACAGCCAGCGCTCAATCACCGCGCCATCACGCGGCTGAACCAAATATCCGGCGACAGCTTCGGCCAAAAACTCATGCGCTGCCGGCCAATCGGCGGAGATTCCGCCGGTCGCTCGCTGCTCCTGATGCTGAGCGCCACGTTCATCCGGCCGCGGCGAGTCCAGTTCGACACCACAATCGCCGGCGATCGCCATTTCGGCCAGCGCGGTCAGCCAGCCGCCGTCTGACACATCGTGGCACGCGGCCACCAGGCCGGCGGCGATCGCATCGGCGACGGCGTGATGAACGCGCAACGCCACCGCCGCCGCAAACCCCACCGGCGCCAAGCCGCCGACGTAGTAAACCCCAGCGCCTGCGGCCGGCTTCAAGTCCGCCCCCGGGCACCGCCGCACATCGCCGACCAGCGCCAACGCGCTGATCAAGAGCGTCGGCGGGATCGCCAGCCGGCCGGTCGCGCGCAGCCGCGCCTCGATCAGCGGCAGGCGCGCCCGCCACTCATCGCCGTCGGTGTCCATGCGGCGGCGCAGCGTCTCGACCAGTCGCTCAAGGTCGTCGCGCTCCAGTGCAAACTCATTGTTGAGCGAATCCTTGCCCGAAATGAACGGCACGCCATAGGCCACCGCAAAGTCGTAGCAGGCCTGACATGTGCGGACGAGCGCTCCGAGCATGCGCGGATCATCCGTGCGGCCCCAGCAGAAATTATCGAGGATCGCGGTCGCGCGCGGGTCGCCCCCGACGGCGATGACGTTGCGCAGGGCTTCGTCGATCGCGGCGGCGGCCATCCAATAGGGATCGACGTCCGACAGGCGCGGCGCCAATCCACACGCCAGCGCGATCCCACGCGGCTGCCCGAGCCGCGGTCGCAGCACCGCGCCGTCACTGGGGCCGTGGCCCGGCCCCATCAGCGGCTTGATCACACTGCCACCCTGCACTTCGTGGTCATATTGTCGAATGACCCACGCCTTGCTGGCGACATCCGGCTCACGCAGCCGAGCCGCCAGCGCCGCAAGCAGCGCATCTGGCGAGAGCGGCAGCTCGGTCTGCGCCGCCGACAAGTGGGCCAGCGGTGCATCCCGGCTTGTCGCCGACGCCAGCGTTGGTTCGAGCGGCGCATCCGGCTGCCAGCTCGCTTCGCGGACAACGCGCGGCAGCCCCTCATGCAGGAACGCCATCGACATCTCGCCGACCGTGACGCCGTTGTATCGGACAATCAGGCGCGCCTCTCCCGAGCCGCGACCGTCAGGGAGCGGTCCGGGCTGGCCCGCCGCCCCAAACGCGCCGATCACCGTCGCCTTACATTCCTCCGCGCGCATCACCGCGAGAAAGCGCTGCAGATTCTCCGGCGGCACGGCCAGCACCATGCGCTCCTGCGCTTCGCTGATCCAGATTTCGTCGTAGCGCAGACCGGCATACTTCAGCGGCACGCGCTCCAACTCGACGACCGCGCCGCACTCCGCGCCCATTTCGCCGATCGCACTGCTCAGGCCGCCCGCGCCGCAATCAGTAATGGCGCTGAAGAGACACCCCTCCGCCGCGTCGCGCGCCGCCAAAACCGCGTCCATTACGCGCTTCTCGGTGATGGCGTTGCCGATCTGCACGGCGTGCGAAAACTCATCCGCGTGCGAATCGGTCAATTCCGCCGACGAAAACGTTGCGCCGTGAATGCCGTCGCGTCCGGTGCGACCGCCGATCAGAACGATCTGATCGCCGGGGTTGACTTGCTTCTCAACCAATCCGCGCGGAATCAACCCGACCGAGCCGCAGAACACCAGCGGATTTCCAAGATAGCGCGGCTCGAAAAAAATCGCACCGTTGACCGTCGGGATGCCCATGCGATTGCCGTAGTCGGCGACGCCTTTCACCACGCCGCGCAACACGCGGGCCGGATGCAAGATGCCCTTGGGAAGTTCGTCCTGCGGCCAGTCGCCGGGGGCGACGCAGAAGACATCAGTGCTGGCGATCGGCTTGGCGCCGCGGCCACAGCCGATCACGTCGCGGATGCAGCCGCCGATGCCGGTCGCCGCGCCGCCATAGGGTTCGATCGCCGAGGGGTGATTGTGCGTCTCGACCTTGAACGCAATGCCCAACTCCTCGTCGAAGGCGATGATGCCGGCGTTGTCTTTGAAGACGGAAAGGCAGGTCGGTCCGCGGCCGGCGGCGATCAGCTCTTGGGTGGCGCGGGCGATGGTCTCTTTGAGCAGATTCTCGTAGCGGCGCTCGATGAAGCCGGCGGCCGGGCCGGCGCTGCCGGCGGCTGACGCGGCGGCGCTGCGCTCATCGCCGCCAGCAGCAGCAGGCGACGGAAACGGCGCGCCGCGATAGACCACCGCGCTCTTCAGCGTCTTGTGCACGCAATGCTCAGACCAGGTCTGCGCCAGCGTCTCCAGCTCGATATCGGTCGGCTCACGCCCTAGCTCGGCATAGTGCCGCTGGATCGCGCGCAACTCCTCCAGCGACAAAAACAGGTGCGCGCGGCGCGAGAGCGATAGCAACTCCGCGTCGCTGAGACCCCGCAACGCGACATGGCGCAGCTCGAAGGGCCGCTGCGGCGGGCGCGGCGCCGGCGCTAGCCCTGCCGAGCCGATGTGAACTTCCTCGATGCAGTCATTTGCGAGCGTCCGCGCGATGATCGCGCGCAGCTGGGCCGCGGCCTTCGTGTCTGCCGTCGGTGTGCCCGTCGCAGTTGGCTGCGCAGAACCGACTGCCGCGGTCGCCGGTCCGGCGTGGGCGAGCGGCGTCACCCCCGCCAGCCGATAGCGCCGCCCCGTGCGCACGGCGGAGACCGCGCAGCCCTCCGCCCGCAACTCAGCCAGCACGGTTTCCGCCGTCGGATCCATCACGCCCGGACGCGGCAGGATTTCGATCGTGGCGACCGCGCCGGAATCAGAGAGGGCATTCGCCGCACGCTCGGGCGTGCCCACGTTCGCATCGGCGCTGTTCGTGACGAGCGCCTCTTCCGTGACCGGGTCCACGAGCAGCAGCAGCGCGTCTCGTTCCAACTCGGCCGGCGCAAGCTCGCCTTCGAGAAAAAACAGCCGGCTCTCGTAAACCTCACCCACCTCGCGCAGCCCCGCTTCGCGCAGCCGCTGAACAAGACTCTCCGCCGACCGCGGGGCACGATCCCGCACTTCGATCCGAAAACTGGTCACGCCGTCGCTCCCTTCGTCTCGGAGATGATACCTGTGGTAGCGGCGGCGTGGCGCAGCGTCCGCCACGCCCCGATCAGGAGCAAGAATAAGACCACGCACGTGAGCGCGGTCAGCCGGGCGCCCAAGGCCAGCCCCGGCGGGAAATAGACCAGCCTGACGCCGGAAAATGACTCATGCGGATCAGGCGCTGCTGACTCGCTGCCGGCGGCTCGATGAAACGTCAGGATGGCCGTGTCGGGATCGCGCCGCCAGCCTGGCTGTTCGATGGTCCAGCCGGGCAGATTCAGCAAGGAGACGACGAGCTTGTCGGGGCGCGTCGCGTTCTTGTGATTCTCGAGCGGGCATGGCAACCAGAGTGACGAGTCCACTTCGAAAAATTTCAGGAACTCCGCCAGGTCTAGCGCTAGTCGATCTATCCGGTCGAACGCAGGCGCGATCTCGCGCCGCCAAGCTGAGACATGGTTTGCGGATTCCACGAGAGTGACACAATCATGCGTGTGCCACCAGCCTCGAACGGCCGTCATTGCAATCGTCTTAAACCAAATGAGCGAGCTACCAGGGCGTGCGACACGCCCGGTCGCGTAGCCCGGCCAACTCCCAAGGCCTCGACTGGATATTTCTTGATCTTGTGGCATCGATTCGACGCGCTCCAACAGTCGCCACTCGTCGGCACGGCCACGAAGAATCTCACGGAATGAAGGTGGAACGTGCAGTTTAGGGTCATAGACCAGGAGCATGCCGACGTTGCAGGCGTCGAGCAATTCCTCATTGCGCAGCAATCGCTGCGGGTCCGTTGCTTCACCCCAGGGCAGGAAACCGGCCAGCTCGACATAGCCACGCGGTTGCAGCGGACCGTAGTTGGTGAGCGTAGCGATTTGATAGAGCACGTTGACGTTGGAAATCAGTTTTTCCGTTGGCGCGATGTACTCGCCGGGGGTATCTCCCCGCCGAGACGTGATCACCCACAGGCGCGCACCGCAATGCCGCAAGAAACTCTGGCAACCGTGATCATCATTTCCGGCGGCCTGGTATAGCGCATTAATCACCGCAGATTCATGCTGATACGCGGATGCGAGCGGGTATGGCGTAGCAAAAGCGTCCGTCATTTCATCGGCCCCCGCCGGCACGTCGAGCGTCCAGCCGCACACGCCTAAATCCAGCAGCAGCACGCCCAGCACCAGCAGCCGCGCCTGTGTGCGCCACGGGCGGCGCATCAGCACGATCAGCGCCGCCGCGCTCAGACCCAGCAGAATCAGCGGGACGAGCAGCGCCGGATTGGCGATCGTCAGCGCTGTTCGCGCCGCTGCCGCGAAGCGCGCCGCCGGCGTCAGCCACGCCGCGCCGCACAGCGCCACGCCGGCCAGCCCCAGCACCACCACCACGCCGGCGATGACC
>CAYQLG010000101.1:0-15676 GCA_964418235.1 uncultured Planctomycetales bacterium
GAGAATCCGAGCCGGCAAAAAGTTCACGAGCTCGGAGGCCCATGCTACCCTCGTTACGAACCCGCAAATTCAAGTGTGACAAAGCACTAGGGGGAGCCGGGCTTGATCTGGGTTGGTCAAACCTGGCCCCGCGCGGATCGTTGCAGGTGGCAGCGACGGGTTGATTGCGACCGCGCCATGGGACGACTACACTCATCGCAGCGACGTGGCGATTGCCCGGTGCGATTGCCCGGAATGTCGGCCCGAAGGCCGTCGCGGCACGGGCAGAGCTAGCCCGAATTGGCCCGGTCCGATCGACCGGATGCCAGTTCCGGGGCCGGACATCGGCGGCGGCGGTCATCGTCGTCGCTGGTCATCGTCGTCGCTGGTCATCGTCGTCGCTGGCCGGCAACCGTGACAGCCGGCTAGCGTGGAAGGCTGGCAGGAGCCGATATGCCTGGATTTTTACCCATCGCCATTCTGGTCGTGGTCGCGGTTTTTGCCGCGGCCGCGGTCCTGACACTGACGCATCTCATCATGCCTGGGCGGCGCGGCACGCTGAAAGACAGCATCTACGAATCGGGCATGGAGCCTTACAGCGACACGCGGCGGCGCTTCAACGTGCGCTTCTATCTGGTGGCGGTGCTGTTTCTTGTGTTCGACGTTGAAATCGTCTTCATGTACCCGTGGGCCATCATGTTCTCGCGGCTCGCCGACGGTGCGAATCACAGCAGCTCGGCCAACGCGGCCTGGGCACAGAGCCTCGTGGCGGCGGGCTATTCGCCGGGCTACATGCTCTGGGCGATGTTGATTTTCTTTACGCTGCTCACGATTGGTTTTATCTACGAACTGCGCAAAGGAATTTTCCGATGGGATTAACCCGGCCCGTTGAGTATGCCCATACCGAGACCGTCGGCGGCGAGGTCCATCTGACGCGCCTCGATTACACGCTGGACATGGTCAAGAAGTACGGCATTAACTGGATGCGCAAGCACAGCCTCTGGCCGATGCCCTTCGCGACGGCCTGCTGCGGCATCGAGTTCATGGCGACGGCGTGCAGCCGCTATGACATCGCCCGCTTTGGCAGCGAGCGGCCGAGCTTCTCGCCGCGCCAGGCCGACCTGATGGTCGTCGCGGGGCGCGTCGTGATGAAGATGCTGCCGGTCTTGCAGCGGCTTTATATCCAGATGACCGAGCCGAAGTGGGTGGTGTCGATGGGCGCGTGCGCTTCGAGCGGCGGCGTTTTCGACACCTACGCCGTCGTTCAGGGCGTGGACCAGTTCGTGCCGGTCGACGTGTATCTGCCCGGCTGTCCGCCGCGGCCGGAGACCGTGATCGAGGGGCTGCTGGCGATCCAGCGGCTCGTGGCCGAAGATGGCGTGAAGGGCAGCAAAGAGCGTGGCGGTCTGGGCCTCGTTGTGCAGCCGCCGCGCCAGCCGGTGGCGTTAAACGTCATGGCGTCAAACTGAACACAAACTGAACAAGCGCAAGTAGTGCTTCGAACCTATCCCCAAACCTGCACAGGTTGGAAACCTGTGCCACAATCACCGGTTCGAAACCGGTGCCACACAGGTTTTGGGATAGGCTCTCGTCAAACTTGAATTTTCGGATGAAGCGGAAAAGAGCTCCGACTTCACGGCATGAGATTGGGGCCTATCTTTGTAGTGGGACGCACGGGCCGGAGGCCCATGCTATCCCATGCTTCGAACCCGCCAATTCAAGTGTGACGAAGCACTCGTGCGGATCGCGCCAAGTAGATCACAGCTTCGCGTCTCGGTAGGGGGATGTCGTTCTTGTCTGCATGAGCTGTCGGGCGGGTTGAACCGCCAGAATACAAGCCGGCCTGAATTTACACCCACCCCGTCTGCCAATCGCGCCCTCTACCCGCGTGTCCGCCCCGATACGCGGCCCGGCTGAGCGAACATGTGCGCCGGCCTGCGCGCTGCGCGGGTTATCATATGAAGCCGATGGAACCCCATGCCACGATGGAAATCCTCTCGGGGCGTTCCGCCGGTGAGCCGGTGGCGCTCGCGCGCGACCGCTATCTGATCGGGCGAACCACGACCGCAGACATCCGCCTGGATGATCCCGCCGTCTCCCGCCGGCATGCCGAGCTATCGCGCGATTCGGTCGGGAAGTGGTGGATTCGCGACTTGCGCAGCGCCGTCGGCACCTACGTCAACGGCGCGGCGGTCACCTCGGCGGAACTGCACGGCGGCGAGCAGATTCGGCTCGGCGGCACGCTGTTGCGATTTCATTCGGGCATTGACGGCGGCGCGGCGACTACGCACGTCGCTTCGCGGCTGGAGCTGCGCTCGGAGCCTACCCATTCGGTCTCGTCGCTCAAAGAGCTGCGCCCGCCGCAACTTTCGTTTGCGAGCCTGCGCGGCCTGGAGGCGCTGGGCGTTCAACTCGGCGGCATGCAGTCGACGCTGGGGCGCTATGAGCTGCTGTGCTCCAAAGTGGCCGATCTGCTTGGGCCGAATCTGGTCGTGCGCGTGCTGCGCGTGGACGGCGATGCCCCCGGCGACAGCGTCGAGGCGCTCTGCGAGCGCGATGCATCGGCCGGCGGCGCGCGCGTCGATCACATCTCGCGCGGCGTTCTGCGACGACTGAGCATGACCCGCGAGCCGTTGATGGCAAGCAACATGCCGCAGGCCGGCGTCGAAGCGCCGGTATCGATGTTTGAAGCGCCGCTGATCGTGCTGGCGGCGCCACTGGGGCGGACCGATCGCTCGCAGGATTTGCTCTACATCACCTCTTCACGGCCCGACCTGGCCAATGCCGAATGTCTCGCACTGGCGACGCTGGCTGCGGCGCAATGCCGACAGGCCGATCTAACCTGGCGCATTCATGAGCGGCTGCGCCAACAGGAGCTGATGGAGACCGACCTGCGCCGGGCGCGTGAGATTCAGTCGCGGCTGGTGCCGCCGCCGATCGCGCTGCCCGGCCTCGATTGCGCCTTCGCCGTGCAGCCATGCCGCTGGGTCGGCGGCGATTATCTCGATATTCCCGTCTGCACGCCGGAGCGTCTGGTGATTTGCATCGGCGACGTGAGCGGCAAGGGCATGCCGGCGGCGCTGTTGACCGGCAATCTCCACGCGATTTTTCGCACGGCGCCGCCGGATGGCGCTGATCTGCTGTCACAACTGCGGCGGGCCAACACGTATTTCTGCGAGCATCTGCCGGGTGATGCGTTCATCACCTTGCTGGCGGTCGAGTTGGCTCCGAGCACGGGCGAGCTGCGCTATGCCTGCGCCGGGCATCTGGGGCCGGTGCTGGTTTCGGCCGGCGTGGCCCGCTGGCTCGATACGCCGCGCTGTCCGCCGCTCGGGGTCGAGGCGGTTCAGCCCGTGCTGGCCCAGCACATGCTGGCGCCGGGCGATTGGCTCGTGCTGATGACCGACGGCCTGATCGAAGCGGCGGATGAGCAACGCGTGCTGTTTGGCGATGAGCGCCTGCTGCGGACCCTGGGCGAAGTTGCCCGTTCTCAGCCGAATGATGCGGCCAGTTTCCTGCGGGCGCTCTGGTCTACGCTCGATACGTTTCAGGGCACGGCGGAGTCGGCGGATGATCGCACGTGCCTGGTCTTGCGCCGCAGCTCGTCCGCGCGCCCGTAAACCAAACCGCATTTCAAACCGAACCGCGGCGGCATAGCGAATCGCACCAGAAACCGAACCGCGCCCGTCCGGAAGCGATTCGAGGCCGGCGTCGCCTGAGCCAATCAACTGATCGGATGCCCGCATTACCGGCGCGGCCGTTGATTCGTGGCTGCCGCAGCCTGATGCCGTCGCCTGGCTCGTTTCTCATCGCCGCTCGACTGATCCGCGCACGGCTCGAATCCAATCGCTCCCTCACGGTCGCGGTTCGGTTTGAAAGGCCGCGAAATCAGCGGAGCGCAGCGGGGCGGTGCTCGACCAGCCAGCGCAGACTGCGGCGCATGCCTTCTTCGAGCGCAATCTGCGGCGAATAGCCGAGTTCACGCCGGGCGCGCTCGATCGAACAGGCGATCGTCTTGTTCATCTCAGATAGAACGTGAACCTTTTGATGGTACAGACCCAGCCCCTGCAACGTGGCGTCGACCACGCCGGCGGCTTCCGCGATCCAACCTGGCAGCCGCCTTCGGCGGTGGGCGCAGCGCTGACCGAATTCAGTTTCGAGCAGTCGTTCGATCGTGTCGATGATCTCGTTCATCGTGTAGGGCTGCGCGTCGGCGATCCAGTAGGTGCGGCCGGCGGCGGCGGCGGTTTGCGCCGCGCGCCACAGCCCCTGACAGAGATTGTCGAGATAAGCCATCGAGCGACGGTTCTCGCCATCGCCGACGAGCGGCGCCACGCCAGCGCGGATCATGCGGAAAAAGAGCGTCTGTCGCGCGGGCTGCTCCGGGCCATAGAACCACGGCGCGCGGATGATGACGACTTCGAGCCGCCCCTCGGCGTGGAAGCGCTGCGCGACCTGCTCCATCTGCTGCTTCGATCGGCCATAGTGCATGTAGGGGTTGTAGGGACTGTCTTCGTCAAAGCGCTCATCGCGCCGCGCGTTGCAGCCGCAGGGCGAATTGCTCGACATCACTACCGCCCGCCGCACGCCCGCCTGCGCCGCGGCGGACAGCAGGTTGCGCGTGCCGTCGACGTTGATTGTGTAGAAGTCGCGCACGCGGCGCGGATGGATCACGCCGGCGATGTGAAAGAGCGTCGCGCCGGCGGCCCCAGCGCACAGCCGCGCGCACAAGGCAGGATCACGCAGATCACCGCGAACGAATTCGACGCGGACGGCCGCGGCGGACATGTCGCTCGCCCCGGCGTGGGATGGCATCGTCTGCGCGTCGTGCGGCGCTTCAGACAGCGGCGCATGGCGCAGCGCGCGAATAAATTCAGCGGCTGGCGGCTGCTCCAGGCCGGGACAATCAGAAATTCCGCGCGAGAGGGCGCCCAGCAGCCGCCCGCCGAGCCAGCCGTCTGCGCCGGTCACAAGATACGATGAGTTTTGTGTCACAGAACGGGAACAGTAACCGCCGACGCGAGGATGCGCATGCATTTCGAACGGTAGCCCAACTCCGTCATTCTTCCGCTGACGGTTTCGAACCCAGGGTAGCATGGGCCTCCGGCCGGTGCGTCCCTCAACCAACGGAGGCGCGGATACGCGCGGCAATCCAAAAAGTCGACTCGTGCATCGACTCGCGGCGTCCATCACTTGAACCCTGGCAGCGCACGATTTTGTGGCGCCGGCAGAGGCCGCTTTCCGCGAGCTCGTGCGAAGTGGCGGGCGTGGGTAAGGCATGATGCCTGCCGCCCAGTTGTCGACAGGCTGGAAGCCTGTCCCACCCAGGCTGGAAGCCTGTCCCATCCAGGCTGGAAGCCTGTCCCACCCAGGCTGGAAGCCTGTCCCATCCAGGCTGGAAGCCTGTCCCACGCAGGCTGGAAGCCTATCACACCCAGGCTGGAAGCCAGTCCTACCCAGGCTGGAAGCCTGTCCCTCCCAAGCTGGAAGCGTCACTCACAACAGGCTGGAACCCTGTTCCACCCAAGGCTCGAAGTCTCACGCATCCCAAGCTGGAAAAGCCCAGTTGATGCAAGGTCGCGGGTGTACGACGACGGGCCGGTTGGCTACCATCCGTTGACGGGTGAACCGCGCAGCGCGGGCCTTTGAGCCGTTGAAATCGGAGCCGGATGATGTCGTCGAACCTGTTTGATCAGCATCGCGCCACCCTCGACAAGGCGGTGGAAGCCGTCCGCAGCCGCGCCTATTGGAGCGCCTATCCCGAGGTTCCCTCCGGCAAAAACTATGGCGAAACAGCCAAAGATGACGGCATGAAGGCCTTCCAGGCTCGGCTTGGCCAGCTCTTCACGCTCGATCAACCCGGGACGATCGGCGAAGTCGCCGGTGAGGCGTCGCCCTTTGGGCTGGCGCTAAACACGCGCTATCCGCGCTGCGACCTCAATGTGCTGCTGCCCGCTATGCAGCGCGCGATGGCGTCGTGGCGCAACGCATCGGTCGAGGCTCGCACCGGCGTCTGCCTGGAGATCCTCGCGCGCCTCAACAAACACAGCTTTGAACTGGCCAGCGCTGTCATGCACACGACCGGACAGGGCTTCATGATGGCTTTTCAGGCCGGCGGGCCGCACGCCCAGGACCGCGGCCTCGAAGCCGTGACCTACGCCTATCTCGAACAAACGCGCACGCCGGCGAAAGCCCACTGGAGCAAGCAGGTCAGCAAGACGGACGTGGTGCAACTCGAGAAACGCTACACGATCGTGCCGCGCGGCGTCGCGCTGGCGATCGGCTGCTCGACGTTTCCGACCTGGAATGGCTATCCCGGATTATTCGCCAGCCTCGCCACCGGCAACGCCGTGCTCGTCAAACCCCATCCCGGCGCGATCCTGCCGCTGGCGATCACGGTCGAGGTCGCGCGCGGCGTGTTGCGCGAGCAGGGCTTCGACCCGAACCTCGTTTGCCTGCTCGCCGACACCGCGGCGGCGCCCATCACAAAAGAGGTCGTGATGCGCCCCGAAATCGCCATCATCGACTACACCGGCTCTTCCGAATTCGGCACGTGGATCGAGCAGAACGCCCGCCACGCGGTCGTCTTTACCGAGAAGGCCGGCGTCAACTCGATCGTGCTCGACAGTCTGCCCGATCTCAAGGCCGTCACCGGCAATCTGGCCTTCTCGCTCTGCCTCTATTCGGGTCAGATGTGCACCACGCCGCAGAACATCTACATTCCGCGCGGCGGCATCAAGGTCGGCGGCGAGCAGAAGAGCTTTGACGAAGTGGCGGCGGCCATCGTCAAAGCCGTCGACTGGTTCCTCTCCGACCCGGCTCGCGCCGCGGAGGTGCTGGGCGCCATCCAGAACGAGCGGACCGCGGCCCGCATCGCGCAGGCCCGTGCGGATGGGGCGACGGTGCTGCGCGACTCGGCGCCGGTGACAAATGAGGCATTTCCCGCCGCGCGGGCGCATTCGCCGCTGATTCTGAAAGCCGATGCGGCGCAGGAGGCGCTCTTCATGCGCGAGATGTTCGGACCGATCAGCTACATCATTGCAACCGACAACACGGCCCACGGTCTGGCGTTGGCGCGGCGCAGCGCGCTGCAGCACGGCGCGATCACCTGCGGGCTGTATTCGACCGATCCGGCGGTCGTGGAGCGGGCAGAGGCGGAGCTGGCCGACGCCGGCGCGGCCTTATCGATCAACCTGGTCGGTCCGATCTACGTCAATCAGGCCGCGGCCTTCAGCGATTTCCACGTATCGGGCTGCAACCCCTCGGGCAATGCGACGCTGTGCGATGGCGCGTTTATCGCGAATCGCTTCCGCGTGGTGCAGTCGCGGCACATGCTCGCCCCGGCGACAACGGCGTAGGGATCTATCCACCGGCGATCGACCCTGCCGCGACCGCAAACCGAAACGCGCCCGCATACCGAACCGCGCCCGTCAGGAAGCGATTCGATTCGGAGCCGCGCCTAAACCAACCACACCTCGGCATACCCGTATGGCGGCATAACCGGCTGGCCGGTGGTTTATGTCTGCCCCAATCGCACGTCGCCGCGCGGCGCAGGCCGAATCTCCCCCTGCCTCCCGGCGCTTGCAGCTTTACGCGCGCCGCTCCGTGAGATCCAGCTCCCAGAAGCCCGCGTCAAGCCATTGGTCGAACTTCCAGCCGACATGATGAAACACGCCGACCAGCTTAAAGCCGAGTGATTCGTGCAGGCGCACCGACGCCTCGTTGGGGAGCGCGATGCCGGCGATGACCATGCGAAAGTCCGCGGCGCGCAGCCGGTCGAAGAGCGCGCGATAGAGCGCCTGACCCACCCCGCGCCGCTGAAACGCCGGCTCTACATAGATCGTTGATTCGCAGGTGTGACGATAACCCTCGCGCGTGCGCCAAGCGCCGGCTTTGCAATAGCCGGCCAGCGAGCCGTCTACTTCGACGATCAGCCATGGATAGCGCTGTGTTTGCTGTTGCCACAGCGCTAGAAAGTCTGGGTCAGACACGGCGTCCGCACCCCAATGAACCGTCGTGTGCAAAATGAAGTGATTCGTCAGCGCATTGGCCGCGGGCACATCGCGCGCCTCGAAATCTCGAATCAGCATGGCGGCCTCAGATTGCCATGGCGGCCGGCCTTGCTCGCCTGACATCGCCGCCGCCGGGGTAACTCGGCGAAAGTGTGGCGCGCCCCGCGCATGACGGCAAGCAAGGCACGCGCGGCGCTGACAAGTCAGCCGGACCGCCTGCCGCTCGCCCGGGACTCAGGCCGCCATGAAGCCTGGCCAATTTCCTTGAGCGCGTCTGCCCGCGGCGCGGCGTCGCCCTCGTCATGCGCGAGAATTCGCCGTAAAATAGGCGTGATAAAAGCGTAACCCGATCGGCTGTGCGCAGCCGACCCGCAGAGGGATTGCATGACCGACATCGCCGCTTCGTCGCCCGCCCCCGCCGCCCCGCAGGACCTCATCACCCCCATCACACAGGAGATGCAGGATTCGTATCTCACGTATGCCATGAGCGTGATCATGGCGCGGGCGCTGCCCGACGTGCGTGATGGGCTGAAACCCTCGCAGCGGCGCATCCTCGTCGCGATGAACGACCTCAACCTCAACCCCCGCGCCAAACATCGTAAGTGCGCGAAAATCTGCGGCGACACCAGCGGCAACTATCACCCGCACGGCGAAAGCGTCATCTATCCGACGTTGGTGCGCATGGGCCAGCCCTGGGCGATGCGCCACATGCTGATCCATCCGCAGGGGAATTTCGGCAGCATCGACGATGATCCGCCCGCCGCGATGCGCTATACCGAGGCGCGCTTTGCCGGGCCGGCGGAGGAGCTGCTCACCGATCTCGAATCCGACACGGTTGATTTCGAGGACAACTACGACGGCACGCGTAAAGAGCCGGTCGTCCTGCCCAGCCGCTTCCCGAATCTGCTCGTCAACGGCTCTGAGGGCATCGCCGTCGGCATGGCGACGAAGCTGTTGCCGCACAATCTCGGGGAGATCTGCGACGCGATCGTCGCGACGATCGACAATCCGGAGATCACCGTCGATGAGTTGATGGAGATCGTGCCGGGGCCGGATTTCCCGACGGGTGGCGTCATCCACGGGCGGACCGGCATTCGCGCGCTCTATGAAACCGGGCGCGGCACGTTGACGGTGCGCGGCGTATTGCACGTCGAAGAGGCCAAGAACGGCCGGCCGCAGATCGTGATCGATGACATTCCCTATGGAATTCTGCTGCCGACGATTCGTGGCCGGCTGGCCGAGGCGGTCGAGGCCGGCCACATCAAGGGCATCGAAGATTGGCGCGATGAATCGGGCCGCACGGCGATGGTGCGCTGCGTCATCACGCTGAAGCGCGACGCCAACGTGCCCGTCATCATCAATCAGTTGTGGGAATACACGCCGCTGCAAAGCAACATCCACGGCATGAACATCGTGCTGGTCAACCGCCGGCCGGTCACGCTCGGTCTGCGGCAGCTCATTCAGTATTACATCGACCATCGCGTCGAGGTGATTCGCCGCCGCACGATGTTCCTGCTCCGCAAAGCGCGGCAGCGGGCGCACATTCTGGAAGGCTTGATTCTCGCGGTCGCGGATATCGACGAGATCATCCGCATCATTCGCACGTCGGCCGACGTCGACATCGCCCGCGAGCGGTTGATGGCCCGGCCGCTACGTCTGAGCGAACAGGCGACCGTCGTGCGCATGCTGCCGGAGCTATTCGTCGGGCGGGCGTCGATGGCCGATCAATTTCTGACGCGGCCGCAGACCGATGCGATCCTCGCGATGCCGCTACGCCGCCTGACCGGCCTCGACGTCGAGCAATTGGCGAAGGAATACACCGACCTGACGCAGCAAATCGCCGATTTTGAGCTGATTCTCAGCGATCGGCGGCGCGTGCTCGACATCGTCGCGGAAGACTGTCGCGAGATGAAGGAGAAATTCGCCGACGCGCGGCGCACCAAGATCGAAGGCGCCCTCGGTGAGACCACGATCGAAGAGTTGATCGCGCAGGAGGAGGTCATCGTGACGATCTCGCACGAGGGCTATATCAAGCGCGTGCCGATCGACACGTATCGCTCACAGGGCCGCGGCGGCAAGGGCATCCGGGGCACCGACACGAAGGACGGCGACTTCATCGAGCATCTGCTCACCTGCAACACGCACGATTATCTGCTTTTCTTCACCAATCGCGGGCGGATCTACTGGCTGCGCGTCTTCGACACACCCAGTCTGGCGCGCACCGCGCGCGGCCGCGCGCTCGTCAACGTGCTGACGATGCAGGAAAACGAGCGGCTGATGGCGCTGCTGCCGGTCAAGCAGTTCGGCGAAGAGCGCTTCGTCTTTTTCTGCACGCAGAAGGGCGTCGTCAAGAAGACGCCGCTCTCGGCCTTCAGCAATCCGCGCCCCAGCGGCATTCAGGCGATCACGCTCGACCCGGATGATTCGCTGATCGGCGTCGATCTCACCGGCGGCGAAGATCAGATCGTGATCGGCACGCGCGGCGGCATGGCCTGCCGTTTCCGCGAAGACGACGTGCGCGCGATGGGCCGCACGGCCCGCGGCGTGCGCGGCATCGAGCTGGAGGCCGACGATCATGTCGTCGACATGGCCGTCATTCAGCCGGGTAAGAGCGTGCTGACCGTCTGCGAAAACGGCTATGGCAAGCGCACCGACATCGACGAATACCGCCTGACCCGTCGCGGCGGCAAAGGCGTCATCAACATCAAGACGACCGACCGCAACGGCCCGGTCGTCGCGTTGCGCGCCGTCACCGACGAAGATCAGCTCATGCTGATCACCGGCAGCGGGATCATGCTGCGCACGCCGCTGGCGGAGCTGCGCGAGATCGGCCGCGCGACGCAGGGCGTGCGGCTGATCAAAGTGGAAGAGGGCGATCGCGTGGTGGCGGTGGCGAAGGTGGTCGTCGAAAAGGATGAGAACGGGGAACCCGCCGAGCCGCCGGCGGAGAATTCGTAGGGATTGACGACGATAGTACCTCCGGCGCCAGCAGCGCCATGCGGGTTGAGGATGAGCAATGCGGGCTGCAGCACCTCCACGTAAGTTCGCGACCATTTCATGTCATGCACGGAGAAACAGCACGCAAGATGATTGCTGCATTCGACCAGGAGAGTAATGACTGCGCTGCGCTTTTCTGCGCCTACTACCGATCAAGTGCCCTGCGCCGCTGGTCGATAGCCTAGCGGAACCATCGGGAGCATTGCCCATGACGCTGGATCTCGAAGATTTGCTGGCCGGCTGGGTCTGTCCGCCGGGTGAAATATCGGCCCGCATGGTGGTCGGCCGCGACGGCGCGGAGCTGATTCAACTCCGTGTCGAACTGGGCGTGATGCAGATGTTCCCGGACGGCCGGCCCGACGGGCTGCGCTACAACGGGCACGAATCGGTCGGGGCCTTTCTTGAGGCCGCGCTCGCCCGCCGCGCGGCGATTCCGCCGGAGCACTGGGTCGAGTTCGAGCGTGAGCTGCTTCAGACCAATTATCGCCGGCTGGCCTTCAGCAGCCTGGCCGAGGCGGCCCTCGCCGAGGGCGACACGACCCGCGGACGGGCGTGCCTGATCGGCTGTCTGCGCGACATCGACACCTGCCTGCGCGGCATCAACCTCTTTCGCGGGGCGCACGCGCCCGTGCCGGGGCCGCAAGGCCTCCGCGCCACCCTGATTTTCAATCGCGCCCGACAAATCACACAGCTCCGCGTCATCGAGGGACAGCACGAACAGGCCGTCTCGCAAGCCAAACGCGGAGCGGCGGAACTCGAAGAGCATCTGATCGAGCAGGGAGTCGAGCCGGAGATGGCCGGCGAAGACCCCGGCGTGCGCCTGCTGAACGATCTGGCCGGCCAATTGCGGCGTGAATACGGCATCGCGATGACGCTCGAAGAGCAATTGCAGCACGCGCTCGATAACGATGATTTCGAGACCGCTTCGCGCGTGCGCGACGAGCTGCGCCGCCAGCGCGGCCACCGCCAGGCCGAAGGCGAAGCGGCGTAGGTTCCTCTCATACAGCCACCGCATGACCCCACATCAAGCCGCGCCGAGCAGAACCGCGCCGCGAACCGAACCGCGACCGAAAGGAAGCGAATCGAGGCAGTACAAGCCTGAACAACCACAGCAGTCTTGGCGCGATCAAGCGTCATGTCTGTGATGTGTGATCGCCCTGCAGCGCCGGCCCACAGTGGCCGAAGGCGGATCGGCACGCGCTGAACACTCTATGACCTTATCACTCCGCGCGCGCCGGCCCATCGCGGCCGACTGTGTATGCAGCCGGCAAGAGGAACCTGACCGACTCGCCGTTGGGTGCGGAGCCCCAACGCCACAGCGCGCGGGGTGGCCAATGCTATCGTTCGTTCGTCGTCGCCAGCCGTTCGCTGGCCTGCTCGAGAATTTCGTGCGCGACGACTTCGGCGTTGTACCCGGCCGTCACCATGATGCAAGGCTTGCCGGCCCGGCGCGCATACTCGCGGGCCTCCTCGGCGTGCAGGTGGCCGGTCAGTTTGACGATCACCAGTACGAGCTGCGTATCCGGGTGCTGAATCGGGGCCCGCATCGGCTCGCCGCGGCCATGCTCGACCAGTTCGACCCACTCCACGTCACGCAAGGCGAAGGCGTCGCGGAATTGTTCGATGGTGTGTACGCGAGGCTCGCCGCCAATGATGACCACACGGCCCCCGGCGAGCCATTCGCGCGCCCTCAGCACGTTGTCGCTCCAGCGTGATTGGGCGTGGGATTCGTCTGGATCGACTGCGGCTTCGGCCAGCCCGTTAAACGCCCCGTCCGGCACGCTGTCGAGAATTTCCAGCTCGGGCTGGCTGCCTACGGGCCGATACTGCCACGCCTCCGGCCCGATTGCGTCGAAAATCCGGCGATCTGTTACCGTCACGCCTAGCTCGATCAGTTTTTCAACGGTCTGCGCGATCGTCCGCCAGTGCCGGTCGAGATTCGCTTCGGCGCCAGCGGCGATCTGCCGGGCGTGATAGCGAATTTTCTTCAGCCGGGCATCGACTTCGCGTCCAAATGCGGCCCGCGCGTCGATCCGTCGCCGCACTTCCGCGATCCGCGTACGCAGTTCCGCCGCGGCCGCCGGATCGGCCGGATCATCGACGCGCATGTGCCTGCGGACATAGATGCCGCGCGCCGTGGTCTCGCGCTTGAGCCAGGCATGCACGCCGTTCTGATCGGGTTCGCGATCGCTGAACCACGTATCCAGCAGCGCGATGCGCAGTGCGGAGTCAGCCTCGGCCAACAGATGCAGAGCCTGCTGCTCGTCATCACGACGTTTCGACGGGAGTTGATCGATATAGGCCATCAAGGCAGCGGCATCAGCCAAGGCGTCGTAGGATTCGCCGATTTCGCCTAGCACCGACTCGTCAAGCCGTGGATACCGGCGATTCAAAGTCCACAAATAGCAGCCCGGCACGGTCTTGGCCTGCGCGATCAGCTTATTGAGCCGCACCAGCAGCGCCTCATGATCGAACGGGCTTATCTGCATCTCGACGGCGTGCCGACAAGACGCCGCCTTTAATCGGCACCGCTGCTCGACCAGCTCTAGGGTAAACGGCAATTCGGGTGATTCGGCGCCGTTCGGCCCGCGCTCATCCGTGGCTCTCTCCGCCGCGCTGCGCGCACGGTCGATCTCGGCGATGGTGCCCGGCACGCGCACTTCGACCTTTTGATTGCCGAGACGGAGCGGAACGGTGCCCGCCGCGACGGGGCTTGCGGCATCATCATGGATCGTTGGCGCCTCGTCTGTACGCGCGGCAGGGGTGGTGGCGGCTTCGTCATGTGTTGCGATCGCAAGGGTCGCAGGATCGTGCGCGGGCGTCGACTCGTCGCGTGAAGGCACGTCGCCCGAGCACATCTTGCGTTGATCAGCCGCCGCAGCTTCGGCCACCAAGCATTGACCGATCAGCGCCACGATTTCACGGAATGGCTCTGAACGATCGAGTTGCTCCCGTAGTTTCAGCAGCAGACGTGTCAAGATCGCATCAGGCTCAAGCGTGGTCATTCATAGCTATCCTAGGCCATTCGCGCGCAGCAGCAAGCCTATTTCCGCGGCACGATCGCGGTGAATGCGGCAATTTACTGCCCTGATCGCACCACGCCAGGCAGCCGTTCATCAGCCCCGTTTGCGCCGCGCACGACGGGCGGCGCAACTGCTGCCGCACTGAGCGGCCGGCAAGGTCTGATATTCACGGTCAAGAGCGGACTATTCCGCCAATCGCGTTGAACGACACCATGCGCGAACTCTGGGCGCGTTGAATAACGAAGCGCCACGAGGCGCGGCCTGGGCGCTATCGTCGCGGATATCGCGCGGCTTCAATCGTGTGCCATTTCGGACTCAGGGGAACTGCCCGGCGGCACGCCCGCGTAGTGCAGCCGTGACGCGCGCGGGCCGATGAACGTAGCAGGTCCGCCTTGCGTGCGCGACCGAAAACGAGGAACCGCCATGCCCGCTGCCGTTGCGCCCAAGCCCGAAGCGTCCGCCGCCCCGCCGGCCGCCGGCGCCAAAGCCCTCTCGCCCGAATTGCAAAAGGCGATGTCGAAGGTAACGGAGATCAGCTCGCTGCCTGAGATCACGACCAAGATCGTCGCGGTGGTTGAGAATCCTTCCGCGACGGCGCACGACATGCACGAGATCGTGAAGACCGATCCGGCGCTCGCGACGAAAGTCCTCAAAGTCGTGAATTCGGCTTTCTACGGCCTGCCGTCGCAGATCGCCAGCCTCGATCGCGCGATCGTCATGCTTGGCCTGAGCGCGGTGAAGAACATCGCGCTCGCGGCGTCGCTCTCGCGTATGTTCAAGGGCGATGCGCTCTCGTCGAATTTCTCGCTGCGCGACCTGTGGCGGCACTGCATCGGCGTGGGCGTATGCGCGAAGATGCTCGCCAAAGTGTCCAAGGCGGCTGCGACCGACGAGTTGTTTGTCGGCGGCCTGGTGCACGACATGGGCCTGTTGGTGATGCAGCAGTTGTTTCCCGACAAGCTGCGCATGGTCGCCGACAAGTGCTTCAAGGAGCCGCTGAATTTCTGTGAGGCCGAGCGGCAGACGATCGGGGCCGACCATGAGGCGTTTGGTCTGGCGCTGGCGACGAAGTGGAAATTCCCGCCGCTATTGCGCAACGCGATCGCCTATCACCACGATGCCGCCGCGTTGCAAGCCGATTATCAGCGGCCGGTGGCGATCATCACGATCGCCGACACGCTGGTGGCGCAGCAGCAGATCGGCTTCTGGCTGACGACGCGGACGCAGACGCTGACGCCTGATCTTTTGAAGCGCGCCGTCATCACCGATGAGCAGCTCAAGCAGGTCAGCGAAAATCTCAAGCCCAACGTGGAAGATGCGGAGAAGGTCTTTTCGTAGGGAATGCAAGCGAGCGCCGAAACTTCGTCGCTTGATCGCTTCGTCGCTTCGTCGCTTTTCTTCTTGTTCAGGCCGGGCGGGGCTCGAATCGCTCCCTCACGGTCGCGGTTCGGGTTGGCGGCATGATTGAAGTGGACGCGGGGCCGAAGGACCATGTCACTTTCGCTTGAAGACTCCCGTTCCCACCTTCCCACCTTCCCACGTTCCGACGTTCCGACGTTCCGACGTTCCCACCATCCCAGGTTCCCGCGCATTTCGCGACGCACGGGCCAGAGAGTTCGTGAACTTTTTGCCGGCTCGGATTCTCGCTTTCTTTTGCGCGCGAGT
>CAYQLG010000102.1:0-15477 GCA_964418235.1 uncultured Planctomycetales bacterium
ATGGAGGGTCCCCCGGATGAGCACACCCCCCCACGCCCAGGCCGCGAGCGCCCCAAGCGAGAAGCACGAAAACGCCGATACGCGCGAGACTGACAAGGCAGTGTCTCAGCCGGAGTCGCCCGCGCCCTAACGCGGTAAGCTACGAACGTGAGCCGGTCACCCGTGAGACTCGATTCATGAGCCCGCCTGCGCAGCGCCATGCGAGGCGGCCCCGCGCTTACTGGACGGGCGCGCTGCTGGCTGGAGCGCTGTTGGCGGCGGCGCTGGCCGCCGGGCGCGCGGCGCTCACAGACAGTCCCACCTTTGATGAAATATCACACTTGCCGGCGGGGGCAAGCTACTGGTTGACCAGTGATTTCCGCCTGGCGCCCGATCATCCGCCGCTGGCCAAGCTCTGGTGCGCCTTGCCGCTGCAGTTCATGGGGCTGCGCTGGTCGCATGCGGATCATCCCGGCTGGCTGACCGGCAACCCGTTCGAATTCGGCCGCGATTGGTATTACAGCCTTGCCACGCCGCGTCGCGCGCTCCACGCCGGCCGCGCCATGATGATCGCGGCGCTGCTCGCAACGATTGTGGCGGTCTTCATTGCGGCGCGCCGGCTTGCTGGCGCAGCGGCGGGGGTCACGGCGGCATGGATTGCGGCGCTCAGCCCCGAACTACTTGCGCATGGTCATTATGTCACGACCGATCTGCCGATCACGCTCTGCTTTCTGCTGCTACTGCTGACACTGGCGCAGTACCTGCACGCGCGCACGTGGGCGGCGCTGATCGGCGCCGGTGCGGCGCTGGGCGCCGCCACGGCGACCAAGCTCTCATGGCCCGTGATCCTGCCGGCGGTCGTGATGATGCTGCTGATGGCGCTGTGGCGTCATACGCAGCGCCTGCGGCTGCTGACTGGCGTTGGACTGATCGCTCTGGTGGCGCTGCTCGTGCTGTGGGCGGCCTATGGTGGGCGGCGCACGATTTTTCCCGTGGAGATCGCGACGGCGGTCGCGCGCGGCGATGGGCCGCCGGTCGCGTACCAGTATGTCGAGCTGTTCAACCGGCACGTTGACGCCGCCGCCTCGGATGAGACCGTGACGGCGGCTTCACCTTCGTTAACGGGCAGGTTGACGGCGGCTGCGCTGCGCTTCGCGGTTGATTTCAACCTGTTGCCGGATGGTTACGTTGTGGGCGTCGCCATGTTGCTCGGAAATACGGCCGAGCGCGAGGCTTTTCTGTGCGGCGCGCATTCGCGCACCGGCTGGCGACACTACTTCCCGCTGGTCTTTCTGATCAAAACTCCTCTCGCGACGTTCTTGCTGACGATCGTTGGAACTGTGCTGTTGTTCCGCGGCGGCTGGATCATGCGCCCCGCACATCCGTCCGCGCGCTACTGGCTCGCGGGCGCGCTCACATTTTTCGTGACGTATTGGCTGGCCGCGATCGGCAGTACGCTCAACATCGGCCATCGGCATTTGTTGCCGATATACCCGCTGATCTATGTCATCGGCGGCGTCGCCCTGGCACGGCCTCGGACCGGGGCCGAGCAGAACCATGGCGCCGCCTCAGAAGAGCCGGTATCGGCCGCGCTGAGCCACGGCAGCGCGACAAGTGCGCCGGCAGCTCAAGCCGCCGAGCGCTGGCGTTACGGGGCGGTTGGCGCGGCGTTGGTTTGGCTGCTGGCTGCGAATGTGCAAATTCATCCGCACTACCTGGCTTATTTCAACGAGGCGATCGGCGGGCCGGCCAACGGCGCGGCCTACGTGGTCGATAGCAACATCGATTGGGGACAGGATCTTGAGCGCCTGCGAAGTTATCTCGAGGCCCGGCTCGGCGGCGGGTCACAGGCTCACCCCGCGACCACGGATTCGCCTCCGCGCGGCGCGCCCATTCGGCTGGCCTATTTTGGCAGCGCTGATCCACGCCGCGAGGGGCTTAACTGTGCCGCCCTGCCGAGCTACTGGTCGTTTGACCCTCCGGCCGAGCTGACGCCCGGCCTCTATGTGATCAGCGAGACTCAAGCTGCCGGCGTTTATGAGCCGCTCTTGCGTGCGGAATTCTGGAACGAGCAGGCGAGCGCCGTCTATCGCGAGCTGTCCGCCGCCGCAGAGCGCGGCGTAGCACTGCAAGCGGCGCGGGAAATCCGCATCGAGGCACTCGCGGTCACGCTGACGCCCGAGCAACTGGAATCAGAGTGGCGACAATGGCGCGCGTGGCGGCTCGTGAGCCGTCTGGCGCAGCGCCCTCCCACGGCGCGCGTGGGATATTCGCTGCGGGTCTACGAGCTTACCGCCGAAGATATTTCCGAATTAACCCGACCATAAGGGATGCCGACTGCCTGCGCTGGATGGAAGTGAGTTTTGCGACGGCGCCGCGGCACCGTGCATCGGAGCAGGGCGCTGCGTCTCAGACGGCGAGCAATTCGCGATATAGCCACGACCAGCGCTCGGGTGGATCCTGCTCCGTCAATCGCGCCAACGAAGCGCCCGACGCATCATAGCGCGTGCCGCGCCACTCCCATTCGTTCAGCGCGGCCGGGTCGGGTCGCGATGCGTGTCGCGTGACTTCCCACTTGTCGCCGAAGTAGCGCAGGACGATCAACTCTTCGGGCGTGGCGTTCAGCACAACGCCGGCGCCATCCACAGCGATCCATTTGTCAGGAATCGGCTTCAGAGTGGTCGAGGTAAATCGTGTCGCGGCGGCCATTCAGTTGCTCCAAGCTTCTGTAAACAGCGTGTGAAGAGTTGATGGTATTTTGGCGGGTACGCCCGAAAGTCTCAAGCCCTCCGCCCCGCGATTTCCTTGGGATTTTTGAGATATTTTATTTGACAAGGCTGTCAACGAAATCTGAACAATCTTGGCTCAATCTTAACGCTTGATCTAATAACTCGGCGGCGGTATCCCATGCCACTCGCGAATAGCTGCGCAAGCCAGGAGCATGTTTGAAAGCCCACGCCCGGCACGTTCTCGTCAACGATCGCGTCTTGTTGCTGCAAAAAACAGGCGTCGGCCACTATGTCCAGCAGCTCCTGCGTGCGCTGCACGATTTGAAAACGAATTCGGACATGGCTGACGCCGATCCACTCATGGTGCGTGGCTTCTTCAGTGCGCTCTCATCGCGCTGGCTGGAATCGCATGAAGTTGGTGCGGATCAGGCGCCGTCATCTGGGGGCGATCGACCAACCTCGGCCCCATCCGCCACGCAGCGCGCCGGAATCGGTCGCCGAGTGAAGGCGCTCTTGCGCCCGTGCCTGCAAGCCGCGTATGGTCTGGCGTTCCGCGCGCGCGCGGCCGGCTTTGACCTTGTACACGAGCCGAACCACATACCCATCGCCACGCGCCGACCCACCATCACCACGATCCATGATCTTTCGGTGCTGGTGCATCCGGCGTGGCATCCGGCCGATCGCGTGCGCTGGTATGAGCGCGCCTTCGCGCGCGGCGTGAGTCAATCTGTACGCTTCATCGCCGCGTCGCAGTTCACGCGCGCGGAAATGGTCCGCGTGCTGGGCCTGCCGGTCGACCGGATCGACGTGACCTATCAGGCCGCGCGGCCGGGCTTCACGCCGCGCTCGCCGGAAGTCGTCGCCACAACGCGCGCACACTTCGGCCTGCCCGAGCGCTTTCTGCTTTTCGTCGGAACGCTCGAACCGCGAAAAAATCTGGTTGGGCTGCTCGAGGCCTACGCCTGTTTGCCCGCGTTCGTCCGCGCGAAGACGCCGCTGGCTATCGCCGGCGGATGGGGTTGGAACACCGACGAGATCGAATCGCGCCTGCGCGCTTTCGATCTAACGCGCAGCGTGCGGCTGCTCGGATATGTTCACGATGCCACGCTCGCGGCGCTCTATTCAGGCTGCCGGGCGCTGGTTTGGCCGAGTCTCTATGAGGGTTTCGGCCTGCCGCCGCTCGAAGCGCTCGCGTGTGGGGCGGCGGTGGCTGTTTCTAACGCGGCATCACTGCCCGAAGTCGTCGGCGAGGCGGCAGTGCAACTTCCGCCGCACGATACAACCGCCTGGTCCGAAACCCTGCGCCGTCTGATCGAGGATGAGAGCTGGCGAGCTGCGCTGGCAGCGCGCGGCCCGGCGCAGGCGGCACGATTCTCGTGGCGGCGCTGCGCAGCGGAGACGCTCGCGGCCTATCGTCGCGCGCTCTCTTGAAACGGCACCGAGTGCGAGGCCCGCTCAGTTTCTCCCGCGCTCAGGCCCGCAACAGCCGTTGCTCATCGAGGTAATCGAGGATGACCGCCGCTGACTCGGCCACGCTTTGCCGGCCGTTTTCGAGCACGATCTCGGGCTTGAGCGGCTCCTCATAGGGCGCCGAGATGCCGGTGAACTCAGGAATTTGTCCGGCGCGGGCTTTCTGATAGAGGCCCTTGGGGTCGCGTTGCTCGCAGATATCGATCGGGACGCGTACGAACACCTCGATGAACGGCAGCCCCGCCTGCTCATGCAGCGCGCGCACCAAGTCGCGATCGGCCCGATAGGGGCTGATGAAGCTCGTCAGCGTAATGACGCCGGCATCGCCGAAGAGTTTGGCCACTTCGCCGATGCGGCGGATGTTCTCGGTGCGATCTTCCGGCGAGAAGCCGAGATTCTTATTCAGCCCGTGGCGAATGTTGTCGCCGTCGAGCACATAGGCCAGCCGTCCGCTCTCCACGAGCGCGTGTTCAACGGTGTAGGCGATGGTACTCTTGCCCGATGCCGACAGGCCGGTCAGCCAGATCGTCGCGCCGCGTTGCTTCAAGAGCGACTGACGCGCGGTGCGCTCGACGTGCCCGTGATGCCAGGTGATGTTGGCGGCGACAGTGTTCGACATTGCGTGGTTCCTCTGGTCAACGGCGGCGGATCGCACGGCGCGGACCGTGCCGGCAAACCGACCTCTGCGAGGCATGGTACATGGAATCATCCTTGCGGACAGGGCGCCGCGGCAAGTCGGCAGACCAATGGAAATCGGCCATCGGGCGCGCGGTCGCGTTTATGTTTATGGCGCGGGCCGCTCGCGCGCGGCAAAGGCCATGCTGATCTGCGTGCCATAAATGGGGTAGTCGCTGCGACAGCGATAGCCGCGGAAGCGCTCCGGGTTCCAGCGCAGCTTGGCGCAGATCGTCCGCAGCACATCGGCGTAGCGCGGCGCTTCCGGCACGCGGCAATTCATGATGCCCCCGCCCAGCGGCTGCGTCGTGTCGGAAAGCGGCAGCCGATCGATGTCGCGCGCGGCATTGTTGGGATCGGCGATGCCTTCAAACGCCGTGTCGTAGATAAAGAGCTGCGGTTGAACCCCCGGGAAGAGCGAATCATGCAGAAAGACATCTAAAACAAGCGTCTTCACCGGCGTCGAGATGCCGGCATAGAGATGGCACAGCCGCCCGGGCCGCACGACCCGCTCAATCGGTAAATCGGCGTGATTGACCTCCGCCACGATCAGATCGACGACCGCCTGCGGCCCGAAGCCGTGATCGGCGACGGTGTAGTGAACGACGCTGCCGATCTTCTCAACCAGCAACTCGGCCGGCGGGGCATCGCAAAACTCCAGCATGCGCAGATGATTCAGATCATCGACCGCCGTTCCATCCAGCGTCTTGGCGTGGCGCGGCTCGTCCGGGTCTGAGAGCCGCTTGGATGTGAACTTGATCCGCGCGCCGGGCCTCAGCCGCTGCAACCGCAGCAGACACACCAGCCAGACGACATCCATATGCAGGCCATCGGGCGAGGGATATAGAAAGACCGCCGAGAGATTGAGCTCCGCCTCGACGCCGAGCAGTTGGCTCATCGCGCGAAACGCCGCCTGCTTGCGGCGCAGCTCGAACTCGGTACGCGAAGCGGGGAGAAACGCGCTCAAGATGGCATCGAGCGCGCTGCGATCACCGGCTTCATGCTCGATCAGGTTCTCAAATTCGCCGATCGCGGCGAGCAACTCTTCGACCAGCGATTTGTCGGCCCCGCGCTTGGCGGCCGCGCGGACATACCGCCGCAGCGGCGCCGGCCCAGGCATCGCCAGCAGCGCCGCAATCGGATCGCGCTGACCCGCGGCCTTCGCGACTCGGCTCGCGAGCACCTTATCGACACCAAGCAATCGCCCAATGCTGGCCGGCCCGCGCGGCGTTCCTGGCAAAGCGTGCATCAGCCTTGCCATTCCATTGGCCAAATGCAAGCCGAGCAGACCCACGCGCGTCTCAAATGCGCCCGCTTGAGACGTGGGCTGCGAAACAGCGGCGGAGCTGCTCGTAATAGGCCCTGCGTTCATGTTTGCGCTTGGCTCATGTTAGCGCGATGGCAGCCGCGCGGGCATTCGTCTCGGACGCGCGGAGCTGACTTGCGAGCGCGAAGAGCGCCGTCTTTCGCTTGAAGCCGCGACAGACCCGAATCGCCCCGAAGCAAGAAGAAACACGCGCGAGCCGAGTGCGCCCGACGACGCCCACAACTGGCCAGGGGACGCAGACGGGCCGATCGGCTGGTTTTCCTCGCAGAAAAATAATCACCCGGGGAGACTGCATTTTCATACAATTCCGGGTTGCATTGAAAGTGTCATGGAAGTATCCTGGAAACTCATGAAGACAGCGTATCAGTGCCAGGCGAGATTTGCAAGGGATTGTTATGAAAAGGATTAATCACAGTATTGCGACGAAGGCGAGCGCGTCCATGGCTGTGCCGATCTTGCTTGTTGGTTTGGCGGGAGAAGTGGCCGGTGCGGGGGGCGCGCCAGCTTTCAATGTCATCGTCGGGCCGCCGGTTGATGGGCAACGGTCCACCTTCGCGGCGGCGCTGAATGCTGGCGGCGCTTTGGCCGGATATGCGGCGGTCGCCCAGTATGAGCCGACCGGTGTGGTGATCCGGGCCGACGGTTTGCAAATCGATGCCCTCTCCAGCCCGCGAGACAGCTTCAATTTTCCGAGCGGCATGAACGACGCCGGGGACATTGTCGGTGTTTCGGGGCTGACGCCCTGCAAGTGGACCGGCGGCGTCGGAGAAGTGCTGCTTCACCCGCCGGGCTTTGAGCCTGGCTTTGCCACCGACATCAACAATCGTGGCGAAATCTGCGGCAGCTACATCCAGGAATTCCCCATGACGCGCGAATATGCGAGTTACTGGGCCGACGACAAAGCGGCGGGCGTATTCTTGCCCGACCCAGAGGGCGCATCATTCAGCGTAGCCCAGGGGATCAACGAAAGCGGACAGATTGTCGGCGCTGTCGTCATGCCCAGTCTGGGCCGTACGGCGCCGGCCGTGTGGGACACGCCGACCGCGCCGCCGCGCTTGCTCAGCGGCATTCCCGGCACGACCGGGCTAAGCGAGGGCATGGCGATCAATGACGCGGGCGACGTGGCGGGGCGCTCGGTCTATTCTCCGAATGTCTTCGAATACGAGGCATTTCTCTATCGCGCTGATGACGGCGTCACAAGCGGCCTCGGGCGCTTGCCGGGGGGCACGATCTCGCATGCATTCGGCGTCAACAATCGGCGCGAAGTGGTCGGCGACGCCAACCGCGACAGCCGGCCGCGCGGCTTTCTCTGGAAAGATGGCGCCTTGCATGACTTGAACGACGTGGCAATCTCTTCGAACCGCCCTTATCTCGCGATTATCAGCGCTGTGGACATCAATGCTCGCGGGCAGATCGCGGCCCTGGTCGCGCTCGATGATTCACGCGATCCGCACATCCGCGCGGCCCTGCTGACGCCGAGCGAGCTGTTGCGCGGCGATCTGAATTGCGATGGGCTGGTGAATTTTGACGATATCGACCCGTTTGTGACGGCGCTCGCCAATCCGACCGGCTATGCCGAGCAATATCCGACCTGCCGCATCGAATACGGCGATGTCGATTGCGACACAAACGTGAATTTCGACGATATCGAGGGATTTGTCGGGTGCCTGGTCGGGGCGTGCCCGGCGTGCCGCTGAAGACGCCGCCAGGCGTCGAGTAATGATGCTCGCCTGAGTCAGGCCGGCGCGGGTCGGGTGGTCCGTCCCCGCCGGCCTACATTTCATCTGTCGCTCTCAGAACGCGCATCGGCGAACAAAACGTGATAAGGTGCGAAGGTGATAAGGGGAGCGGGACGATCACTTCGATTGTGTTTTTTCGTCACCGATGTTCTCGCCAGCAGCGCGCTGTAGCGTCGGGGCTCCGTACTCGACGCCGGGTCGGTCGAACGCCGCGTGCCACATGCATTCGCCGTCGGCCACGGAGGGCCGACGCTACAGCGCGTAAGCCGTCGGTCGCCGAAGGCCGAAGAGGGACAGATGATCGGATGCGAAAGTGATATAGTTCGAAGGTGATAAGGTGATAAAGGCAACGAAAAGGCGTGGAGCGCCGAAACTTCACGGCATAGGCCGCTTGGGATCCTAATTCGCTCTTCGCACTTCGCACTTCTTCCTTTGCCTTTCCTGCCACCTCTGCCATTCTGACAGCGCCCCGTCCTGCCGATCTATCATTTTCTCGGTGAAAATGGCGCCATCAAAGTGGTACGCCAACTGAGGTTCTCGCCATCCATACGGCCATCATGCCGTTGGGAAAGGACGTAGCCGCCATGCAGTTTGACCGTTTCACCGTGAAGGCCGCCGAAGCGCTGCAAGCCGCGCAGCAGACCGTCACCCACTTGAAGCACCCCGAGCTGACCGCGCTGCATCTGCTCGCGGCGCTGACCGATCCGCGTCAGGATGAGGTCGGCATCATCACGCCGCTGCTGCAAAAAATGGGCGTCAACCTGTCGCAGCTTCGCGGCATGATCGGCGGAGAGCTGGAGCGCTTGCCCAAAGTCAGCGGCGGCAGCATCGCCACTTCGCGCGAGTTTCTCGAAGTGCTCAACGCGGCCCAGCAGGAAGCCGGCCGAATGAAGGATCAATACGTCAGCACCGAGCATCTGCTGCTCGCGCTGGCCGAGGTCAAATCGGCCGCCAGGGAGATTCTCAGCGTTCACGCGATCACGCGTGACGACATTCTCGCCGCGCTCAAGCAGGTTCGCGGATCGGCGAACATCACGTCGCCAGACCCGGAGGGCACGTATCAGCCGCTGGAGCGCTATGGTCGCGACCTCGTCGAGTTGGCCCGCTCCGGCAAGCTCGACCCAGTCATTGGCCGTGATGAGGAAATTCGCCGCTGCATGCAGGTGTTGGCCCGCCGCACCAAAAACAATCCCGTATTGATCGGCGCCGCGGGCGTGGGCAAGACGGCGATCGTGGAGGGACTGGCGCAGCGCATCCTGGCCGGCGACGTGCCGGAGGCGCTCAAGAACAAGAAGCTCGTCGCGCTCGACATGGGCGCGCTGATCGCGGGGGCGAAATATCGCGGCGAGTTTGAAGAGCGCCTCAAAGCGGTCGTCAACGCGGTCGTGCAATCGGAGGGACAGGTGATCCTCTTCATCGATGAGTTGCACACTGTTGTTGGCGCCGGCAAAACCGAAGGCGCCATGGACGCGGGCAACTTGCTGAAGCCGGCCCTTGCCCGCGGAGAATTGCGCTGCATCGGCGCGACCACGCTCGACGAATATCGCAAGCACATCGAGAAGGACAAAGCGCTGGAGCGACGCTTTCAGCCGATCTACGTCGGCGAACCCTCTGTCGAAGACACCATCGCGATATTGCGCGGCCTCAAGGGGCGTTACGACACGCATCACGGTGTGCGCATTCAGGACGCGGCCCTCGTTGCGGCGGCGACGCTTTCGCACCGCTACATCACCGACCGGCACTTGCCGGACAAGGCCATCGACCTGATTGACGAGGCGGCTTCGCGCCTGCGCATCGAGAATGACTCGCTGCCGGCGGAACTGGATGAAATCCGCCGCCGGATCATGCAGCTTGAGATCGAGCGCGAAGCGCTGAAGAAGGAAAAAGACGAAGGCAGCCGCAAGCAAGCGGAGCTCGTCGGGAAGGAGCTGGCCGACTTGGGCGAGCAAAACGGCCGGCTGACCGCGCAGTGGCAAAGCGAGAAAGGCGTGATCGACCAGATCAAGGCGATCAAGCAGCAGATCGACCGCAAGCAGACGGAGCTGGAAGAGGCGACGCGCCGCGGCAACCTCGAGCTGGCCGCGCGTGTGCGCTATGGCGACGTGCCTCAGCTCGAGAAAGACCTGCGCGCCCGCGAGGAGCAGCTCGCCGACATGCACCGTGAGGGGCGCGGCCTGCTGCGCGAGGAGGTCACCGCCGACGAGATCGCGGAGGTCGTGAGCAAGGCGACCGGCATCCCGGTCGCACGCCTGGTGGAAGGCGAGCGCGAAAAGCTGATGAAAATGGAGGAGCGCCTGCATGAGCGCGTGATCGGCCAGGAGGATGCCGTGCGGGCCGTGTCCGACGCGGTGCGGCGTTCACGGGCGGGGTTGGGTGATCCGCAGCGACCGATCGGCTCGTTTCTCTTTCTTGGCCCGACCGGCGTCGGCAAGACGGAACTATGCAAAGCGCTGGCTGCCTTTCTTTTTGACGACGATGCGGCTTTCATCCGGATCGACATGAGCGAATTCATGGAGCCGCACAGCGTCGCGCGGCTGATCGGCGCGCCGCCGGGGTATGTCGGATATGAGGAGGGCGGCGTACTGACCGAGGCGGCCCATCGCCGACCCTACAGCGTCATCCTGCTGGATGAAATCGAGAAGGCCCATCGCGACGTCTTCAACGTGCTCTTGCAGGTGCTCGATGACGGGCGGCTGACCGATGGCCAGGGCCGTACGATCGATTTCAAGAACACGCTGATCGTCATGACCAGCAACATCGGCAGCGAGCACATCCAACAACTGGCCGAAGTCGGCGCGAGCGAGCTGGAGGTCGAGCTGCGCGTGCGCGAAGAACTGAAACGGCACTTTCGCCCCGAGTTCCTCAACCGCGTCGACGAAACGGTGATTTTCCACCGGCTGAGCCGTGAGCATCTGCGCGGCATCGTTGATTTGCAGTTGACCCAGCTCACCAAGCGCCTCGCGCAACGCGAGCTGACGCTAACGCTGAGCGCCGCGGCGAAGGACCGGCTGGCCCGTGACGGATATGACCCGGTTTATGGCGCGCGGCCGCTGAAGCGGCTGATCCAGCAGGAAATCGAAAACCCGCTCGCGCGGCAAATCCTCAGCGGCGAATTCGCCGCGGGCGGCCGAATCAGGGTCGACGTAGAAGGTGAGCGGCTGGCGTTCTCGAGCGGTTAGATTCGACCGCGCGCCGGCCAGACGGCCAGGATGTTACGCCGCGGGAATGTCGCGCCGCGAAAAGCGCAGCGCTCCGATCACCCAGCAGATCACGCCGACGCCCGCCAGGATCGCCATGTTGCGGATCGGCCACGCGCCGGTGCTCACGATCGGCAGCGGGCGGTAGTAATAGAGAATTCCGAGAAACGCGACGTGCTTCATGATGTCTTCGGCGAAGATCAGCAGAAAGTTGATCAGCACCGAGCCGAGCAGGCCGGCCACTACCAGACCGATGGCTACACCGCGACGATTCGTCAGCGTCGCGACCAGCATGGTCATGCAGCCGACGGAGAAATAGAGCGCCATCAGATTGGCGCAGATTTTTCCGAGGCTCCAGTAATTCAGCGGATCACGCAGTGTGAAATACTGGTTGCCGATCGCGATGCCCGCCAGCGGCGTCAGACAAATCAGCGGCCCGGCGAGCACCCACAACACCGTCACGCTGAGGTAATGCGAAAACCGCGAGACCGGCAGACTCAGCAGCAAATCCGCCGTTCCGCGATCGATCTCACCCACCAGATAGCGCGTGCAATAGACCAGTAGCAGCACCCACGTCAGCACATAGAGCGGCGTATTGGAAAAGCCCAGCGTCATGACGCCGGTCGAGTTCAGATTTTCGGCCAGTTCGCCGCCGAGCAAGAGCCGCAGGACATTCTTGATCCACGGCTGTTGCAGGAGCGAATTTCCGAGGCGGTCGTCGATGCCGCCGACCGAACGAACGATCGAAATCTCGACCACGATGATGCCCGCCAGCACGACCAGGATCAACCACCAATTGTCGCGCAGCGTCTTGCCGATGATGGCGCGGCTCATGCCATATCTCCCGGCGATGGTGCGGACGGCGGCGCCCCATTGCCATAGTACGTTAGAAAGAGATCCTCCAGATTTGGCGCGCTGATGACCACGTCGCGCAGCCGTATCTGGGCCAGCCATGCGATCAGCGGCTCCACCTGGCCCACCCAAGTGCCAATCAGCCGCGTGTCGGATCGCTCCGCCACGAGCAGTCCAGTGGGAATCGGCGGCGGCGCTGCGCCCGGCGCGAAGTGCGCCTCAACGCGGCGGACGGCCCGCAACCGCAGCGCCTCGATGCGGTCATCCTCAATGATCCGCCCGGCCCGCAGGATCACGACGCGATCGCACAATTCTTCGACCTCGGAGAGCGTGTGGCTGGAGAAGAGCACGGTCCGCCCATCGGCAACGACCGCGCGCAGCTCTTCATTCAGCGATTGCCGCACAAGTGGATCGAGCGCATTGGTCGGCTCGTCGAGAATAAGCAACTTCGGCCGGTGCATCAGCGCCTGAATCAACCCGAGTTTCTGCTTGTTCCCCTTGGAGTAGTCGCGGGCGCGCTTGCTCAGATCAAGCTCAAACTTGCGCGCCAGCCGCAGATATTCGGCCCGGCTGCCGCCGCCACGGGCCGCGTCGAAGAATTCGAGCGTGCCGCGTCCGCTGAGGCCGTCATAGAAGCGCGGATCTCCCGGCAGATAGCCGATGTCGCGGCGCAGGCGCGGGCCGTCACGCCAGGCATCAAGGCCAAACACGCGGGCGCTCCCGCCGCTGGCGCGCAACAGACCGAGCAAGATGCGAATCGTGGTGGTCTTGCCGGCGCCGTTGGGGCCGAGAAACCCGAAAAGCGCCCCGGCGGGCACATGCAGCCGCAGATCATGCAAGACCTGCACCGCGCCATAGGCCTTGCGGAGGCCGTCCGTTTCAACAGCGAGCATCGGGCGAATTCTAGGGTAGGCCTCGCGTTTACGCTGGGCGCTGATTCGGGCGTGCAGAAATCTACAACCTGCGCGCCGCCAGCGCCCGCTTCACGATCTTCTGCGCCTGCCGCGCCTCCTCCAGTGTGGCAAACGCAATATAGCACAGACTGTTGCGGCCCACCGCCGCCGCCGAAAGGCCGCGAATGTTGATGCCCGCGGCGGCAATGGCGCGTGTGATGCGCGCCCCAACGCCCGCCTGGTTGGGGCCGGCGATCTGGATCGCGTGCATGCCATCGGCCCGCACCAGCCCCACGTCAGCGGCGGCCTTGAACTGCTTCGCGCCCTTGAGCGGCGCGACAAAGACGCGCGTCGTCCGCTCTGTCACCCGGCGGGCAATCACAAAGTGCAAATCGGCGCCGGCCCCGAAGAGCGCCTCCAAAATCCGCGCGAGCATGCCGGGCTTGTTGATGGTGTCGCAGACGAAAACGTCGACGGGCTTGATTGCGTACGCCACGCGGCAACTCCTGTTCTGTCGAGCGGCGCCGAAGTGCGACACCGTGCGGCCGGCAGGATGCGCCGGTTCGCTGCGCGGTGCGTTGGCCGCCGCGGGCAGCCGGTCAGCCCGGTTCGGCGGCTTTGGCCGCTGATGCGGCGCATTATAAGGACCTGCACGTGCGGCGCGGAGCATTCCATTGACATCCGCACGTAAACTCAGCACAGTAGGAATAAGCGAGCCATCCGCAACAGGAGAGAGGAATGCGAATGCGATTTGGAATTTTGACGACAGTAGGGTGCGCGTTGACCCTGAGCGCTGCGGCCGGCGCGCAAACTGTCACACTGGGCGCCAGTAAAGACAATACGCTCTATCAGTCGGTCGACGGCTTCACCAGCAATGGCGCCGGACAGTACTTCTTTGCCGGCACGACCGTCGCGCCTGAGTTGCGCCGCGGCTTGATTGCTTTCGACATCGCCGGCAGCGTGCCGGCCGGCGCGACGATCACCAGCGTCTCACTGCAGCTAAACATGTCGCGGTCCATTTCCGGCGATGTCGCGGTCGGATTGCATCGCGCCGCGGCCAACTGGGGCGAGGCCGCTTCGGATGCGCTCGGCGAAGAGGGCACCGGCGCGCCGGCGCAGCCGGGCGATGCGACCTGGATCCACCGCTTTTCACCCGGATCGCCGTGGGCGAGTGCGGGCGGCGATTTTGCCGCGACCGCCAGCGCAACGACGACCGTCGGCGCGCGCGGCTTCTACACGTGGAGCGGGCCGGGCCTCGTCAGCGACGTGCAGAGCTGGCTGAGCGCACCCGCCGGCAACTTCGGCTGGGTGGTGATCGCCGATGAAGCCACCGTTCCTTCGGCCAAGCGTTTCGACACCAAAGAGAACCCGATTGTGGCCAACCGCCCGCGGCTCACCGTCTCGTACACGATCGGAGGACCGTGCGGCTCGCAACGGACCGGCGACACCAACTGCGACGGCGCCGTGAATTTCGACGACATTACCTGCTTTGTCGCTGCCATCGTTAGCGAGCAGGGCTGGCGCGACTGCATCGGCGCCGGTGCGACCTGCACCTTCGGCTGCGTCTGTGACATCGACGAAGACGGCTCGGTCGATTTCGACGACATCTCGCCCTTCGTGGGCTGCCTCATCGGCGGCTGCTAAGGCTGTTGAGGCTGCTGAGCTTGTGCTGCGCCAATGGGTGAAATCGGCTGCGGCTGGTTTCACCCATTGGTCTTTCTTGAGGCAATCCGCTGATTTTGCATCGTTCGGCCCTCCGTGGCCGACGGCGTATTCGCTTGACCCAACGCACCCACCCGACCCGGCGTTGGGTACGGAAGCCCCAACGCTGCAGTGCGGCGAAGCCAACGGGCCAAGCCAGTTCAGCCGGCGCGGGCCAAATTGCGGGCATGGTACGGAATACAGGCACGGTTCGGCGCGCGAGCGAAGCGCTGCCGGCATCAAGGATTGTTGCCTTTTCCTTCGTCGCTTTGTCGCTCTGTTTTCATTTCACGTCCCTGCGGAATCTGAATCGCTTCCTCACGCGCGCGGTTCGGTTAGCGGATACGGTTCGGGTTGGCCAATCGCCGACGTTCTCCGACACTTAACAATCGCCCCGCCAGTCGGGCCGGGCAGAAAGCTGATGCGTGGTATCCAGCCGTCCCAGCGGCTATACTCTCCTCCTTGCAATCGGTCGGGACCACGCTGTCAGGCGTCGTCCTGCCGACAGAAGCACGCAGAGGTGAACATGATTTTGGCGGTGTGGTATCACACGATCACGGCGATGCTGTTCGCGTTGGTCGCGATCCTGCTCATGATGGTGATTTTGCTGCAGCGCGGGCGCGGCGTCGGGCTGGCCGGCGCATTCGGCGGGGCCGGCGCGGGCGCGGCGTTCGGCTCCAAGACGGGCGACATTCTCACGTGGATCACGGTCGTGGGCATCGGTCTGATTCTCTTTTTGACGATTATCCTGAGCTACGTGTTTCAGCCCACCGGGGCAGGTCTCGGCAGCGCTGCGCCGGTCGTCGCACCGGCCCCCGCAGCACCAACGTCTACGCCACCACCGGCCGGTCCGCAGCCCCAGCCCATAGCTGTGACGACCAGCGCGGCGGCGGTTCCGCCGATGCCGGCGGCGCC
>CAYQLG010000103.1:0-6209 GCA_964418235.1 uncultured Planctomycetales bacterium
CCCGCCGTGGCGCCGCCGAAGCCCGGCCAGCCGCGCGCGATCGCGACGCCGATGGTTGCGAGCAAGAGAAACGCCGTGACCATCAGCTCGGTCTGACAGGCGATCCATTGGACGGTGCCGACGTGGGCCGGATGAATGGCAAAGAGCAGCACGACGATGCCCGGCGTCATAGCGATGCCGCGATAGCTTGGTATTTTTGTCGCGCCGCGCGGCGGAGTGTGGCCGCCCGTTGCGCGTGGGTCGGCGGCGTTATCCGCCGTCAGCCGCATCAGCAGAAAGTAGAGCAGGCCGCTGACGAGCGCATGCCAGGCCAGCGACAAGGCATGCATCGCGGTCGCGCTCCAGCCGGTCGCCAGATAAGACAGCTTCATGAGCGCGAAAGAAACTGGGCGGAAGAAACGCAGGGTCGTTTCGGGCAGCCACCACAGATCAATGATGCCGCCGACCAGCTCGAGCCGGCATGCGTCGGTCAACCCGCGCAGTGACCAATCGGCCTCGCGCAACTGTCGCACATGGGCCCAGTCGTCCATGAACCAGCCGAAGCGTAGTGACGCGCCGTGCCCCACCGCTACGACGATCGTCAGCACCAGATAGGGAAAAATGCGCGCGTACCACGCAGGCCGCGCGCCATCCTGGCTTGCGACCGCGGCTGGTCCGCTCACGAGCGCTCCGCAGTCGTTGGCGCCGGCGGAACCGTGCTCGACAACTCGCCCTCGGCCGGCCAGGGGGTTTCAAGCTCTTCACGCTCGACCTGCGCTTCCATGTCCGCCAGTTCGCGCGTGGAAGGCAAATGGGCGCCCAGCAGCGGAACCAGCAGTCCCGGCAGCGACCAGACCAGTTGAATCAGCCGCACCGCCAGGGCCAGCGCCACCGCCTGCGACGCGGAATTCACCTGCCCGCGAGTGAAGACGTAGACATAGAAGTATTCGAGGACGCCGAAGGCCTGCGGCGGCGCGATCGGAATCGCCGCGATCAGGAAACCCACCGCGACGTAGACAACGAAGTATCCCAGCGAACCCTGCATGTCGAGCGCCCATGCCATGCAGGCGGCGCTGACCATGACGATGCTTTGCAGCACCGCAGTGATGAGAAACGAGAGCGCGAGATTCGACTTGTGATGTCGCAGGGCGATCGTGGCGAGACCCACGCGACGGACCTGGTCGCCGATGCCCGCCGGCAGTGCCCGCACCAGGTCGCCCAGGCGCAGCCAGGTGCGCATGCGCTCGCTGAAGATGAACGTCGCCCCCAGCGCCAGCACCGCGCACACGAGCAGGAGCGGCCGGGCCAGCGCGCCGAACTGCTGCTCATCCCATGATGTGACCATCAGCGCGCCGGCCAAGAGCACAAGCCCCAGCAGGCCGATGATGCGATCGAGAAAGATCGTCGTGACCGCCTCGGTTTTGCGATGGGTAAAGCGCGTCAGGTAATAGGCCTTGATCAGGTCGCCGCCGGTTGTGCCGGGCAGGGCGAAGTTGAAGAAATTTCCTACAAATGTGAGCTTGACGGAGTTCCAGAGCGAGAGCCGCACGTCCTGAATGCCGAGCATCCAGATCAGCCGCTGCGCGGAGAGAATCGGGACGGGCAGGAAGATCAGGATCGCCAGCAGCGCGAGCTGCCGATTCATCCGCAGCACGACACTGGGAATGCCATATTCGATGTCGGGCACGGTCAGCCCGCCGACCGAGACGGTTTTGGCCTCCGCCGGCGTGAGGACGCGCCGCGCTCCGTCGGCGGCCTGCACGAGAAAGCCTTCAGGTGTTTCGCGGATCAGCCGGATGCGCCCGATCGCGGGATCCTGCACCTGGATGTAGTCGTACCAGGGCACATGCGTCACGAGCCAGGCGATGGCCGCGATGCAAAGCCCGTAGCGCAGGGCGGCGAGGGCAATCTGGGCGAGCGGGTGGGCTTGGCGCGGGTGGGGGCGTTGCGGCGCCGTGCGCGCGGGGGATGGCTCGGATGCAGGGTCCGCAGCGCCGGCCTTTCCGCCACTCATCTCAGTCAATTTGCGATCACCTCAAAGACGTCGAGCGCATCGCGGCCCAGGCCGTCGCCAATCGGAATTCTTCGCAGGCCCGCGGATTGCAGCGATGCAACCCAGTCGCGCGTCACCAGCGAAGAGAAACCGTAGGTTGACCGCAGCCGCTCGATTTCGCGCCAGGAAAATACCAGATGCGTCACTTTTTGGCTACGAAGCCAGCCGAGCGCGGCCTCCGGCGTCATGGTCTGCGCGGCGCTTAGCCACGGATCACGATCAAAGACCGTGTGATAGCGCAGCGGGCGATTGACGTAGAACACGGCGGCGTCACCGACGACCCAGGTCAGCCCATCCGCCGGCAAGAGCGGCGCGTAGAGGTGCGTCTCGGGCATGATCGCAGTGTTGCCGATCATCAGGCGCAGCGGCACGCCCGTGCGGCGTTTCCACGCCTCGATCTGTGCGGCGAACTCAGTCAACAGCACAATGCTGTTGACAGCGGCGCATGCGAGCAGCAGCCCTGCGAGCAGTCCGCGGCGCCATGTCGGAGCGCCGGCGCTCGAATCGTCAACGAGCCGCGCCGCCCCCCATGCCATAGGAATGATCAGCGGAACGAGAAAACGCCCCGGCATGTGGGAGAAGAACAACCACACGGCAAGCATGACGAGCGCCCATAAGAGCAGCCAGCGCCCGCCCGGACGCGCCGCGCCCGCCATGAGCGCAACTCCGCCGGCCAACGCGGTCAGGCCGAAGAGGCCGAGGCGCGGCGTCGTGGAAGTATCTACGGTTCCAAGCAGCTCGCGCGCCGCCACAGCCGTGCGCGACACCTGCGGTGGCAGACGATGCGCCGCGCTCCATTGCTGGCGTTGGGTGGCCGTCCAATCGGCGCCAGCGAAGACATCCTGTGCGAGCGGAAAGAGCGGATTTCCCGTGAAGGCGACGTTTCGCACGGCCCAGGGCGCAAACGTCAGCGCCGCGCTGAGCGTCAAGACGCCCGCGTATTTCAGCCGCGGTCCGCGGCGCAGCGCCAGCAGGCGCAGCAGCAGCGGCGCCGCGACCAGCCCGATCGCCGTGTATTTGCAACCACAGGCCCACCCGACACACAGGCCGGCCAACAGCACGCGTCGTGTGTTCAGCGACTCGGCTCGCCACAGCAGCGCCCCGGCCGCCGCCGCGAAGAGCAGCAAGCCCAGCTCGACATAGGCCAGCGCGCCGAGGTAGGCCAGCCACGGCGTGGAACCGGCCAGTGCCGTCGCCGTCCAACGCAGCAGGCCTGGCGGCGCGGCGCTCGCGATGAGCGCCACCGCCGCCACGCCCAAGAGCACGTGCAGCCACTGCGCCGCGATCGCCGCTGGATAGACCCCGCCCGTCAGATGCATGAGCAACAGATAGAGCAGCTCGATCTGCTGCGGAAAGGAGGCATAGACGTTATGCGGCAGGGGTGTGATGCGGCCGGCTTCGTAGTATTCGCGCGGCGCCTGCAAGTGATACTCGAGCACGTCGTAGCCGTTGCCCTCCGCATCCCAGAGCAACCCCGGCGGAAGCGACGCGCCATAGAGCGCAACGGCGATGCTCGGTACGAGTACAAGCGTAGCAATGATGCCCCAGAGCGCGCCACGGGCGGGCGGCGCTTGAGGCGCCGACGAATCGCCCGCGACGCCGCCCGCGCGATTTCGTGACTCAGCCCAGGTGGATAGTGGCGGTGAGGCTTCGCGATTCTGCGAATGGAGCAGCCGATAGAGTCGCCACGACGCTAGTGCGAGTCCGCCCAGCACCAGCGCGACGGCGGTCGCGCGCCCCAGCATGCCGCTCCAGCCCAAGACCAATGTCGTCGTTCCCAAGAAGCCGACGCCGATCGTGAGCGCCAATAGCAGCTCGAATGCGACCGTGTGCGGCGGCGCGGGCTTGACGCCGGCGGATGCGCTTTCGCCCCGGCGCACCAGAGTCCCTTGGTCGAATGCGTGGAAAAACTGCGCCCCCCAGCCGAGCGCCGCGCCGATGAGCGCGAGCGCCTGGATTCCCTCCGTCGTCGCCACTGATGCGATCTGCGGCAGCGCGTTGAACCACTCGGCCAGCGCGCCGCCGACCGCCTTGAGCGTGCTCGCTGGCATCTGCGTTGCGGTGGTTGTCAGCCCGGCCATGGCAGCCAACATGTTCGGCGCTAAGCCCGCAAGTTCTGCCGCGTGTGCGAGGGCGGACGTGGCCGGTTCGATCATGCGGCGGATTGTGGGGGCGGCGGCGAAATCCGCAAAGCGCTATGCGCGCCGCCGGCACACGGCGCGGCCGGCGCACCGTGCCGGCGGCTCCAGACCTGCGGGGCGAAATCTGCCCGCGATGATCAGCCTCATCCCGCGATGATTAGCGCGACAAACGCCGAGATGTCGTCGAAGTTCACCGCGCCCGATTCGTCGGCGTCTGCCAAGAGATAGTCGCAATCGGGATAAACCGCCGCATAGCCCTTTTCTCCGACCAGCGCGAGCACGAAGCCCTCGATGTCGTCGAAATTGACCGCACCGTCGCAGTTCATGTCACCGAGGCGATTGACGGGCGTGTCCCACACAGCCAGCGAGCGCGGAGCGATGCCCTGCGTGCTGAGGATCGGGCCGTTGGGGGTAAATGTGCCATCGGGATTGATCGTGAACGAGTAGACGCCCATCAGGCCGTCGGTCGCGGTCGAATTGTCGGTGACAAACAGGTGCGTGCGCGACGTGGCCACGTCGCCGAGCGTGCCTTGCAACCCGACGTCGAACGATGCCGACGTGGCGGTCAGCGCCCCAGTACCCGGATCAATGGTGAACGAGCGCACCGTGGCGTCGGAGCCATGGCCGGCGAAGAGCGCGGCCCCGTCCCGGCTGGTGATGACATTCGACGGCGATGATCCCGGCGAGGTAAACGGCGAACCGGTCAGCGGGCCAAGCGTGCCGTCGGTGGCGACGGTCATGCCGACGATCGCGCGGCCGCCGCTACTGATTCCACCGGCGCCGTAGAGCCGACGACCATCCGGCGTGATGGCGATCTCCAGCGCGAAAGGCGCACCGCTCGTTTCAGAATCAAGCAACGTCAGCGCACCGGTCGGGCTGACGGTGTAGGCCAGTACGGCGCGGGCCGTGCCCGAATCATTTGCATAGACGACAGGCAGCGTCGGATGCTTAAGCAGGTAGCTCGTGCCGGTGCCGGCGCCGACTGAGCCGACCTCCGTCAGCGCCGGGGCAACTGGATTCCAACGATAAACGGTCAGACGATCCGGGGAAGGGTCAGATTCGTTCGCGAAGAGATACTCATCATCGATCCACTGCACATCGAGCGGCGTGCTGAGGCCGTCGGTCAGCGCGAGTTGCAGGCGCTGCGTGATCGTCGCGTCGGCGGCGACTTCGAGGATCGTGAGGCCGTCGATGTCGCCGGCGGCGTGTGCGACCGCAAGCCAGCGGCCATTGGGCGAGAGCGAGATTTCATAGGCGTTGCAGCCGGCACAGGGCTGCGACGTGGTCGCACGTGCGCCGGTGATGACGCGATTGACGAACTGTGGGCGGCCGTCGGCGCCGATGCGGAAGGCCGTGACCGAACCTTCGAGGTTGCCGTTGTTGCTGACAAAGAGCGCCGGCGTCGTCGACTGGCCCCAAGCCAAGGTTGCGAGGCTGCCGACGACGAAAGCGGTTGCAGCCGAACGGAGCGCGGCGAGCGCGTTTTTGAAAGTCTGCATGGTGGTTCCTCCGGACAGGCAGTCACAAAAAAATGTCTTCTTCGCGCGAAGTTTCACGCTGCTTCTAAACGATTATGATAACGAGAATTGAGCGCGAGTCGAAGCGTCCGGCCGGGCGGCGTGAACGGTTGCGAAGAAAAAAAGATGCGCGCCTTGCGGAACTTGTGGTATACTTATGCTGGAGAGGCAGGAACGGATCAGCCCCTACCGTGTTCGAGAGCGCAGCGATACGTTTGCGCGAACCGATACGCTGAAACCCCAGGGAGACTTTACCGCTTGCTTCCGGCGGAAGCGCCTTGAGCGTGTGGCCGGGACAGCCCGAGTCGCCCACCTTACAGAAGGGTTCCAGCAAACTGCTCGCAACGGCACAGGTGGAGGCGGTCCTCTTTTTTGTTTTTGGTCGATTTTCGCTTGTTTTTCCAATTCATGTTGTGAATTCACGGCCCGGCCGGCTGGTTGCATCTATTCCACCATTGTTTGCCATTGAACGCGAGCCAAAGATTGCGCTGTAGCGTTGGGGCTTCCGTACCCAACGCT
>CAYQLG010000103.1:6309-15355 GCA_964418235.1 uncultured Planctomycetales bacterium
GGGTCGGGTGGGCGCCGAGTGCCAGCCGAATACGCCGTCGGCCACGGAGGGCCGAAGCGGGGGTGGGAACGTGAGAAGGTGGGAAGGTGGGAAGGTGCGTCCGCGTAGATATTCAACGCGCGCAAAAGATTGCGCTGTAGCGTTGGGGCTTCCGTACCCAACGCTGGGTCGGGTGGGCGCCGAGTGCCAGCCGAATACGCCGTCGGCCACGGAGGGCCGACGCTACAGCGCACCCGCCGTCGGCCACGGAGGGTCGACGATAACGCGGACCCGAGATCAAAAAAAAGAGCCGGTCATGCTGGACTTTGGCGGATGGGGCGGCCTATAGCTTTAGCAGAGGTGGTAAGAATACGACCGAGAATTGTCGGCTCAGGCGCCAGAACCCGGTCAGGATTTGATCTGAATCGGCTCAATCTCAACGTCCCCGGCATTTTCTGGATGAACTTCATGTTAGCGCGGACGAGTGGGCGGGTTCGCTCCTTGCGGCGAACCTGAGCAACGCTCATTCATACCAGCCGCCGGGCGCTGACCGTCGCAGTTGTGTCTCATCCCCCGCGAGCACGCGCCGAAGGGCGCGTGGGTCTTGACGCAACGCGCCACCAGGCTCCCATTACCCACGTGGCGCTTTTCCCGCAGCGACGCCCGCGCGAATCATGCCGGGTGTCGCTGCAATTTTTTTGTGCGCGTGTCACAGTTCATCCGGGCCGCAGGGGGATTGTTTTTTAGAAGGCTTCGGTTCGTTGTCGTGGTGTTTCGCGCGCTATTGGCGTTTCTGAACACCAACTAAACATGCGCCGCTGTTGATGGAAGGACGCACAGGCCAGAGGCCCATCCTACCCGCGATTCCGACGTTTGATCGGTGCGATGGAGGTGCAGAACAAGAGCGGCTCCCATTTCCACATTCCCCCGTTCCCACCTTCCCACGCATGGATCGACGCACGGGCCATGGCCCATGCCGCCCACGATTCAGCCGAATCGCGGATGAATCGTGAAATTCCCTCTCATTCCACTATCATTCGGCAGGTTTCGATTGAACCGGGCTTCCAAGCTATCAGGTGTACCATGAATCGCCCTGCGTCTCCATCATCCGCCGAGGGTTCCCCCGCACCGTCGCCGCGCCGCCGCAAGGCCGGCCCGTTCCGTTGGCTGTTGCGCGGGCTGATCGTTGTGCTGTTGCTGATCATCGCGGTGACCGGGGCGGCGCCGTGGCTGCTCTCTCAGCCGCAGGTGCGCACGCGCGTCGTGGATGCGGCCAACGATTGGCTGTCGGGCAAGATCGAGGTGCAGGAATTTTCGCTGGCGTGGTTTGCGCCGCTGCGCATCGCCGGGTTGAAGGTGCGCGACGCCCAGCAGCGCGAGGTGTTCGCCGTGCGCGAAATTCGCAACAGCACGGGGCTTTTCTCCACGCTGACCGGCGGCTTGAACTTTGGCCAGATCGACATCGACGCGGCGCAGATCGCGCTGATTCAGCAGCCCGACGGCAGCTATTCGCTGGCCGAAGCGCTCGCGCCCAAGGGTGCGACGAAGACCGGCGGCTCGGGCGATTCCGGCGCTTCGCCACAGGCGGGCGGCGCCGACGCCAAGCCGCTGGACATCCGCGGACGCCTCGTCATCAAAGACGCCTCGATCACCGTTCAGCAGAACAACGGCAGGCAGGTCGCCGCGCCGGACATCGACGTCGACCTCAACATCCAGACGCTCAATGAAATCAACGGCACGCTCCAGGCGCAGCTCACCGACATCGGTGAGATCAAGGGCGACATCACGCTGAAGCAACTCGCCGCCGGCGGCAAGATCGATCCGCAACAGGCCACCGGCAGCGCCAAACTGACCTCGACGCCGTTGCAGCTTGGACCGCTCGGCGCGCTGGCCGATCAGGATTTGGCCGGCGTCGCGACGCTCGACGTGCTTGCTTCGTTCGGCGACAAGAGCGCATCAGCCACGATCAAGGCCGATCTGAAAGGCGTGCAATCCAAGCAGGGGCCGGCGGCGCAGGCCAAGCCGCTCGACGCCGCTCTCAAGAGCGATATCAACCTCGCGAATAACGTGCTTGCACTGGTGGCCGATCTGGCGAGCAGCGCGGGAACCGCCAAAGCCGACCTCAAGTACACGCTTGGCGAGCAGGCGGTCGATGCTCAGAAGCTCATCGGCGCCGTGCTGACCGGCGAATCGATCACGCTGCCCGAATTCGTGTTGAACGCCGCCGCCAATCTCGATCTGGCGGCGGTGGATCAGGCCGTGCCGGGCCTGCTGAAAGTGCGTGAGGGGCAGCAGATCACGCGCGGCAAGCTCGACATTTCCAAGCTCAACGTTCGCGGCGGCAAGGAGCCGGCCGCCGTCGGCATGATCGATCTTAAGGAAGTCGCGACGAGCGGCGCGCAAGCGGTGCAGCTCTCGCCGATCTCGTTGAGCTTTGATTCGGAGTTGCAGCCGGGACAGGGCCTCTTCGTCAAGAACCTGGAGCTGAAATCGGCCTTCGCCGAACTGACCGGCAAGGGCATGCTCAAGAACGTTTCGGCAGGTTTCCGGGCCGATCTGTCGAAGCTCGAGGCCGAGCTGGGCCGCGTTTTTGATCTCGGCGTCAAGGGCCTTTCAGGCACGCTCAGCGGCACGTTGACCGCCGCTCAGCCCAGCGCGGAGCGCGTGGACCTCAAGCTGCAGACGACCGCGGAACAGGTGCGCTTCATCGCCGGAGACAAAACCTTCGACGTGGCGAAGGCCTCCTTGCGACAGGCCGGGTACTTAACGCTCCAACAGCAGAAGCCGGAGAAATACGTCGCGGATGAAGCCGTGATTGACGTCAACAACGAGATCGTCGCGAGCGCGAAGGGCGCGTATGACCTGCAGAGCGCGGCGTTTTCGGCGGATGTCAACGCGCAGCAAATCAATCTGTCGTTCCTTGCAAAGCAGGCCGCAGCGCTGGGGCTGGGCGAACTGGCTCGCTATAGCGGCGCCTTCAGCGGCGCGCTCAAGGCCGAGCAAGCCGGACGTGACAAGCCGATTGTGACGAGCGGCGCGCTCAAGGGGCAGAGCCTGGCGGTCGACGGCAAGCCGCTCGCGGGCGGCGCGGTCACGCTCACGTGGTCGGGCACGGAGATCGAGCCGACCGCCGGCGGCGTGCGCGTCGCCGCGGCCAAGGTGGAAAGCGCGATCGCGAATCTCGCGGCGAGCGATGTCAAGCTCGCGACGAAGGGCGCGTTCACGTTTACGGGTAAGGTCGATGGGAGCGCCGATCTCGGCCCGGTCTTCAATACGGTCGGCGCGGTCGCGAAGATGGAGAAGCCGCCGGCGATCAACGGAAAGCTCACGCTGAACACGACCGGCCAGTCCGACGGCGACGCGGTCAGCGTCAGCGGCACGGCGAACATCGATCAACTGAGCATCGGCGAAGGCGCCGCGGCGGTGAAAGATCAGAAGCTCGCGCTGGAGTATGACGCGAAGCTCGATACCAAGGCGTCGTCGATCAACCTCAGCAAATTCAAACTCGCCTCGACGCCGCTCTCGGCGGAAATCACCGGCAGTGTGAATCGTTACTCATCGGCGGCGGAGCTGGCGCTCAACGGGCGCTATGAGGCCTCCTGGCCCGAGCTGACGCGGCTGCTGCACGAAATGGCGCCGAGCACGCGCACGTTGCTCGAAGTCTCGGGCAAGAGCGCCAGTGCGCTGACCGCGCAGGGCGCTGCCAACCAGCCCGGCGCGCAGCCGGCGTTTCGTGGGCTGACTTCCGGAGCGGAGGTGAAGTGGGACGGCGCAAAGATCTACGGCGTCGGCCTCGGCCCGGCGACGCTGGCGCCCAAGCTCGCCAATGGGCAACTGACGCTGCCGAACACGTCGATCACGGCGGCTGATGGCAAGGTCAATCTCGGCGGCATGCTCGATTTTCAGCCGGCCGACCCGACGGTGCGCATTCCCGGCCAGCTCAACGTGCTCGAAGGCGTAGCGCTTTCGAATGTGCTGGCGGAGGCGCTGCTGAGCTACTTCAACCCGATCTTCATGAGCGTGGTCAACATCGAGGGCCGCATCAATCTCAACGTCAATGACATCGTATTGCCGCTCGGGGAGACGATGAAGTCGGCGGCCAACGGCAAAGGCCGGCTTGATCTGCAAACGGTAAAGATGCAGGCCGGCGGGCCGATGATGGAGCTGCTTGCACTGGGCGGCGTGGTCGCGGCGAATGCGTATTCGGTGCAGTTCAGCGCGGTTGACTTCGTCGTGAAGGATGGCCGCGTCGTCTATGACAATTTCAAGATGCTCTTTCCGCCGGATTTTGATCTGATCTTTCGCGGCTCGGTCGGGTTTGACAGTACGCTCGATCTGGTCGTGTCGGTGCCCGTGCGGCCCGACATGTTTCAGAAGCTCGGCATTCAGGGGCCATCGAGCGAGCTGTCGAAGCAACTGGCCGGCGCGCGGATCGAAATCCCGATCGCGGGCACGCGCGAGAGTCCCAAGCTCGATTTTGCCAAGGTGGATACGTCGAAGCTGTTGCAGGGCGCGATGCAGAACACACTGCAAGGAGCGCTGCAAGACCCCGGCAAGGCCGCCGGCGACATCATGAAGGGAGACGGGCTGAAAGGCCTGCTCGGCGGCGGCGATAAGGGCGGCGCGGCGCCACCCACCGGCGGCGAAAAGTCCGGGGCCGGGCAAGGCAAGGACGCGCCGCCCGCTGACAAGAAGTCCGAAAAGCAGAAGAAACCGGACGAGCCGAAACCCGCGCCGAGCAGCCCGGTCGATGATCTGCTCAAGAAACTGCCCGGCAGCAAGCCGAAGTAGCCGCGGCGTGAAGAGTCGATGGCGGCTCCATGGCCGATGGCGACTTCGCTCCGCAGATAGCGCACAACCGACGCTGCGTCGGGCACGGAGCCCCGACGCTACAGCGCAGCCGCGGGTAAACGTGATTCGAAGACCGCTTCCTCACGGTCGCGGCTCTGCTCCATATCAGGCTGGCGGCAGGCCCTGCATGCGCCGCCATGCGCTGAGCTGCCCGAGATGCTGTTGCACGTGACCGCCAATGTAAAACGCGATGGCGGCGCCGACCGTTGGGAATAGCTCGCGCATGCGCCCCTCGGCCGGGTTGGGGCGCAGCAGCACGGCGTCTGCGGCCGCCGCTGCGGTCGCGATCGCCGCGGTGTAGGAGCGTGTGAAGCGCTCGATCAACTCGGCCATCGGCGGATAGAGGTCGCCGCGCTCGTCGTCGCGGCACTCGACGCCGTTTTTGAAAAGCTCGGCGTATTTCGGCGGCATGACGGCATCGGGCGTGGGGCTGCCGACCAGTTCACACACCTGCACCGGATAGATGCACAAATGGCCCAGCACCCACGCCGGATGATTCGATTGAACCATCACGCCGCCGGGCCGGGCCAGTCGTGCGAAGCGGTCCGCGGGGATGTCCTTGAGCAGGCGATCGGCGTACAACATGCCGAGGCGGGCCTGCGCGGCGAGAATCGAACCGATTGGCTGCATGTCTTATCGCTCCTGTCGGCCAGGCGTAGCCGCGGCAAACAGCGCGGCTGAGGGTGGGGCCTAGTTTCGTCGATGAGATGGTAGCCGCGTGTCGCCGGCGCGCCGATGCCGGGCGGCGCGCGGCGGTAGCACAGGGAGAACCCCACCTCGTGAACATGAAGGGCTGGCTGCTGGGCATGGCGCTGACCGGCGCCGCGTTGCACGCCGTACTTTTTCTCGCGGTGTTTGGGCAACCACGTTCTGAATGGGTGCAACTGGCGCCGCTGCGCACGATCGCGGCGCTGCTAATCATCATCCCGCTGGTGATGCTCGCCGTGCGGGACGAATCGCGCGGGTGAAGCGGGCAGCGCGTGTGCGGCTTGAACCGAACCGCGACCGTGAGGGAGCGATTGGAAACAAGCCGGGCGTGAGTGGCTGTTCGCGGCTGTGGTGCGCGCCGAGCGCTGCTGGATTTCCCTTCGTCGCATCGTCGCTGTGTCCCTTCGTCGCAATGTCGCTGTGTCGCTTCGTCGCAATGTCGCTTCGTCGCTGCTTCGCTTGTTCGCATCGCTGCTTCAGTGCCGGATCAGGCGTGGAGCGACTCTGAATCGCTTCCTTACGGGCGCGGTTCGGTTTGCGGGCGCGGTTCGGTAAGCGGGCGCGGTTCGGTTTGCGGCGCGGGGGCGGCCTCCGCGTTACGCTATCACGCGATCATGATCGTCAGCGATGAAGGCATTGTCTTGCGCCTCAGCGAGTACTCCGAGACTTCGCAGATCGCATCGCTCTTTACCGCGCGGCACGGGCTGGTGCGGCTGATCGCCAAAGGGGCGCGGCGCAGCACCAAGACGCACTTTGCCGTCGGCCTCGATCTGCTTGAGCGCGGCGCGATGCAGTTTGTCCCGCCGCGCGGTGATGCCGGCCTGGGAACGCTGACCGAGTGGAAGCAACGCGACGGGTTCGCGGGCGTCCGGCGCGGGCTGGCGCCGCTCTACGCCGCGCTTTACGCGATCGAGGTCGTGCATGCGCTGGTGGAGGAGCACGACCCGCATGCGGCGCTATACGAAGGGCTGGCGGAACTCTTGACGACTTTGGCAGGGGGGCACGTCGGCGCTGCCAACGCGCGGCTGGGCGAACAGGCTAACTCCGCCCGCCCGCTGACAAGCGAACAGCCCGCTGCCGCGCGGGCCTTGGCGGTGTTTCAGGCCTGCCTGCTGGCGGAGATCGGTTATGCCCCGAGCATGCACGCGTGCGTCGAGTGTGGCGCAACCCGCGCTCCGGGCCGCATGCCCTATATCAGCGCGACGCAAGGCGGCCTGCTCTGTCGCGACTGCGAGCTGCATTTTGTCGACAAGCGGGCCATGCCCGCCGGCATGGCCGACTCCACGCCGCAGACCGGCCGCGCCGAGGATTGGGTCGTTCTGCAGAATTACCTGATCAGGCACATCGCGGGGCGTGAGCTGCAGACGGCCAAGGCCACGATCGATGCGATCCGCCGCACGGCGCGGGCGTAAGAACGCACATTCCGCTGTGCTGACGAGGTTCGCATGGTGACGGTCGCGGCACGGCTCCCGGAACGATCTGGACCGTCGCCGTGCGCGATTCTTGCCGCCGCTTCACTCGCCAGCATCGCCGACCGACCCTATCATTTGCCCCGAAATTCGCCGGGCGGACCGTCTGCCCGGCGCGCGAGCGCGACGGTGGCGCGCCGTCGTCTCGCTCATCATCGGCCTCGTGTGGAAGGATGATCATGTACAAGCAGATGACCTTGTGGGCGCTGGCGGCGGCGACGCTGCCCTTTCTGATGGCGTGCAGCGCGATGGACGTGGTGAGAGTCGGCAAGAACCTGACCGAGGAAGACAGCCATCTGCTGATCAAGCTCGACGGCCAGGAAGCCAAGCAGAACAAGCTCAAGAAGGGCGCGACCGGCTACTCCGAGTTCAAGGTCAAGGAAGCGGTCGGCACCGGCCCGACCCTGCGCTTCGACATCGAGAAGCCGGAGAAATTCGGCCGCATCACGATGGTCGCGGTTTCGATTTTCCAGAAATTCGAGGCGGATTACTCGAATCAGGCCGAGTTCACGATCGTCTCCAATGTGCAGGATTCGCAAGCGCAGATGAAGCCCAACACCGACTACAGCCTCGCGGCCCCCGGCCCGGGCTTCAAAGTGCTCGACCTCAATGGCAAGAGCGTCTCGGGCGTGACGCTCAAGCCCGGCATGAAGTACATGCTGACGCTGACGGTCAAGGCCGACAAGAGCGAGACCGCGCAGGTCTATTTCGAAACGAAGTAGCCGGCTCGCCCCGGCTTAACGATCCGCCGTACCGCGCACGCCGCACTGGCGTGCGCCTCGGCGATCATCCCGCAGGAAGCCAGCATGGCCCGCGTCGTGATCACTCGTGAACTGCTCCCGCGCGCGGCGGAGGCGCTGCGTGCGGCGGGCCATGACGTCGAGGTGCTTACGCTCGGCGACTATCCGCAGCGCGGCGACGTGCTGCGCGGCGTACGGGGCGCCGACGGCCTGATCGCCACCATCACCGATCGGGTGGACGCCGAGTTTTTGGCCGGGGCTGGGCCACAACTCCGCATCGTCGCGAATTATGCCGTCGGCTTTGACAACATTGATCTGGCCGCCTGTCGCGCGGCGGGCGTGGTCGTGACGAACACGCCGGGCGTCTTGAGCGACGCCACCGCCGATCTGGCGTGGGCGCTGATCCTCGCGACCGCGCGGCGCGTGGTCGAGGGCGATCGGCTTGTTCGCAGCGGCGGCTGGCAGGGCCTGGCCCCGACGCAACTGCTCGGCCTCGAGTTGCGCGGGGCGACGCTCGGCATCGTCGGCGCCGGACGCATCGGCACGGCGACGGCGCTGCGCTCGCTCGGCTTTGGCATGCGCGTGCTGTATACGCACCCGCGCGCGAATGCGGAGCTTGAGGCGCGCGTCGGCGCGCGACGGGTCGAGTTGCACGAGCTGCTCCGTATGGCAGACATCGTTTCACTGCACGTGCCGCTGCGGCCGGAGACCCGGCGGCTGATCGGAGCGAGCGAGCTGGCGCTGATGCCGCCGCACGCGCTGCTGATAAACACTGCGCGCGGGCCGGTCATCGATGAAGCGGCGCTCATCGCAGCGCTGCGCGGCGGCCGGCCGGCGGCGGCGGGCCTCGATGTCTATGAGCGCGAGCCGGCCCTGACGCCGGGACTGGCTGACCTGCCGAATGTGGTGCTCATGCCGCACGTCGGCAGCGCCACGCACGCCACGCGCACGCGCATGGCCGCGATGGCGGCTGAGAACGTCATCGCCGTTCTCGCCGGCCTGGCGCCGCCCAATCCGGTGTCCGCGTAGGCTGTCAAAGCTCACTTTTCGGGTTTGAAACGCGGGTAGCACGGGCCTCCGCCCCATGCGTCCGACAACAAGCCAAGGCATTTATTTCACGCGGGCACGTCGGAACGTTTTGCCGCAATCTCTGAAAATTCAAGTTTGACGGAACAATAGCTTTTTCGGTTGATCATGGTCTGGTCTGGCTATGTCTGTACTCGACAGGCTGGAAGCCTGTCCCACCCTCGCAGCAACCCTGTCCCACCCTCGCAGCAACCCTGTCCCACCCTCGCAGCA
>CAYQLG010000104.1:0-14632 GCA_964418235.1 uncultured Planctomycetales bacterium
AACGACGCTGCTGCCGCTGCACGTGCCGCCCGCGCCCAGCCGGCGCAGCGTCAGCCGCCCGCTGAACTGGGCCGTCAGGCTCGCGTTGAATAGCGCCGTTTGGCCGGCCTGGAAGCGATACCAGTCGGCGTCGTCGGCATCGCCAAAACCATAGCTCGTGCCGCAAATCGTGAGCGGCGCCGCGCCCACGGTCGCGTCACGAAAAGCGTCCGTCGTGCCGTCACAGCCCTCGTTGCGGCCAGGCCCCAGCGCCGGCTCGTCCTCGCGCTGCGCACCGCTGGTGGAGGGCGTGCATAACTCGCACGAAGCCGCACCGCTGCACGACAGGCCGTCATCGCTGATGCGCAACGTGAAGAGCTGCGTCGGCGCTGAGACGCTCAATGGGGCGATCCAGATGAAGTAGGTCGCGGCGGGCTGCGAGCACCAGCTCACGCCGGCCTGCGCCGGTGTCGCGCATTGCGCCACGCTCACGTCATCGGAGCTGGCGACAACACTGAGGCCGTCACACGTGCCGCACAGCACGAGCATCACCGAGTCAAACGCCGGCGAGGTGGGACACAGCGACGCCGTCAGCGTGTTGCCGCTGCCGGTTACGCGGAACCACTGGCCGCGGCGCGTGCTCATCGCGCTGCTGGGCGCGGCGGAAATGGCGATGACCGCGTTGTGCTCGACGTTCGAGTTCGTCAAGTTGCCCGAGCTGTCGACCGGCGTTGTGTATGGACCGGGAATCACCGTCGCAGAGCTGCAATTATCGTTGGCCGGGGCGATGGCCGTGCTGACGAGCACGCCGATGTAGCCGGCGGCGCTGCGGGCCCCATCGGTCGCACGAACCGGCAGCCACTTGCTTCCTTCCGACACGGCCCCGATCGTGGCGAGGGTCGAGTAAATGCCATCGTCCGCGCGCTCATCGCCGCCGATGCCATCGTCGCGCAGCGCGACCTCCGTCGCTCCGCCGATCGCCGTCAGGTTGGCCGTGACGACGCCTGTCGCCGCGAGTGGTACGCCGCTGGCGCATTGATAAATCGACGCCTGCAAGCGCACCGCCCCACCGCTGCGCGCGATGTAGGGCTGCGCGAGCGTGGTCAAGCCCAACTCGACCTGCGGCGGCGTCTGGCTGTTGCGCGGAGAGGGCAAGCCGATCGACCAATCGCTGTTGTTGTCGCCTGTGTCCTGGCCGCCACAGCCGCGCCGATGGATCGCGAGCGCGTTCGACGGGCTGGTGGCGTTGTCGGCGATCGTGCCGGTGCAAGGCTCGCGACGGTTCGCCGCGCCATAGCCGACAAAGTCGAGCACGTTGCCGGGAAAGGGACACTCCGGCCCGCCGGTCAGGCCGGCGGTGCTGTTGCACAGCGCGAGTTTGCCATCGGACGCCGACAAGCTGGCGCTGCCGACGCGATCGGCGATGGCGCTGACGCCGACGCCATGCCCGCCGCCCGCAAAGGTCACGAGAAAGTAACCGCCTGGCGGCACGAGTCCGTTGAGCGACGTGACGTTCCAGGTGGCGCCGCTGGAGCTGGCGTATTGCAGCGACCAGTTGAGCATGTTGGTGTAGCCCGGCCCGGGGTTGTACAGCTCGACGAAATCAGTCGCGTAGATCGCGCCGGTGTTGCCGCCGCCGCCGAAGATCTGGTTAATGACCATCCGCGGGTTGGCATTGAACGCGATGAAGCGGCTCTGCTCGGTGTAGTTCACCGTCGCGGTCGTGCCGGGGTTGGGGGCGCCGTTGATGGCCGGCATCGGCGGAATCGTCTCGTTGGAGTTAAACAGGTCGCTCCGGCAATACGCCGCGAAGAAGTCGATCGCCGCCCCCCCGCTCGAAATGCCCAGCGCGGCGAGCGGCACGGCGACCTCACGCAGGCCCGGCGTGGCCGCGGCGACGCAGCTCGCCGTCGTCGGCACGATGGTCAATGCGCCGCTGGATAGCTCAAAGAGCGTGCAGCCGTTGCTGTTGACCAGCAGCGCGAAATCGGCGGCGAAGGGAAAGCCGTCGTCGCCCGCGGCGCCGAGGCTGCTGACGACGGTGCGATCGGCGTCGCTGGTGTCGCTGAGCGTCGCGTCGGTGAACCCGCCGGCGCGCGTGTCGAGATAGATGACTGCGTGGTGATCGAGCGCGGCGCCCGGCGAAAACGCGATCGCGAGGGTGGTGTCGCTGCTATTCATCAAGACCCGCGCGGCGCCGTTAAGCACGCCGCCTAGGCCCGTTCCGCCGCCAGCGAAGGAATAGGAATTCGCCGGTCCGTATTCATTCGCGCCGAGCGTGCCGTCGATCGTGGCGGTGGCCGCCGCCGCGTCGACGCGCTGCTCAATGACCGCGGCCTGAAGCGTGGCGCTGCCCAGCGCGACCATCCACGCCGCCGGCAACCACCCGCCGGCCCTGCCGCGCTGAGATAGCCGAGAGAATCGCTTCAGGCTGCCACAAAGAATGAGCCGCTCGAACGGATCGGCACGCAAGTTCATCAGTTACCTCGTCGAAGAAGGGCGGAGTTTCGCACCGATGGCGGCGGCCCACCGCGGCCGATCGGCGGCCCCGGCGCGCACCGCCGCACGACTTCGAGACCCGCGCCGTCCGGCCACAGAGGGCGTACCTTGCGAATCACAAGTTCGTGAGACGAACGAAAACCGCTGAAGAACGCTTCTTTCCAGACGCTACGAACGTACAGAGTGACGCCCCCGCTGTCAATCAAACCGTCGCCCGGCAGGGGCGCCGATGCGGCGCAGACAGTTGCTGTACCGATGAGCGTGCGCCCATGAGCAGGCCACGACCGTCGCCTTTGCAGAGCCACGACCGTAACGGAGTGTTTAGGTTGCCAGTGTCGCTCCGCTTCCTGACGGTCGCGGCGCCGCGCGATGCAACAGACCAAATATGAGAACACTCTAGTGTTCCGTCAAGTTTGAATTTTCGGATGAAGTGGATAAGAGCTTGGCGTCACGGCGTGAAATTTGTGTCTTTGTTTGTTGTAGGACGCACGGGCCGGAGGCCCATGCTACCCTTGATTCGAACCCGAAAAATGAGATGTAACAGACTACTAGTCGAGAATTTCCGCGATCACGCGGGCCACCCCGTGCTCGTCGTTGCTGGCGGTGAAGCGGCGGGCAGCGGCTCGAACGGCGGGCTTCGCATTCGCGACGGCGAAGCTCAACCCGGCCCGCTGCAACATCTCCAAGTCATTCACGTCGTCGCCAATCGCAACCGTGCGGGCCGGGTCGATGCCCCAGCGCCGGCAGAGTTGCTCGATGCCATACCATTTGTTCACTTGCGGCGCAAAACACTCGATCAGCGTCACGCGGTAGCTCGGGGCTGACAGCACATTGTGCGCCACGCGGCCCGCGAACGCGACGCCAAAATCGCGTGCCAGCGACTCCAGCTTTTCAGGGTCATCGACCACCGTGACACGCACCACTTCGCCGCCAGCGGTCGCCGGCGGGGCCGCCTCGACGCGGATGCGACACGGCGTGCGCTGCAGCCAGCGATCGTAGGCCGCATGCCGCCGCTCACCCGGGAAGCTGTAGCCGTCGAAGCCGACCTCGTCGGGATCAAGCAGCCACAACACCGGATAGCCGCGTTCCTGAAACCATGCCGTCGCGGCGCGAGCGACCTCGGGCTGAAACGGCGTCCGCAGGAGCGTGCGCCCCGTCGGCACATCCGTGATGAGCGCCCCAAACACGCTGACCGCGGCATCGAGGTCGAGGCCGATGTCCGCGATGACCGGTCGCGTCTCGGTATAGCTGCGCCCGGTGCACAGGACGACCTTCACGCCGACGGCGTGTGCGCGGTGAAGGGCGTCACGATTTTCCGCCGAGAGCGCATGCTGCGAATTCAGCAACGTGCCATCGAGGTCAATCGCCAGCAATTGATAGAACGACATGCAAGCATCGTAGCCGCGCCCGGCCCGCCGCGCCGGCCGGCCTTCGGCAAGCACAAAGATTGAAGCGATCATGGCGAAAAGCCGATAGGCGCTAGGCCTATCCGGCGCCCGGCGCGGTGCAAGCAGCCCGGCGCAAGGGCGGCGCGACAGGAGCCAGCGGTATATGACCGATATCCAGATCGCCGTGGTGGGCGCCTTGGCGTGCTTTGGCGGGTTGATCCTGCTCGGGCGGGTCGCCTCGATCAAGCACAACAGCGACATTCTGCTCACCGAGTATGAGCGGCTCTTGAGTGATGCGCGCGAGCAGCAGCTACCCCGCCCGGCGAACAACGGCGGGACCGCTGAGCCGGTCGAAGTGGTCGAATCGGTGCAGGCCCTCGACGTCAAGCCCGATCACCTCATGAAGCCATCGCAATAGCCGGTAGCGAAAAGGCGGGTCTGATCCGTTCCGCACATCCGCCCTACACTATCCGCCGTGAAACACGTTCTGATCGGCAGCGTCAGCTCGACCCTGAGCGTACTCGAAGCGCTCGGCGCGGCACGCGCGAATCTCGTCGGCGTATGCGGCCTTGATGCGGCCGCGGCGGCGGGCGTCAGCGACTATGTCGATCTGGCGGAGCCGGCCGCACGCGGCGGCGCGCGGTACGTGCCCTTTCGCAAAATCTCCGAACCCGCGCTGGTCGATTTCCTCACGCAAGCGCGGCCCGATTTCGTCTGGGTCATCGGCTTGTCGCAGATCTTTCCCGAGCGCTTCTTCGCGCTGGCGGCGCGCGGCTGCATCGGCTTTCACCCCACGCGGCTGCCCGAGGGGCGCGGACGCGCTCCCGTCGCATGGACGATCCTGCTGCAACGGCAGGCGGCGAGCAATCTGTTCTGGCTTTCGCACGAAGCCGACGCCGGCGACCTGCTCGAACAACGACCGGTGCCGGTCCTGCCTGACGACTATGCCCGCGACTTGATCGACCGTACCAACGTGGTTCTTGGCGCAATGGTGCGCGACCTAGTGCCGCGCCTGGAACGCGGTGAGCTGCCGCGCACGCCGCAGAATCACGCCGACGCCACGTGGTATGGTCGTCGCGGCCCGGAGGACGGCTTGATCGACTGGACCCAGTCAGCGGAGCAAGTTCACCGTCTGGTGCGAGCGGCCTCACGCCCCTATCCGGGGGCATTCACGTGGTATCACTCAAGAAAGCAGACCGGCCAAAGCCCGACCGATGATTCCCCGTGGCGGATATTTGTGTGGCGGGCGCAGCCGCACGATCGCGCCGATCACGTCGGCACAGTCGGTCAGATCGTTCGGATCGATCCGCGCCGCGGCGTGCTGGTGCAATGCGGCAGCGGGCTGCTCTGGCTCACCGAAATCACGCAGGACAACGAAGCGCCGCTGAACTCAGCGGCGTTTCGCGAGGGTAGCAAGCTGGGACTGGGGCCGAGGACGTCGGGTTAAGGACTGGCTGAATCTGTGGTGGACGGCGTCGCCCGATCCACGTGAGTGCGGGTAACGACGCTCTGGCCGCATTTCGGGCGCCGGGCGGTGAACCACGGACAAAGCGGGCACGATTTGGCATGCAGTTGTTGCTATGATCGTGCCTAACGCAGCGCCCCGCACGACTGGGGCGCAACAGAAAGGCCAGTGACGTACTATCGTGAATCCGACCATGATCGATCCGCACCGGAGCGTTTCCAACCTCAACCAGCGCGATCCCGCCGACAACGGCTTGTCCGCGACGCAGAACGGCCACACGGCAGCCGGCTCGAAACAGCCCGGCGCGGCCGCGGCTCACCCTGGCGACATGCCCGCCGGTGAATTCCGCGCGGCGTTGCACCAGACTGCCGACATCGTCGCCGACTATCTGGAGCATGTGCGCGAATACGCGGTCCTTCCCAAAGTACAGCCGGGCGACATCCGCCGGGCGCTGCCCGCGACGCCCCCGACCGATCCGGAGCCGATCGAGCGCATCCTGGCCGACTATCGTGCGATCATTGAGCCGAACGTGACGCACTGGAACCATCCGGGCTTCATGGCGTATTTCCCGGTCACCGGCTCTGGACCGGGAATTCTCGGCGAGATGCTCTCCGCCGGTCTGAACGTCAACGCGATGTTGTGGCGGACAGGGCCGGCCCCGACCGAGCTGGAAGAGCTGGTCTGTGACTGGCTGCGCCAAATGATCGGGATGCCGGCGGAGTTTCGCGGGCATATCAACGATACGGCTTCGGTCAGCTCGATGCTTGCGCTCGGGGCGGCGCGCGAGCGGGCATTTCCGGATGTTCGGACGCAGGGCCTCTCCGGGCGCAGCGACCTGCCGCGCATGACCGTCTATTGCAGCGATCAGGCGCACTCGTCGATCGACAAGTCGTGCCTGGCGCTGGGCCTGGGCACGGCGAATCTGCGCCGCGTCGAGACCGATGAGGCGTTTCAAATGCGGCCTGGCGCTCTGCGCCGGGCGATCGAGCAGGATCTCGCCGCTGGGCATCGGCCGATTGCGGTCGTGGCGACGGTCGGCACAACCTCGACGACGGCGATCGACCCGGTGCGCGAAATCGCCGGGCTGGCGCGCGAGTTCAACCTGTGGCTGCACGTGGATGGCGCCTACGCCGGCAGCGCGGGGATCTGTCCCGAGTTTCGAGCGCGGATGGAGGGCATCGAGCAGGCCGACTCGCTCGTGCTGAACCCCCACAAGTGGCTCTTTGTGCCGGTCGATTGCTCGGTGCTCTTCGTGCGCGACGCCGACCAGTTGCGGCGCTCATTCTCGATCATTCCCGATTATCTGAAAACGACCGAGGCGGATGTTACGAACCTGATGGATTACGGCATTCAACTGGGGCGGCGCTTCCGGGCGCTGAAGCTGTGGATGGTCATGCGGTCCTTCGGCGTGAGCGGACTACAGGCGCGGATGCGGCATCATTGCGCGCTCGCGCGAGAATTCGCCGACATGGTCGCAGCCGACCCGCATTTCGAGCTGGCGGCGCCGGTGCCGTTCGGCACGGTCTGCTTCCGTGCAAAGTTGGCGTCGCAGCCGGGCGCCGCCGCCCCGCGACACGAAAATGACGCGACCGCTCACACCGCCGAAGACGCCTTCAACGAGCGCCTGCTGGCTGAGGTCAACGCTGATGGCCGCATCTTCATCTCACCCACGCGGCTGCGCGGCCGGCTGGTGTTGCGCTTGTCGATCGGCAACCTGCGGACCACACGCGAATATATGCACAGCGGTTGGGAGCTGATCCGGGCGACGGCGGAGCGTATGCGGGGGTAGCTTCTTCACAGGCGGCGGCAGGCGCCCACCAGGCGAATGACGTCAGAAGCGTCATCGATGCCTCTCGTATTCGGTCAAGCTTGAATTTTCGGCTGAAGCGAAAGACCGCGCCTATGTCACGGCGTGAAATTACTGTCTTTGCTTGTTGTGGGACGCACGGGCCGGAGGCCCATGCCATCCTCGATTCAAACCCGAAAAACAGAGTATGACAAGCCTCTAGTGCTTCGTCACACTTGAATTTGCGGGTTCGAAACGCGGGTAGCATGGGCCTCCGGCCCGTGCGTCCCACTACAAAGATAGGCACTAAACTCATGCCGTGACGTCGGAGCTCCTTTCCACTTCATCCGAAGATTCAAGTTTGACGAAGCACTAGGCGCTCATTCCGGTCGCGGCGTTGGCCATAGCGGCTCCGGACTTTTCGGCAGCTGCGTCCGCCGCTTCTTTGGACGGATTCTTCGCTGCGCGAAGCTGCTGGCGGATGCGCCGCCGCGCGACGCGCGCGCGCTGATGCAGCACGTTTCCGCGCGTGAGTCGTATCGCCGGTGCGCGCGCCAAAACCAGCAACCAAACCACGGCGGCCAGATCGGCGAGTGCGAGTCTCTGCTCGGCGACCAGCACCGCGCCCCACGCCGCCGATCCGGCCAGCGTCGCCGTATATCCGGCCACGACGACCGCATGCAGCGCGGCTTCGCGCCGCGCACGGCCCAGCCCGGCGGCCCGGACGTTGCCGATGTGTTGTGCGGCGACGGCCTGCGCAGAGTTGGAATCTGGGCAGGCGGCGCCGTGTTCGCGCTCTCCCGGCGCTCGTCGCGCCGCGAGCACCGCCGCCGCCAACCGGCTCTGCTCCCGCCGCATTTCGCGGGTATAGCGCCGGATGGGTCGATTCAACCGCAGCGCGATCGCCCCCGTGATCAGCACAACCGTCAGCAGAAGCCCCAGCAGCGGCGAATAGAGCCAGCCAATCGCGCCCGCGACGCCGCACAGCGTCAACACGTCGGCCGGCGTAAGCACACACGTGCGCGCCAGCCAGGTTTGCAGCGCGCCCGCGTCGCCGATGAAGCGGAGCACCATCGCGCCGCTCGTCCCGCGTTTGGACTGGGGTTGAATCACAAGCCCCGCCAGCAAGCGCTGCCGCACATCGTGCAGAACGGCCTGAGCGAAGCGGTTTCCGTAGTAAACCTCCATCCAGGTCAGCCCGGCGCGGACCGCCGAAAACAGCGCCCCTGCCGCCGCCAGCCACGGCCACCCAGGCAAAGCGCGATCCGTCTCGGGCTGCGTCAGCGCCGCCAGCGGCCGGCGGACAAGCAGCGGCAGCCCCAACGCGAGCGCCTGCCCGGCGGCGGCAGCGCCGATCGCCAGCAAGAGCCAGCGGCGATGCGCGCGCACCTGCGGTGCGATCCCACGAAACCAGCGCGGCAGCAGTCGGCGACGTGCCATGGGCGCCTCAGGCAACTTCGCTGCGCACAGGCAGCACGGCATGCGCCTCCGCCGATTTCAACGAGACCGCATGCCGCTGCGGAAAGAGCACGGTCGCTTCGCGAATCAAATCGGTGATCGACAAGACCGGCACATCGGTCACGGTCTGGGCTTCGCGCCCCGCCAGCGGAGATATCGTGACCATGCCCGACACGACGGCTACCGGCAAGCCGAGCTGCGCGAGGCGCTCCACGCCCATCGGCACGCCCAGCGTGTCACAGCAGCAGTAGACCAGGTGGTCGATGCCGCCGTGGCGCGCGAAGTGCTCCAGCAGCATCTTCGTTTCACGCTGCACGATGCCGTCGGCGATTTCCAGCACGATGTAGTCGGGCGCGAGCGCAGCCAGATTGGTCTGGATCGTGCGGGCCAGTTCGATCACTTCGTCGGGAGTAGTTTCAGCGGTCGAGGCATGACCGACGTCGGTAAAGGCCAACGTTTGGAATGCGCCGGCGTCCTGCATCAACAGGATATCTTTGGCGCTGCCGGTGCCGGTGATTTTGCCCGCACACACACGCCGTCCGCTGCGCGCGAGGCCGTGAATGATCGAGCACGCCGCCGTGGTCTTGCCCGAATCCATCGATGATCCAACCACCAGGATGGTCGTCGTCCGCGGGGCGATCGTTGGCCCGCGCGCGTAGTCGCGCAGATTCACGCGGCGCCCGACCTCATCGACCAGATACCCGACCGGGCGGAGCCGCGTTGGCTCGCCCATCATCGGCGCCTTGCCAACCACGCGACCGCACACGCCGCCGACGCTCAGCATATGACATTCGGACAGATCATCAGGCACGATGCCCTGATACTGGCGCGTGGCATAGCGAAAGCCAAACGCCAAGCCGACCAGGTCACCGGCGTAAAGCGTCGAGTTTCGAGCTGAGTGCAGCTCGATCCTCCGGTGATGGTCGATCTGTTCAACTTCGGCCACGAGTACGTCGTTGCGGCGTGGCGGCGACGTGCCGTCAATCGGGGCCAGCCGCAGCCGCCCGTCATCGGCACGAATCGCGTGCGCGAGCAGGTGTGTGCAATAGCCCCATTTTACGTCCTGTATGTTTGGCAATGCGAACATATTCTTCTCCCTCGCAGGGGCGGGATGCCTCGGCATGCGCCGGCCCGGCGGATCGATGGCAACTACAGACATGAATAGTGAGGCGCAAAACCGCGCGTGCTCGTACAAGAAATGTGACTGCCGTCGAGATCCGTGCGCACACTCATGCTGAGTGCGACGAAATCACTGCGACGATCATCCATCCTTCGCGACACGATCATGTCGGCGGAGTTCATGGTTGTACAGCCGGCTGCGATGATGTGAAGTGGATGCGCTGCGCAATTCGCGGAACCCGACTTGGGAATGACCGGTGACTCACAAGACAGCGGTGATGATCAGAGCGAGCCGGCGGTGAGCGTTTGCGTCAATCGATCGCGCGGCACGGCTGTCGCGCTGCGGCAACGGGGATGTAGCGCGGGCACGAAGCGAGCGTTCCTGAAGCTCATTCGTTCGCGGACCGTCACGGATCGGCTTAAGTGGAATTTGGAGCGCCGGAGGGCATGCCGGCGCCAACCTACGTAGTAGGCCCGCAGCCGCCCCCCTACTGACGGAAGCATCCGGAAGAGCGAAATAGCCCTAATGCTTCGTCAGCTTTGACTTTCGGGTCACGCGGAAAAGAATCCTGGCGTCAAGCTCTGAATCTGTGCCGCGGTTGGTTGTTGGACGCACGGGCCGGAGGCCCATGCTACGCTCGATTCGAAACCGAAAAATAAAGTGTGACAGCCCACTAGTTTGCGCTGAGCGGCAATACGGAGACGAGCCGCCCGCGGAATTGCACGACGCCCTCGGTCAGCGCGTACAAAGTATCATCACGCCCGCGAGCCACGTTTAGACCGGGCTTGAACGGCGTGCCGCACTGACGCACCAAAATCGCCCCGCACTTGGCCTTCTGGCCGCCATAGAGTTTCACACCGCGATGTTGCGGCTGGCTGTCGCGTCCATTGCGCGTCGAGCCACCGCCCTTCTTATGAGCCATAAGTCGTGCTACCTCAATCAAACGCCGCGCGATGCGCGGTCACGGTTCTATCTGTTGCCAGCGATCGACGCCGATCACGCCACGTCCGCAGCGTGCTGAGCATGGCTGCCGCGAACGCACTTGGTCATGCTTACCGCATGATCCAACGAACGGAATCTCGCACCGGCTCGGCAAAGGGCCGGGCCGTCGGCGAAGAAGGCAGAGTATAGCGTACTTCCAGCGTCTTGCGAAGCGTGAAGGTCTTGGGATTGGTCCGCTCTTCGCGAGACCGACCGTCCGCGCCCACGACCTGGGTCGTTTCGGGCTTCTCCGGATCGAAGCGCGGGTTGCGCAATGTGCGGACCTCACCGCTCAGGCCGGCCACGTAAACCGAGAATTTATCGACTCTTAGATCAAAATCACGCCAGATGGCGACGGCCTCTTTGGCGTTGTCGTCACCGATCTGAAGATCACCCAACACCGCCGTCGGCGAGAGCATGTACGGATAACGGGCTTTGTATCGCTGGCGGATGGCCTGAAAAACCGCCGGGTGAATGCCCAGATCGGTGTCCGCGACTTTGAGATCGTCCGTAACGATCTGAAACGTCGGAAAGAAGCGTTGCGACCGGTCGCCGGGGTTCTGCACGGTATAGGTCATATACCAGTAAGTCTCTGTGCCGCGGCCGGGGACATTGACCTCAATTCGCTTGGGATCGTCGAAGCGTAATTCAAGCTGCCACGAGAGCGGCACGCGCGAGGGAACCGGCCCTTCGCCGATCTCCTCCGGCGCCGGCAGCGGCAGCGGCATCAACAGAATCAGCGTTGCCAATGCGAGCATTTCGATCGTCCTCGCGTTAAGTCCACTTCGTTGCGGTTAGCCTGCGCGGCGGCGCGCGCCACAAAGCAGCGCCCGCAGGCGCCACAGCCCACTATCCGCCATATTGACTGACGATGATCTCCGCCGCCGGCTTGCCCGGCAGGCTGAGTGCGCCCACCGCCCGCGACGCGGCCTCACGCAACTCCAAATCCGGCTCGTTCGTGGCCACGCCGAGCAGCTCCTGCGCCAACGTTTCGCTCAGCAGCTTTCCGCAGCGCTTGGCGGAGTTGGCCAGGGCGGCGAAGAGCGCCTTGCGCAACACCGGCGTGCCATCCTTGTTCAGCGCACCCTTGGCGATCGCCTCTTGCGACTTGGCGGTTGTCACGAATCCCAGCCCCTCGGCCACGCTGATGCGCAGCGTTTCATCATCGGTCTGGAACGCGCCGAGCAGGCCGCTCTCGGCGCTGTTCAGGTCATAGACTTTGTTTTCCGCCCGGCCGATCAGAATCAGGCACTGACTCGCCTCCAGCGCGATCGCCTTGCCCAGTTCCGGCGTGATGACGCCGCGACCCGATGATTTGCCGACCTGCGCGATGGCCTTGGCGAGCGCCTCAGGCGACGGCTGCGGATCGGTGTCGGCGACGCCGGGATCCTTACGCACCAACGCGCGCACCGCGTCGCGATCGCCCGGCTTGGTCACGACCACGACAGGCACGCCGGCAAAGCGATACTCCGATCGAAGCTGCTCAAAGCTCTCCGGGAGGCGCGGCTCTTTCATATCCGAAGCCAGCACGATCAGATCGACGCCGGGCAACTCGGCCCGCGCTTTGCGCAGCCCCTCATAAAGCGATACGTCGGCCCTGACGGCGTAGCCATTGGCCCGCAGCGCCGCTGCGATCGCGTTCGAGGATTCCTGATCGGGATCGACCAGGAGCGCGAACTGCTCGCCCTTATGAAGCTTCAGCCCCTCGACCAGCGCCGGCACCAGGTTCGCCGCCTGCGGAAAACGCTCGGCATTGGGCTGGGCGAGCGTCAGCGCGATCGCCGCGCGGATCCGCACCATGCGATCGGTAAACGCGAGCGCGTCGGCCAGCGTGGCCCGGCTCTGCCCATCACGCGGCAGCAGCGTGGCCGCACCGGCGGTGTTCTTGAGCGCTTCGATCAACCCTAGCGCGACCGCCGGCTCGTTGCGATCCAGCGCGCGGCCGAGCGCCATCAGGCCATACTCGGCGCCCGCGGTCTGGGCAAAGTAAAGCCCGCTCGGGTAGTTCTCTGGGCGTGTGTCGTCTTTCAGGCCGGCGGGCAATTCTGCCTCTCGCCGCAAATTCGCCGCGAGCCATAACGCCAGCGCGGGCTTTGACGATGCATCGAGCCGCAGGGCCTCCTCACAGCAGCGCATCGCCATGATCTCGTTGAAGATCGGCGTCGGCACCTCGACGTTTTGCAAAAGATCGTCACGCCAGTACCAGACGTGCGCCACGTCGAGCCGCGTGTCGGCGGCCAGCGCGGCGGCATCGGCGTAGTACTCCTCCGCCAGGCGAAAGAAGGCCTGCGCGGCGCTGGTGTTGGCGTCGATCGCAAACCCGCCCCGGCGTAGTTGCGCGATGGCCGTTGTGGCGGCGGACTTCATTTCGACCGAGGTCGTCGATTCTTCTACCAACGCTTTCAGATAGGGCAGCGCCTGGGCATAGCCAATCTGGCCCAGCGCGTCGATCACATGCCGCCGCACAACCGGATCCGGCACGCGCAGCGCATAGACCAGGGGATTGAGCGCCGGCCGGCCGAGCTGCGCCAGCGCCCGCAGCGTCGGCAAGGCCTGGTCGCGCGCGGCGGGGTTTCGCAAGGTCTGAATGATGAACGGAATCGCGAATTCGCCGGAGTCTTTCAACGCTGCCGACGAATTTTCATAGGCCCGCGGCGGGCCGGCGAGCCGCTTGATGTTTTCCTGGATGCGGATCGGGTCGGCCTTGATCTCGACCTCGCCGCGATCGAGCAGCTTGAGGATGCCGCGGCATGATTCGCCGACAACGGGGTGATCGGCGAGCGCGACGAGCAACTCGCGGCGCTTGCGCGTGCGATCGGCGAACTCAAGCAGCGCGACCGGGTCGGGACTGGCCGCCAGCAGCGATTTGAAGTTGGCATCGGCCACGTCGAAGCGACCGACCGAGGCGAAAAACCAGCCGTCATCAGCCTCATTCAACCGCTCGCGCCCTTCGACCAACAGGTCGGCGACTTTCTTGCCGTTATCTTGGAGCGCACCAGCTTCGAGGTCCTGCTCCAGAAGCAGGACGCCACCGCCGAGGCTGGTCTGATTGACCGCGAAATCGGCCAGCATGGCGATGCGAAGCGCCGAGGGCGACAGCTCCAACAGCCGTCCAAAGGCCGCCTCGGCCGCGTCGGCCTTGCGGTCGAGCACAGCTTGCAGGGCGTCGCGCCACGGCTCCCACGTCGTCGCCGCAACGCCGGTCGCCGCCTTCGCAGCAGCCGTATCGGTCTTGGCGGCCGGGGCGCTTTTGCCTTCACCGGAAGGTTGGCCGCCGGCCGGCTTCGCCGTGTCCGTCGCGCTGCCGACGCGAGCGCCATTCACCGCGCCTCCGGCCTTCGCGTCGACGGCCGGCTTGGTATCGTCGGCGGCGGGATCGCTCTGAGCCGTGACAGCGGGCGTGCCAAGCAAGAGAGCTGTCATCAAGGCCGCCGAAATCAGTCGCCGCCCGCCCAATCGCGCCGGCGGCGGCGAGCAAGATGCAGGGCTTGATTTCAAGGCGAAAAATTCACAGCGCATACGATCCTCCGGGGCAGGCCCGTTTCTTCAGCGGGCGGCGATTATAGGTGAGGGGGATCGACCGTCAACCGAATCGGGCGGGAGAGCGTGATGGATCAGCGCAACGGCGCTCCCGCTCGCGTTGCGCACGGCAGTAGAGGCGGGCACAGGCTTTCAGCCTGATCCCGACAGACAAGCGGCTTCGCGCGTCTTCGCGCCGAGCGCGGCCTTCTCTTGGGCATTCGTGATGCCGCGCTTTCTTGCTTCGGCTTCGATTTGGGCGGTGCGCCGCGAGAATTTTCTAAGAGCGCCTAACAAAACATAGGGGTGGAACAGGCATCTTGCCTGTCCGAGCAGGCTGGAAGCCTGCTACACCCCTGATTTGTTAGGCTTTCCAAGCGCAGATGTTGGAACGCCGGCGATTTCCCAGCCCTTCTTGCTCCGCTCGACCGGCAACC
>CAYQLG010000105.1:0-14580 GCA_964418235.1 uncultured Planctomycetales bacterium
GGCAGACAAGGTCTCGTCCTTCCGGTCGGGCAGCTGGGTCGAGGCCAGCGCGCGGCGGCGCAGTTCCTCGCGCGAGGGGCGCGCGCTCTTTGTCGTCGGCCCAGCGGGCGGCGTCCCTGCGCTTCCTTGATTTGCTAGAGATTCTTGATCAGGGCGCCCCTCGGCTTCGCGCTTGGCGCGCTCCGCCTCCATCCGGGCGCGCAGCTCCTCCATCCGACGCACGCGCTCAGGATGCTCCGGCGGCGTCTCAACCACCGGGGCCGGTTCCGCGGCCGGCGGCGCGTCCTGCGCCGACAACACGCGCACGCCCGTCTGCAAACATGAAGCCAAACCAAGACCCACCGCCGCGCGCCGCAGCCATCGCGCCGTCATGCCAGCACCTCGCGTCCGTTGGAGCGCGCCGCCCGCGAGCGGGGCGACGACTTGAAGCTCGTTATCATCAGCGCCACCCATTAACGGCGGCACGGTAGTACCAGGGATCGAATTCATCGGCCATCGCACTCCCGGCGTCCACGACACTTCGCCGCGGCGCCGGCTTCGGCGAGCGACGCCCTGCATTCGGGCGACTCCCGCGACGACAACCGGTGGGACATGCGTGCGGCGAACTCCGGCGGACAGCCCGTGTTACGTCGGCTTATACCCGCCGCGATCGACGCGGTCGCATCACCTACCGATATTGTGACCGCCCCGGCACATGGACACAACCTCCCCCGCTCACGGAATTTAAGTTTTGCCGGCCCAGACGCGAAATGACGCTGCTGCGCGCGTCGACCGTTTTGCTGAAATACCCGGCGGATCGCAGCGGATCGGCTTTCGTGCGCTTGACCGCGCGCCGTCGACGACGGACACTCCGCCCCCATGCACCTGCCCCAGAATCAGTTCGACGTGCTGCAGCAGCTCGCGGCGGCGCACGGCGCCCACGATATCGCCGCGCTGGCCGCGGCCATGAAGCTCGACCAGTCGCCGGTTACGGCGGCCTGCACCACGCTCGCCGAGCAAGCGCTGGTTGCGATCGAAGAGCAGCACGCCGAAGAGCTGCGCCTCGGACCGGCCGGCGCGCCCTTCCTCGCCGCGCCGCTGCCGGAGCGCGTCATCATCGGCGTCCTGGCCGCGCAGGGCGGGCGCTGCAAGGTGACCGACGTGCCGCAACACTGCGCGCTCTCCGCCGGAGACGTCGGCCAGGCGCTGCGCTGGCTGACGCAGCGCGCCTGGGCCAAGAAAGAGGGCGATGCGCTCGTGCTCCTTGACGCCGGCGCAGCGGCCCACGCCACCGGCGAGCTCCAAGCCGATGAGCGCGTCATCCGCGCGCTGGCCAGTGAGCGCGTCGCGATGCGCGCGGAGTTGGAGGCCGAAGGCCTGCCCATCGCCGAGGCGCTGCCGCTGCTCACGGGGCGCAAGAACTTCTTGACGGTGCGCGAGCGCGTCACACGCAGCGTCACGCTGACCGACAAGGGCCGCGCGCTCCTGGCGAGCGGCGTCTCCGGCCGGCGCAGCGTCACGCAGCTCACGCCCGACTTGCTCGCCGACGGCGGCTGGCGCCACGTCGATCTGCAACCCTATGACGTGACGCTCGCGGCGAAGAAACTCTACCCCGGCAAGGAGCACGCCTTTCAGCGCACGCTCGATCGTGTGCGGCGCGTCTTTCTCGAAATGGGCTTCACCGAAATCGTCAGCCCCTGGGTCGAGTCGAGCTTCTGGGATTTCGACGCGCTCTTTCAACCACAAGACCATCCCGCCCGTGACATGCAGGACACGTTCTACGTCGCGCGCCCCGCCCAGACGCAACTGCCCGACGACGCCCTTGTCGAGCGCATCCGCGCGACGCACGAAACCGGCGGCGACACCGGCTCCACCGGCTGGCAGTATCGTTGGAACGTCGATCTCGCGCGCCGTCCAGTGCTGCGCACGCACACCACTGCGGCGACAATTCGCGCGCTCGCGCGGCATGCGCGCGGCGGCGAAGAGAGTGGGAAGGTGGGAAGGTGGGAAGGTGGGAACGAAGGCCACGAAGCGCGCGGCGCGCTTCCGAATCCATTCGGTCCGGCGCGGCCCGGGCGCTATTTCATCATCGGGCCGGTCTTTCGGCGCGAGACCGTTGATTACAAGCACCTGCCCGTCTTCCATCAGGTCGATGGCATCATCGTCGATCCCGACGCCAGCCTGGCGACGCTGCTCGGCACGCTCAGTGCGTTCTATGGCAAGATGGGCTTCCCCAAGGTGCGCTTCCGCCCGAGCTTCTTTCCCTACACCGAGCCGTCGGCCGAGGTCTATCTATATCTGGAGCAGCGCCGCGAATGGGTCGAGATGGGCGGCTCAGGCATCTTCCGCCCCGAAGTCACCCGTCCGCTCGGCATTCAGCAGCGCGTGCTCGCGTGGGGTCTCGGGCTGGAACGCCTGGCGATGATGATTCACGAGCTGAAGTCGATCGGCGAGTTGTATTACGCCACGATGCCCTGGCTGCGCGATTCGCCGATGAGCCGGGCGTGACGCCCCATCCCGCTCGTGGACTGTCGCAGTCTTTTTTTCGCGTTCGAATCGAGGGTAGCATGGGCCTCCGGCCCGTGCGTCCAACAACCAACCGCAACGACTAATTCAAGGCGTGACGCCAGGTTTGCTTTCCGCGCTACCTGAATGTCAAAAGTTGACGAAGCAGCAAGGCCCGTTGCGCGACTGCCGACCTGGCAACTCTTAAGCTGCATGCAGCGTCAACGGGATCTTCGCTAGCAAAAAGCAAAACTCGAGTTACTGCAAGACCGAGGCGCTGCGGCTGCGGCGGCCCAGCAGCAGCACGCCGTCGAAGACCTTGCTTTCAAGGTCGGCGCTGTCCAGCTGGCCATCCGGACGACGTGAGGCGACGCCGCTGCCGTCGATTCGGAAGACATCGACGAAGCCCGACGCGTGGCCGTCGGCAAAGAGGATGTTGCCGGTTGTGTACGGGTGTTGATCCGCGTTGTAGCCGAGCTTCTTGACGTGATTGACGCCGAAGTCATCCCAATCCTGCGCGCCCCAGCGCTGATTGGGGCGATAGTCGGCGACGCTGCGCACGCCGGTCGAACCATAGTGCCACTGCGGCCCATCGGTGGCGGACTTCGTCGCGCGAACACCGGCGGTGTAGTCGTCAGGATCATTGCGGGCATCCGCCAGCAGCGGCACGCGCGCCGCGCCGGCCGTGCCGATGACCGACGAGCGCAATGTGCCCTGATCGACGCGCTCTTCGCCGACAAAGGCGCGGTCCTTATCGACGGCGACAGACGATTGACTCGGAGCAGTGTGAGCCATCAGCCAGCTCTGGCAGTAATTCGTGTTGTAGCCCTGATCGACGTATTGCTTGACGCGCTGATCGAAGGCCGGACCGGTTTGCGGCAGAATCGGGATGGCGATGCGGTTGCGCTTCCACGACTGCGTGATGCGCCCCGGCGCCGAGGGACAGAGCATCTTGCCCGGAAAGCCAAGCTTGTTGTTCACCAGGTCGGCGACCCAGCCGACTTTGTGCAGCCCGACGATCTCCCAATCGACGATGCTCGCCGGATAATTGGTTCCGGCAAGCTGCGCATCGGTCTGGCCGCTCGTGAAAACATCGCGGTTGTCGGTCGCATAGGTGAAGAATCCGCGGCCGAACTGGCTCAGATTGGCGAGGCACTTGGCCTTCTTGGCCTGCTCGCGCGCGGCGGAAAGCGACGGCAACAGAATCGAAATCAAGATCGCAATGACCGCCACCACCACAAGCAGTTCGATCAAAGTAAACCCCGCCCGCGAGCGCGGAGCGCCATTCCGCCACGTCATTGTCAACTCCTGCTGGATGGACCGCGTGCCGGCGCGCGGGAATGCCCGCCGCGCCGGAAATCAACACCATCGGGTAGCATATGAGGCTATTGTTAAGATTCTGTTGCCCCTCTGTGAGCGCAGTTGTGCTGATGTTCAACCGGACACACCCAGGTCGTGGCTCATGTTTACCGCCGCAGCGCCTGTGCGTGCGGTGGAAAGGCGCCCGCTGACGTTACTATTTTCTCGATATGAAAATGGACGTCGCGGCATGCGGCCCAGGCCCGGCTGCGAGCAACGGCACCCAGGAAGGAACACGACATGCGAACGATGCGAGCGGGCTTGGCGGCGGGCTTGATGCTGACGTGGCTGGTTTCAACGAGCTGGGCCGAACCCACCCTGCTCAAGCTCAAGCGCGTCTGGGCCTCGAGCGGCGCGACCATCGCCGAGACCGATTCGCTCGCGGCCTGCCGCACCGCCGACGGCGTGCGACTGATGGCGACCTGCAAGGCGGGCCACCGCATCGACATCTTCGACGCGGCGACCGGCCGCTTTCTCCAATCTCTAGGAAAGAAGGGAAGCGGCCCTGGTGAATTCGACCGGCCTAACGGCGTCGCGACGTGGACGTTCGCCGTCGCGCCCGCGGCGGCTGCGACCGGCGGCGGTCAACTCGTCCCGACGCCCGTGCTCTTCGTGGTCGAGCGCGACAATCATCGCGTGCAGGCTTTCCACGCCCAGTCGCTCGCGCCGCTCGGGCTTTTCGGCGCCGCCGAGTTGCGGCAGCCCTACGGCATCGCCATCGCCGAACACGAGGGCGCCGCGCAGGTCTGGATCACCGACGCCAAGGCGCCGCCCGGGCAGCAAATCCGCCGCTACCGCGTGACGCTTGCCGCCGGCCGGCTCAGCGCCGAGTTGACGCAGACCTTTGGCGACGTCGCCGATAAGGGCCGTATCCGCACGCCCGAGTCGATCACCGCCGACGTCGGCAACGGCCGGCTCTTGATCTGTGACGAAGACGATGGGCGCGAAGCCGTGAACGTGAAGGTCTACGACCTCGCGGGTAATTTCACCGGCAAGACCTTTGCCGACGGCATGGTCGTGGGCGAGCCGGAGGGCATCGTGGTCGCCGGCAAGAATGGCAAGGAAGACGACAAGTCTGGCGTCATCATCCTCACCGACCAGCGCAAGAACCTCAGCGTCTGGCACGTCTTCGACCGCCAGACGCTGCGTTACTCGCACTCTTTCACCGGCGAGCCGACCGTCGCCAACACCGACGGCATCTGCCTATTCTCCGAGCCGTTCGGAGACTTCCCCGGCGGCGCGTTCTTCGCCGTCAACGACGACGCCGACATTCACGCCTATCGCCTGAATGAAATCCTGAACGCGCCGGCAGGCAAGGCGAACTGAAGAGCCTTCTCAATAACCGACCCGCGACCGCGAGGGAGCGATTGGAGACTGAGGAAACATGAGGATTGCCCAGTTGCGACGAAGGGCAAGACTGAATCAGAGAATCTTGCACCGCTGCGACCATCTGTGAAATAGCGAGCGGGAGCCATCCAGCGATCGCCAGAAATTACAGCATCAGGAAAAGCGATAAAACCTCGCATCAGGCTCGAGCAAAGCATATGCCCACACTGTGATGGCCGGAGCAATGCCAAACCATTCACGGTCTCGGCCCTGCTTGCCGGCTGAATTCCGTTTTCGTCAAGTTGCGTGCATCAGCGGGGCAAACGGCGATTCACTTCTGCTCCGCCACCGAGCGATAGTACTGCTCGACCAGTTGGCGATAGCGCGAAGGGAAGCGCGTCCGCAGCGATTGCAGAATCTTCTCGCGCTCCGCCGGCGGAAGCTTGCCCCACATCTCCCCCGGGTCGGCCTTGGGAACGCCGTGCAGATCGCCGATCTCGCCGGCGGCGGCGGCCGGCGCCTCAGACCGCTGCGCCGCTTGACGCGGCTGTTGCTGCGGGCGCCCGCGATTGCGGCTGCGGCTGCGGGCCTGCTGCTCGCGCTCTTGCGCCGACTGAATCAGCTTGTCGAGCAGCGCGAGCGCCTCATCCTGCCGCCGCCGGACACGCTCGCCGGCATCTTCGACGCTGAGCCGCTCGCCCGCGTAGCCGAGCAACTCGCCCACTTCGCCCAGCGTGCCGACTTCGCGGCGCTCCAGCTCGATCCGCAATTGCTCGGCGCCGAGTCGGACGGCTTCCGGAGCGCCGGGATAGGCGTCCTTCACGCGGCGCAACGCGACGAGCGCCTCGTCAAAGTTGAGGCTCGCCGCCGCCGCATAACCGCGCAGAAACCACAGATGGGCCGCGTAAGGCGTGTACGTGTCAGGGTTGAACGGCGGCGCGGCGGGCTGCGTGGCGATCTCTGCGGCGGGCGACGGGCGATCGCTTGGATTCGTCGGCGCCGCGCTCAGCCGGCGCAAGAGTTCGGCGAGTTCCTCGGTCTTGCCGCGCTCCGCGAGCGCGCGGGCATGAAAGTAGAGCGCGTGCGCCGCGAGATACGGATCGGCCGCGGCCAGAAACGGCGCGGTCTTCGCTTCGACCGCGGCGTAGTCGTCACGGTCAAAGGCCTCGACCGCCGCGCGGAAATCGGCATGAAGCAGCATCAGCGCGTCGGAGATGAACGCCGCCGCGGCATCTTCGCGGGCATATTCGCGCGCGAGCGCTTCGCGCAGGCCCGGCTCGCTCCGCGCGGCAGGCTCCGGCTGCGTCCGCAGATGGGTGAGAAACTGCTCATTTAACGTGCGCAAGTCGGGTTGGGCGGATGGTTTTTCCGCCAGCGCTTCAGCCCCGGCCGCCACCGGCGCCGACGCCGCCGCATCGCTCGCCAGCGCCGCCGAGCAGGTGACGACGAGCATCAAGCAAACGACCTGCACACCAGCCGATCGGTATGCCGCCATGAATAGCCGTGCACGCATCGTTGTCCTTTTGCTCATTTCGCGGGGCTTGACCTCGTCCACGCCATCGGCAGCGCCGCGTCCGCGATGGCATCGCCACGACCGCAAGGGAGTGATCGGGTCTTGCCCGCTGACTCCGCTTCCTTACGGGCGCGGCTCTGCTCACGCGCGCTACTTGCGCTCATTCATCTTGTGCGAAACATCAGCCAGCTCGCGCTGCCGCCGAGCGGTTTCGGCAAAGTCGGCCGCGGCGTCCTTGGCGTCCGGCCGCGACTGCAGCGCTTCGGTCCGCCGGTTCAGCCGCACCTGCGCGCTTTTGAGCAGCTTCAATTCCGCCGAGCCGGGCAGGAGCGCCTCACGCGCCGGCTCGCCGCCGCCCTCTTGCTGCCCTTCCGGCGCGCCGTTTTCCTGCAGGTCTTTGCGCTGCATCTCGACGGCATCGAGTATTTCGCGCAGCATCGCGATGCCATCGTCCACGAGCGCTTGGGTCTGCGGACCGGCGTCCGCCGCGTCGAGCCGTTTGGCCGCGCCGCCTAAGTCTTGCTCCAACTGGCGCACCAGATCGGGGATCATCACCGTGGTGCCTTCATCAATCAGCAGCCGCGCGATCGCGCCGGCCTCTTCCGCCAGCTTCCACTGCGTTCGGGCTTGCTCCGCCAGTTGCAGATGATCAGTACGCACCCAGTTCACCGAACCCTTGGCGTCGAGCGCGCCGATACTCGCGCGAATCGCCTCTTCCTGTGTGAGCAGTGCCTTGAACCGGCTCTCCAAAGAGGCGAGGAATTCCTCCATCTCCTCCTTGCGAACCTGTCGCAGCGCGTCATCCAACTCGTCCAGCGCTTCCTGCAGCTTCTCAGCGGCGGACTCCTGCGGCGGCTGGGCCTGATCGGGCTGATCCTCGCCCAGCCGATCGGCGGCGCGCTGCATCTGCTCGCGGGCCTGCTGCAGCGGCGCCTGTCCGGGCGTCTGCTCCTGGCCGGACTTGCCACCCTGCGGCTGCATTTGCTTCTCGATCTGCTCGGCTTGCGATTGAGCGCCGCGCTGACCCGTCTCCAGCTCGCGCACGCGCTCGCGATCCTGCAAACGCTCCGACTCTTCGCGCAGTCGTTGAATCGCCCGCCGCAGTTGCTCTTCGGCCTGCTGCTGAGCGCTGTCGGCGGCGTCGCGCTGCTTTTTCTCGAGCGCGTCGCGGGCCGATTGCATCTGCTCGCCGGCCTGCTCGGCCTGATGGGCGGCGTCTTCCGCGGCGGAGCTGGGGCTTGGCTCCGCGGCCCGGCGCACGGCCTCAGCCGCCTGTTGGGCGCGCTCCTGCAAGCGCTTCTGCTCCGTGAGTTGCTCGTTCCAAGGCGATTGCTTGGCGCCCTCGTTGCGCAGCTTCTGCTGCTCACGCGCGACCTGTTCGAGTGCGTCGGCCTGCTCCTTCATCGCCGCGGCCAGACGCTGCTCCGCGGACATGCGCTGATTACGCTCCAGCAGACGCAGTTGATTCTCGCGCAGCACCCGTGTCGCGGTGCGGGCCTGCTCCAACCGCTCACGTTCCGCGCGCAAGCGGTCCAGCTCGTTGCGCGTATCGGTCAGCGTCAGCAACATCGCCTCTAAGTCACTGACGAGACGGGTCTGCTCCTGCTCGGCGTCGGCCAACTGCGCTGTCTTCAGCCGGGCAACCAGCTCATCCAGCCGCCGGCGGATTTGCCGCTTGCCGCCCTCATCGAGGGCGCCTTGCAGGCGCTCGGCCTTGTCCGGCTCGCTCGTGCCCAGCACTTGGGCGAGTTGTTGCAGAGTGTTTTCGAGCCGCAAGACGCGCTCACGAATGGCGCCCTGCCGTTCGGCCAGTGTCTCCGCGGAGACAGGCTGGGTGGCCGGGGCGGGCGGTTCATCCGCCGCCGCGACGGAGGCCGCCAGCCCGAGGAGAGCAGCCAGCGAGATGAGCATGCGATGGATCATTCCATGTAATAGTAGGGTCATTCGCCGTCCGGTTGCACGGAATTCGGCGCGGTGGTCGGCTGCGAAGCCGGCTGACGACCGCCTTGATCGCCCGGCAACGGCTCCAGTTCAAGCTCGACGATGCTCTCCACCTGCTTTTCTAGCAATTGCAGCGTCTCGGCCCGGAGGTTGCCCTGTTGGGCGATAATGTCTTGCAATAACGCCACCGCCTCGCGATAGCCTTCCCATTCGAGCATGCCGGCGAGAATCGTTTTCATTCTTGCCAGGATTTCGGCCTGCTGCGCCGCGGCTTGCGTCCGCACAGCCGGCGACAGCGTCGTGCGCAGGTCGGCCATGACCGCGGCCGCGGGCGGCATCACCTCTCGCCCAAGCCGCTCCAGCGGGCTGATAATCTGTTCCTGCATGCGGCGCTCGACCGCCGGTCGGTTCAGCCGATTGGTTCGCAATTCGGCCAGAATCTGCGCAAAGCGTGTGGCGATGGCGAGCGTGCGCGTCGCGTGGGCCGCCTGCTGCCGCGACAACCCGGCCAGCCGCTGGGTCTGAGCCGCGCTAGGGGAGACGCCATCCGGCAACTCCGCCAACAGCCGCCGCAACCCATCATCGAGCGTCCGCTGGGCATTGAGCAGATGCTCAAAATCACGCCGCAGCTCCAGTTCCCGCCGCGCCATTTCGGCCTGAAATTCATCGACTGAGACGACGCGCAACTCCAGCGGCGGCACACGCCCGATATTGGGTCCGCTCGGGTCGAAGTCGGCCGCCTCCGCCCATAGTCGCAAGCGATCACCCAGCGCCACGCCGGCGGCGTTCAGCGACCAGGTCAATTCCGCCGTGGTGCGGCGCTGCCGCGGGGAAAAACCCGGGAGCGGCAGCTCGATCGCGGCCATTTCATTGCGCTGGGCCAGCGCGGTCGCGCGAGCCAGGCCGTAGGAATCCTCGGCCTCGACTGCCAGCGTCAACTCCGCCGACGGCGTGACCAACTCGCCCGCGCCGATCAGTCGAAGCTGGACGCCCGGTGGTCGGTCGGCCGTGATCTTCACCGTGAATTGCACGGGGTTGCGGTCCTTCCAGCCGTCATGATCTTCCAATTCCAAGCGGTACACGCCTGCCGCCGGCTGCGGGAGCGCGACGCGCACACGATCGGCTGCGCGCGTCACGTCGCCGACGGGGCCGGCCGGTCCGAGCAGGGTCGCCCGCGCCAGCGCCTTGTTCACGCGCACATCGAGGTCGAGCCGGCTGCCCGCGAGCAGTTCGATAAACGTCTGCTGTTCCAGCTCGATCGGCGGCTGCTCGACATACGCCGGCGGGGTGATCCGCGCGATCGTCGCCAGCGCCTGCGGCGCTTCGATCAGCTCGATGGTGTATTCGCGCGTGCGCTCGTCTCCGCCGACGATGCGGAAAGTCAGCGTCGCGCTGAGCGGGTCGAGGACCGCGGTCAGGCGCAATCCGCCGATCTGCGTCATGGGCGTGCGACCTTCGCGGCCATCGGCGGCGCGCCAGATGACGGTGGCGCTGCGCGGCGCGCGACCCTTGATCTCCGCGCGGATTTCGACCTCTTCGCCGCGCGGCATGCGCCGGCGGAGCGTGGCCGCGTCAAAATCAAGCGGGGTGATGTAGGTGTCCTGTTTCCAGGGAATTTCCTGCATCAGCCAGTTGCGCGCGAACCACGTGTTCATCATGTCCGGAAAGACCACCCAGGCGCACGCGATCAAGAGCGCCGCCGCGCCGAAGCCCGCCCCGCGCCAGGCCGAGCGACGATGATCCAGCACGTCGAGAAAGGAGACCCGCTGAGCGGCGTCGGCCGCGTCACGCAGGACGGCTTCGATCAATTGCGGCGAATCGGCGGTGCGCGTCTCGTGCAGCTCGATCGCGGTGGCCAGGTGCTCGCGGAGCGCGGGGTGCGTCCGATCGACCCACGCCGCCAGGAGTCGATCGGGCAACGGCCGGCGCAGCGGCAGCACGATGTAACGCCAAATCACATAAAGCCAGACCAGCGTCAGGACGCCGTTGAGCACGGCGCGCTGATCCAGCGAGAAGCGCAGCCAGTAATCCAACCCGAGCTGCGCCAGCCCTGTCAGAATCAACGTCAGGAAGAGCCGCAGAAACCCATTGAAGGCCTGATAGAGCCGGCAGCGCAGGCGCAGATCGGCGAGCGGCTCATAGAGTCGCGCGCCGAGCAACGCGGCCAGTTCGCGCGAAGACGGGCTATGCGTGGCCGGTTGTTCCATGCTGCGCTCATGGTAGCCGACCCCCTCAAAACGAGTCAGCCGGCTGACAAGAACCAGCGCCCCACCGTTCGGCAAGCCGAACACTGCGCCCCTCAAGGATCCGCACGTCCTGCATCCGCGCTGGGCGAATCGTCGAAAACCAACTCGGCCACGCCGGCCGCCGACATCCGCCCCGCTTGCTGGGCCATTTCGACATAAGTCTGGGCCACCGGCGTCGCTGCGGCCAGCTCCATCTGTTCGCGCAGCGCCTGCAGCGCGTCGAGCGAATCAGCCTCCAGTTCCATCCAATAGCCCAGGCGCGGCAACTCGTCGAGCGTGACCGCACCCGCCGGCAGACGCCAGGCCTCCCGTCGTTTTTCGAAGCAGACCCGCGCCGAAAAACCCAGTCGCTGCAAAATCGCACGCAGCACGCCGGCATCGGCCACTTCCGTCTCAAGCTCTTCACGCACCTTCGGGCCGGCCGTCGCCGGCTCGCCCACCGTTCCAGCGCCGCTTGCCCGCCGTGGGCCTTTGTAGGTCAGCGTTGCCCGCGAACCGCTCGCATCGGCGGGCATCCGCCGCTCGACGCGCAGCCGGAGGCCGCAATCGGATGAGCGCAGGACATCATTCGCGGCGTCGAAAAGCTCGTTTCGCTCAAGCACCTGGCCCAACGATTCGGCGCCGAGAGCCGCGAGTCGCCGCCGCGCCGCCGCCGGCTGGCTCACCCGGAACTTCAACTCGATTTCCTGCGCCATGCATCTGTGTCCGATTGACAGCGTGGTCTGTTGGTCGCATCCTAGCCGTGACGGCGTCGGTCATGAAGTCGGCGGACCAGCGGCTTGGGTCGGGCGCGGCCCGATGGTCGCCGCGAGCATACGAGTCGCCCAATCGCGCGGATCGCATGAGCATGCACGTTTCGATCAATCCCTGTAGCGTCGTCCATGGCCGCGGTTGGCCCGCGCAGGTCCCCAGCCCGGCGGGGCGCGCGCGTTGCGCAGCGATTGTCGCGATGGTCGCGTCACTGATCGGGGCCGCCCCGCTGTCGGCCCAAACGACACCCGACAGCTTCTTCCAGCAACAGCGCGTCATTGACGAGCGCCTGGCCCAGCAGCGCTTCGACGCCGCCCCGCTCAATTCCATCCTCGATTGGCAATGGGGCGGATGGCTTGAGTATTACATCTTCGACTTTGACGACGGCGCGCAGGAGCAGCGTACGATCCAGCGGCCCGCCGGCGTCACCTGGACGCGCCTGACCTTGGACAACGGCGCCCACGAGATCTTTGCCCGCATGCGGCTGCGCTACACCTATTTCGATCCCGGCGACGAGATCGACCGCCAGGAGGATTGGGACGGCCCGCGTTTTGAGCAGGTTTGGTATCGCATCAACATCGGGCGCGCCTTCCGACTTACCGCGCCGAGCGATCCGTTTCAGGCCAGCGCCAAGATCGGGCGGCAGCCGGTTGTCTTCGGCACGGGCTACGCGCTCGATCTGCCGATGGACGCGGTGACGTGGGAGCTGAAGGCTGACAAGCTGCGCATGACCGGTCTGGCGGCGCGCACCATTCCCAGCCTGCCCAACATCGACCCCAGCCCGGCGGTCGACACGCACAGCGATCGACGGTTTCTCGGCGTGCAGTTGAACTATGACGGCTTTCAGCGCCATCAACCGTTCGTCTACGCCTTTTGGAACGACGACGCCACCGACGAGCGCCCGCAGGACTATACCCAGGGCTATGGCTACGACACGTTCTATTTCGGCGCCGGCTCGCGCGGCGAAATCGCCCCGAATCTCGCCTACTGGGGCGAGGCCGTGCTCGAAACCGGCCAGGGCTACAACGACGGCGACTTCCTGCGGCGCAACGACGTCGAGGCCTTCGCCGCCAACGCCGGCGTCGAGAAGCGCTGGCTGGTGCGCCTGCGGCCGCGCGTCGCCGCCGAGTATATGTTCGCCAGCGGCGACAACGACCGGCTGGTCAATGCGACCGGCGCGCTGGGCGGCAATCGTCGCGACCACGAAGACAACGCCTTCGTCGGCTTCGGCTTTCGCGACACGGGCCTGGCGACGGGCTTCGCGCTCTCCAACCTGCACATCATCAAGAGCGGCGCGTCGTTCACGCCGTTTGAGGAGATCGACGCGCTGCGCGACATGGAGCTGGGCACGAACTGGTTCTTGTACTACAAAAATCAAAGCCGCGGCGCGCTGAGCGACGCCACCGCGGATAACTTCAGCGGCTATGTCGGCTGGGAGATGGACTACTTCATCAACTGGCGTCTCTCATCCGACCTGGCGTGGACGTTCCGCTGGGGCTCCTTTTTCCCCGGCAGCGCCTACAGCGATCGCGACTATCGCCACTTTGTCTTCACCGGCATCACCTGGAGTTTCTAGCCGTGCGAGCCAGCCTTCGCGTTCTCGCCCTCTCCGTCAGCATCCTGCTCGCGCTCGCCGGCTGCCGCTTGACGGTTCCATCCGGCGATGGAGCGACCGCGTCCATCCCCGCAGGCAACGCCGAGCTGATGGCCTATATCGCCGAGCAGCCGCTGGTTTCGGCGGAGGCCGGTTATCGCGCGGCGTATCTGTTGCACTCGGGCGAGGCCTTTGCGGGCGATTTCGAGGCGCTGCGGGCGCGTCTGGCTGAGGATGATCTGATTCCGCTGCGCTGGTCGCACGCGCCCGACGAGGCGCTGACCCGCGCCGCCGTCGGCACGCTGATCTACCGCGCGTGCGAGCTGAAAAGCGGCGTCAACGCCCAGCTTACGGGCCTGGGGCGCTATGCCTGGCGCGAGCTGCAATATCGGCGAATCGCGGAGCCGGCGAGCGAATACAACCTGATCAGCGGGGGTGAGTTCGTCGGCTTGTTGCTCCGCGCCGACGAGTTCCGCGGGGGCCGCCGCGACGATCCCAGCGGCCCTACGCTTGAGCTGGGCGATCGTCCGGGCTAGGGGCGCGTCGCAGCAGCCGCGCGCGCGGCGCATTGCGGACAATCGCGCGGCTCGTCGGCTGATGTCTGGGGGCAATACCACTGCTGATGCTGTCCGCAATAATCGGCCCGACAAACCGAGTGCAGCCGACAGGCCTCACACCAGAAAACCAACTGCGCCGGATCGGGCACATTGGGATCACGACGTCGGCGGTGGGGATCGCGATCCCACGCGGCGAGCTTCCGCGCAGTCAGGTCATAGCGCCAGTGACATGTGTCGCAAATCCAAAACGTGACCGACTCGGGCGTGTCCGGCGGCAGTTCATGTCCGCGCAGCGAAGGAATCAGCCAACGCGCCGACACGAATAGCGCCAACGCGATCAGGGCCAATTGCGCGACTTTCTTCATCACGATAGTCTAGGTTGTTTTCTTGTCGCGTGTAGCATTCGTCATGCCGACCCGCGCCAACCGAACCGCGCCAACCGAACCGCGTTAACCGAACCGCGCCCGTAAGGAAGCGATTCGATTCCGGCAGTGCCTGAACAACCGACTCCGCCGATTTCGAGCATCTCCGGAGTTGCGCGATCAACAGAGCGGCACGGGCAAGCAGCGCCAGCGCGGTATGCACCTCCCGACGGCGTCGTGCCTATCCGCGCGCGACTTGACTCGAATCGCTTCCTCACGGGCGCGGTTCGGTTTACGGGCGCGGTTCGGTTTACGGGCGCGGTTCGGTTTAGGGGCGCGGTTTGGCTCAATCGCGCTCCAACACCGCCTCGATGACGCGCTTCGCCACCGGGCCGGCGATGCGCCCACCGCCGCCGCCATACTCGATCAGGATGCTGATGGCATACCC
>CAYQLG010000106.1:0-14565 GCA_964418235.1 uncultured Planctomycetales bacterium
AGCGAGAATCCGAGCCGGCAAAAAGTTCACGAGCTCTCCGGCCCGTGCGTCCCACAACAAACGCTGGCGCTATACCACGCCGTCTCGTCGGAGCTTTGCTCCGGTACATCCGAAATTTCAAGCTTGACGAAACACCCGGCTCTCATCGTTGGTTCAGTGGGCCGCCGGCGCGGCTGCGCAGTTTCCTTTCTCCAAGCCGTTATTTCGCATCTGAACCGGCGACCTTCACAGTCTCACCCCGCCGCAGCCACCGCAGCAGCGCCCGCCGCGCATACGTCACCGGCCTGGCCCAGGCGCGATGGATGCGAATCCAGATGCTGACGCGCTCGACCCGGAGTCGTTCACCCTCGCGGAGCAAGTCGGGACGTAGCCGCCGCTTGTGCTTGAGAAAATGGTAGTTGTCGCCGTGCTGAAAGCGAGCCAGAAACCAGCGCAGCAGGCTCAACCGCCCCCAGCCTCGCGCCGGCAGCCAAAGCGATATCTGAAAATCGATCAAATGCGGCCGCCCATCCTCGCCGAGCAGGATGTTTTGACGTTTGTTGAGATCGACATAGGCCATGTCGCGCCGGTGGAGTTCTGCCAGCATTGCTTCGAGGCGGTCAAAAAACTGATCGTTCACGGCTTCATAGCGCCCCAGCGGGCATCCGGGCACAAACGCGTGCGCCATTCCGGTCGCGCCAACCGGCCCGATCAGCGCCGGTATGCCCTCGATACCCTGCGCGACCTGGTAGTGACGAATCTCGCGCCGCGCCAGGAACCAACCGATCCATTGCAAGGGTATGCCCCCAAGCCCCTGCACTCGGTTGATCTTGACCACGACCTGCCCCTGTGCATCCTCATACAGCCCGGTCGCCGCGAAGAAATCGTGCTTGAACGTCTCGCGGTGCGTGAGAATCCGACCGGCACATTCAACGGCCGAGGGCATCGCCGCACCCGGCAGCGCATATAACCAAGCGTGTCGCGGCGTCTGTGCCGGCGGATTCAAACTCATCGAGCGGGATTATACGTGCCCGACGCGCTCATGAGCATAGCCGCGCGTGTGTCAAGCCGTGTGGGTTGGGGTCCAGTTTGCAGGGGCAACCGGGCATCAGGTTCGCCGCTGATCCCGAGTGTGCGTGGGGCGAAACGAAAGCCGATCGCTGAGGATTACGGCTACGCTCGCTAGCGGCGCCAGTTTCCCAATGACCTGTCATTGCAGGTCAAGCCAGTGCTTGTGCGCATGCAGCCTGAGCTGCGCCGGTTTCCCAATGACATTTCATTCCAGGGTCGATGCCAATTCCTGGGGCGGCGCCAATTCTGAGTCGGCGCCAGTCGCTGGGGCGGCGCTCGTCGCAGAATCGGGCCAGTCGCTGGGGCGTAGCCCGTTGCATAATCGGCGCGAGTTGCAGGGGCCTGGCCGTGGACGGGGCTTGCTCCGTCATCGAGGTCGTAGCCCGTTGCATAATCGGCGCGAGTTGCAGGGGCGGCTTCATTTGCTGGGTCGGCTTCAGCCGACCGGTCCCTGCCACCGGGCTTCAGCCGGTGGCGGGCGGAGTGATCGGCGCTTCTTCTTCTCTCCGGCGCGGCTTCGTCAGCCGGCTTCAGCCGGACTTGAGACACGCAGGGCATGAGTTGGACCAAGCGTCCGGAACAGCAATTTCAGGCTAATGCCGCAAGTCCGGCTGAAGCCGGCTAACGCATCTCTTCAAGCACGGCGGCTGAAATCGAGCGCCCCAACCCCCAACTGAAGTTGGGGGCAGCGACCGACCGGCTGAAGCCGGCGAGCGCAACCCGCCACGCTCCAAATCGATCGATCCGTAAGTGGGCACGCAGACTCAACTCGAAAGCGAATACGAAAAGAAAGCCCGAGCATCGCCGAAGCGATTCGGCGGTTCTGCCGCAACGCCCGACAACACCCTGCGCAGCGCACAAAAAGCTGCAAGTCGCGCGACCTCAACGGCACGCGCTTCGCGACGGCAAGGCCGTAAATTCAGGGCTGAAATCGCTTCCGCGTGTTAGGAAAACGTTAGCAAAGATGACAGCACTGTGTGAAGGGTTAGAAAAAAGGCGTGCGGCACCCTGTGGGTATTGGCGCGGTCTAAGGGTGCCGCAGCGAGTGGAAGCAAATTGAATTCGGACAAGGACTTACGGTCAGCCCTAAAGTGATCGTCTAACCTATCAGGCTATCTAATCACTTCATCATTAAGTATAACTTCGGCAAACTCATTTTCAACAACATTTGTTTCGTTCGCGCTTGATTTTCTCAGATTTTTTTCACCTCCTCCGACAGATTCGTCCGATAGCCGACCTCTTGCTCATGCTGCGCAAGCGCGCGACCATCGCTTCGACAGTTTCTTCGCCGCGGAACGAATCTCTTCCAGCGACTTTGCGACAAATAACACCGGCTGCAACTCGGTGGTGTCGAACGGCGTCGCACAAATCTCGTCCAGATCGAACGGGAGGATCGTCGTGCCGCCGCTGAAAGCATGCTGAATTTCGCCGATCGACGAGAGCACGCCGGCGCCGAGCGCCCGAACAGCGCCATGTTCCTCGAGCAAGCCGAACTCGATCGTGAACCAATAGAACCGGACCAACTCATCCAACTGTTGCGCGGTTGCGCATTGCGCCAGCCGGCCGATCTCCTGAATCAAGTCGGCATAGCCCGCATCCATCAGCGGCGGCACGTGACCGATCACGTCGTGAATCATGTCCGGTTCGGGCGTGTATGCGGGTTGCCCCGCGTGCCGCAGAAACTGTGTGCAGGGCATCACGCGCTGCGACCAATATCGGAAATAGGCCTGCCCATGAAGCAGCCCCTCCGCCGGCGTGAGCCGCACGCCGGTCGCCGCTTCCGTACGGGCAGCCAAATCAGCGAGTTGCGGCACCTGGGCAGAGTCGAGCGCCAAGCGCTCCTTGCCACGAAGGAAGAGTGCAGCCGCCACCTCGCGATGCAGTTCATCAAGTCGCGTGGAAACCTCCCGCCAGGTTTGCCGCTCCTCCGCGGTGTAGTGGAGCGTCGGCGCGGGCAATTCCCGCAGCCGCAGGTCACGCGCCAGGTAAAAGAACATCTTCCGCCGACGCAGATACGCGGCATCGTTGCGCCCGGGGTGGTTGGCCGGGAGGTGCAGATCATCCGCTTCAACCCAGGGGGAATGAATCGCTGCCATGGAATCCATCAGTTCAGCTCCTATGGCCCGGCCAGCCGCCGGGCGCAGTGAAAATCGATCTACGAAGCACCGGACCCGCATGCGGGCAGCCGGAGGATTGAGAATGTGCAAACGTTGATGATTCCCACTCAGATGAGTGGGTAGGAATACGTAACGCAACGATAGGCGTGCCGCGGCTGCATGTAAGATTCAGTTCACCAAAGCCGCGCGCGTTTGTCAAGGAAAATCGCGGCGAGCGCTTCGTCACACTTGAATTTGCGGGTTCGAATCAAGGGCTGCATGGGCCTCCGGCCCGTGCGTTCCACAACAAACACAGGCACTTATAGCACGCTCTGAAGCCGGGGTTCTTTTCCGCTTCATCCGAAACTAAAGCCTGACGGAACACGAGGGTGTCTTTGCATCTCAGGGGGGCTTACATGGCGAGATAAGTCCATGCCTTGGGCCAGCGCGCATTCGAGCGACGCTCAACCCGGTTCATATACTTATCCGGACGCCGGGGCAAACTCATCGCCGCGGAACGTATTGCCCAGATACATTTCGCGGGCACGCGGGTCGTTGATCAGTTCGTGCGGCGTGCCCGAACTCACGACCGTGCCCTGATGGATCACATAACTGCGATCGGTGACGCGGAGAGTCTCGTGCACGTTGTGATCGGTCAGAAGAATCGCGATGCCGTCATCGCGCAGCCGCTGAATCTCGCGCCGCAGACTCTCGACCGCGATGGGATCGACGCCGCTGAACGGCTCATCCAGCAGGATCAGCTTCGGACTGGTGATGAGTGCGCGGGCAATTTCGAGTTTCCGGCGCTCTCCGCCCGATACGGTGCGCGCGATGCTCTTGCGAACGACTTCCAGGCCGAATTGACTGAGGAGCCGCTCAACGATTGCCCGGCGCTCACGATGGGTCAGCCGAAGCGTCTCACAGATCGCCATCAGGTTCTGCTCAACCGTAAGCCGCTGGAAGATGCTTGGCTCTTGGGCCAGGTATCCGATGCCCCGGCGGGCGCGCTTGTACATGGGCAGACTCGTGATTTCGCGTCCTTCAAATGAGACGGTTCCGCCCTCCGGCCGGATCATGCCGACGGTGATGCGAAAGCTGGTGGTTTTTCCCGCGCCGTTTGGCCCCAGCAGACCGACGATTTCGCGTTCTCCCACTTGATAGCTGACGCGGTTGACAACGGTGCGGCCGGAATATACTTTCACCAAGTTCTCAGCGAGCAGTAACATGGAGTCCTTTCAGTAGGGCAAGTAGCGTGAAAGTCGGCATGATTGGCCGCTGGGAGCGATTGCAGTTCGTGAAATCACCGCCTGTGCCGAGCAAGAACATTTGACCTGACCGTGCGCGACATGGCTCTGTTGAAAACTTGTTGATGAGCGGCTGCCATGCTTGTAAGTTGTTCATTTCGCTGGCCTTATCGGGCCAATCTCTGGCCGATTCTTCATTGACGATTGACAGCGTCCTGTCAATCGGTAATACCTAGAAATTGCAGATACTTGTGGCCGCCTAGAGGACGCCGGACGGGCCGCACGCCACACAGTTTCGGCCCGCATAAACGATTTCCTAACAGATCAGCCATAATCATCGCGACGGCCGCAGATTCCTGTTAATAACCCGCCGCCGAGCCGCCGCGCGACGGCTCGCGCCGGCGAGAATCATCGCACAAAGCGAGCACGCCCCACATCCGGGATGACGAAACCCGCGCCAAGCCCACCGGGAAGCATCGCCGGAAGATACACGAAAGCCGCACGCCCAACAATGAATCGACGCATAACCGTCCCAAGCCGGCCCCCGGCCGGCAGCCCAGGATCAAGGTCGGTCCACTCACGGCTGTCGCGGCTGTCCGCGCTGTTGTCGCCGAGCACAAAAAACTCATCCGCCCCCAGCGCGAATGGCTCCCCCGGCAGGGCCCGCTCCGTCCGGCCTGTGTGCGTGGTATAGAGCGTATCCCGCTCAAGTTGCAAGCGGTGCAACTCCAGTACGCCCGGACCTTCGGCCTTGAGCGCCATCGAAACCGAGCGGATACCGATCGCGCGCAGCGAATCCAACGGAGGGAGATAGTCATCCGCCGACGTCGCCACGACCGGCTTTCCCGCAAGTTCAACAGAAAAGCAGCCATCCAGGCGTTGGAACGCAAAGGTCACAGCGCCCGTCGCCGGCAGCCGATCCGCAAGTTCCGCGCTGGCGAGCACGGTTGTTTCAGCCGGCCGCTGCTCGCCCGACGCGCCCACCGCATGACGGAGAATCCGGGTCGCCCCGCCGCGGCTGATTTCCAGCGTATATTCCTCATGATTAACCGCCAGCGTCCAACTCAATCCGGCCTGCCCCGCGATTCGATGCCACACGCCGCTGATTCGAAAGTCGCCCACGAGCGCATTGGACGAGCGACGGTTGTACGCGACCATGTCGAGAAACGCCCCGTCGGCAATGCCCGGGTCGAACTGCAAAACAGCGGTGCGTGCGTCCGTCGCCTCAAACCGCAAAACCCTGTCGCCGGATATCCGCCAGCCGCCCTCCGCGGCGGCGCGCCACGTCGGCCGGCCAAACTCCTGCGTCGCAGGCTGTCGGTCGGCAGACCAAATCAGCTGCCAGGCTCGCGCCTGAACCTCCGCCGGCCGGCGCGCGACGCGGCCGTTGATCAGTACATCCCCTGCGACAATTTCAATCGTCTCGCCGGGCAGCGCGGCCAGCCGCTTGATGTAATTCTGCTCTAGCGCCGCCGGATCGCGAAAGACAATGACATCCCACCGGCGCGGCCCCAGCCATTCACCCAGGTCATAGAGCCATTTATGGACGAGGATGCGGTCGCCGGCGTTGCGCGGAAGGCCTTTCAGCGGCGTGGATTCACGACAAAGCGAGCAGACCGCATCTTCAACCGTCGCTCCGCCGCGCGAATCGGAAACATCAAAGCAATAGCCGCACGCGCGGCAGACCGCATGGATGTGGGCGCCCAGCAGCGTCGGGGCCATCGAGCCGGTTGGGATGATAAATGGCTCAACAAAAAACGTGCGAAATACGAACGCCAGCAAGAGCGCCGTCAGGACCGTCTGAATCATGTCGATCCAGCGCGGTGGATAGGCCGGCGTCAGCCCCCGCGGCTCAAAAGCGGAAACGTCCGCCAACTGATCGCCGCTACCCTCGGAAGCGACGCCCACGGTGGTTGCGGGCGTTGGGGGTTGCTCTGGGCGCGGGTCCGTCTCAGCAGACAGGACCGTCGCACGCTCCGTAGGTACGATGGCGTGGCGGGAATCCGAGTTGGGAACGCGAGCATGCAAGGCCGCCGACATGATAACGCCGCGGGCGCTTTGCGCTGATGGCGGCGATCGACAGGCGGCACAAATCCGAGCAGGAGCGCTGCAGATCGCCGCCCAGCGTCTGCCCGCCCAGTCCGAGTGGAGCAGGCATCCGGCCCGCGCTGTAGCGTCGGCACGCCGTGGCCGACGGCGTTTTGGCTTTCGACGACGGACGTTGAAGCCGTCGCCTTCTGGGCCTGCCCGCCCGGCGCTCGCCAGCGCGGCGATTCCAATGGCGACATCGATGGCTTCGTTCAGGTCCTCATCACCGGCGAACCATCGCCGTGCCTATAACGATCGCGCGCCCGAGCGGCTCGTGCGGCTGATTGTGAAGCTGCGGTGAAGACGGCGATGATGCGGTTCCTTGTTCCGTCCGCGGCGATCGGTTAATCTCAAGCAGCGAGCAGATCACGAGCCTTCGGGAACGAAGTAGTGCCCGAAGTCGCCAAGAACTAAAGTGGAAGAGGAGCAATTATGTCAACGCTTCGTATGTGGATCAGTGCAGGTATTGTTGCCCTGGCGCTGACCAGCAGCGCGTCCGCCCGCACGATCGAGGTCAGCGTGTTCAACTTCGACTATAGCGTCAACGCCGTCGGCGGCATTCTCGACGCCACCGTCAACGTCGGCGACACCGTCCGCTGGGTCTGGCGCGGCGGTTTCCATGATGTGAAGTCGGTTATCGGCTCGGCGGAGACGTTTCAGTCGCCGCTGACTTCAACCATCGGAGCGACCTTTGAGCACACGTTCACCCAGCTCGGCACGCACACCTACTATTGCACGGTGCACGCGGTTGATCTCGGCGACGGCACCGCGTCCGGCATGGTCGGGACGGTGACGGTGCTGCCGGCCACGACCAAGATCGTGTACGTCTACAACTTCGACTACAGCCTGAACCCGCGCGGGCAGGGTCCAGTCGCGGACGCCGTCGTCAATGTCGGCGATCGTGTCCGCTGGATCTGGCAGGAAGGCTTCCACGACGTGCAATCGGTCGCTTCGTCGAGCGAGGTCTTTGATTCGGGCGCGCCGACCTCGGTCGTCGGCACGACGTTTGAGCGCCAGTTCAACAATCCGGGCGTGTTCCTCTACTACTGCACCGTGCACGGCCTCGATCAGGGCACACAGGTCGCCGGCATGGGCGGCACAGTCACGGTGCAAGGCATCGTCGACCCGTGCGGCACGCAGCGCGAAGGCGATTCGAACTGCGACGGCGCGGTCAACTTTGATGACATCAGCTGCTTTGTCGCTGCGATCGTCGGTCAAACCACCTGGACCGGTTGCGCTCCGGGCACGTCGGGTTGCGACTATGAGTGCGTCAACGACATCAACGACGACGGCAGCGTGAACTTTGACGACATCAACGGCTTTGTCGCGTGTCTTGTCGGCGCGTGCTAAACGATTGTCGATTTGATTGAGCGACAGTCGCTGAATGATCAACTGTCGCTTGATGAACAACTGCACTATTGGCGTAGCGCCGGCCCCCGGGGTCGGCGCTACGCTTGTTTTCATGGGTAGTTGATGCAGCACTGGCGGGCAATGCTGCGCCCTCAAACCGAACCGCGACATGAACCGAACCGCGACCGTGAGGGAGCGATTCAGAGACTCAGAGCGCCTGAGAATAGCGACGCAGCGGCGGTGGCCAATGAGTCCAATACCATGAGAGGCTGTCGAAATACTCCTGCGACGGCGCGCCGAATGCTTGGCGCAGCATCAGACCTGGGGTTTCGATGCGACGCCAGGTGATCGGCGGGCTGTCGAGCTTGATTTTGACAAGTATTTCGACAGCCTCATGAGCTTGAGAAGCGATAGACAGAGGCGCACGCCCGGCCATGCAGCGCGCATCCCAACGACGAACCGCGCGGTCATGCGCGGCCCGGCTCCAATCGCTCCCTCATGGTCGCGGTTCGGCTAACGGTCTCTCGTACATCCGAAACTCCGCGCATCACGGCGCGATCGTGATGACGACCTCGTCAATGTCCACCGCAAAACCATCGACAACGGTCAGGCTGAAGACGTACTGTTCCGGTGCGGTGACGGCTGGGGCGGTAAACCGCACGATGGCGCTGGACTGCCCGGTGGTGAATTCGATCGTGTTCGGACCGCTGAGCTGCGTCCAGACAAAAGAAAGCCGATCGCCATCGGGGTCACTGCTGCCGACGCCGTTGAGTACGACGGATTGTCCCGGCTGGGCGTCCTGATCGGCGCCGGCCTGCGCGACCGGGGCGCGATTCGCCAAGGCCCGATCGAAAACAGGATTGGGCAGCGGGTTGTTGTCAGCGGTATCCGTGTCCGGTGTCGGCATCGGACAACCGGGCAATATCAGCATGGCTCCGGCCAGAGCCAGCGTAAGCAGCGCCGGACGACTGTCGTTGTGAACGCGGGGTTTGTTCATGTGCGCAAATCCTTCGCGAGTTCGAAGACGCAGGCGATTGTTGCAGGCACAAAGCGGTACTATACCGACGCCGGCGGAAGTCCATTCGGATTTTTCCGGGACGCGCTTCAATCCGGATCGTTGATCCCCGCGCCTCGCGCCGCCGCGCAGGAGTTGCCATGTCCCCCGGTGATGAAGAGGTTGTCTTGGCGTGCGATCTGTGCGGCGCCACGATCTATCCCGAACATCTCGCCCGTCATACCGCCGAGCGCATCGCCGGCAAGCTGCATTGCGCGCATTGCCTGGCGGATGCTCGCCAATCGCCTGCCGGCCCCATCGCCGCCGCCGCAGGCCAGACTCCACGCGCCGGCGGTGCGGCGAGCGGCGACATGCTGACGTTTGATCTGGCGGGAACTGATGACATGCCCGCGGGCGCGAACGCCGGTGGCACGAGCTCGGCCGCGCAAACCCCCGGCTTGTCGCCGAGCGCGTCAGGCGGCGCTCCCACCGCACGGATTCAGCACAACGAGGCCCGCGCGAAGACGCGCACCTACCACCGTCCGCTGCGGCCTGACTCGCCGCATGCGACGCGCTGCAAAATTTTTCACTGTAAACTGCAGGATGCGTCGATCACAAATTTGTATGAGCAAATCAACGAATGGGCGGATGCGCAGCCGGACATCGTCATCAAGTTCGCGACGTCGTCGGTGGGCGTGCTCGAAGGGAAGCATCCTGACCCGCACTTGTTTGTGACGGTTTTCTACTAGCGCGGAGCGGCGATTGTACCGCACAGATAACGACCAGGTGCATGGAGACGGCCCTGGTTCGTTCTTATCCTTCGTCGCTGCGTCGCTACTTTCAGGCGCCATGAATATCTGAATCGCTCCCTCACGGTCGCGGTTCGGTTTGAGAGCGTGGTTGGGTTCATCGTCGAGCTGCCCGAGAAGCGCGATACGCGCGCCGCGGCGCAAACGACACACGCCGCGATCTCTTGCGCTACGAGCGTTTTTTTCTGGCCGCGGGCTGCTTGGCCGGCTTCTCAGCTTTGGCGGCAGACCGAGCGGATTCAGTTGTGGCGGGTTTGTCGGTCGTGGCGCCGCCCGTCGCCTTCGTGCCCTCAGCGGCAGATGTGCCGGCGGGCGCCGCGGTTGGCGGCGCGGCGCTCGCGACCTTCGACTCGGCTTCGGCGGCTTTGCGGTACGACTCACTGCGATAGTCCGTTAGATAAAAACCAGACCCCTTGAAGATCAAGCCGCCGCCCGTACCGATCAAGCGGCGCAGCTTCTTCTTGCCGCAGCCGGGGCACTTCTTCAGCGGATCGGCAGTGATCGATTGATACTCTTCAAAGGCGTGCTCGCAGCCATCACATCGATATTCATAGGTCGGCATAGCGGTTTCAGTATAGCCGCCAAACGGCGGCGGCAAGACTGCGACCTCGGCTGCCGGCACGTGCGCATGCTTGCATTTAACGTAGCCTTGTCCGGCAGGGGCGGGCGACTTGGCGGCACTCGACAGGCTGGAAGCCTGTCCCACCCCCGAAGCTGGAAGCTTGTCCCACCCCCGAAGCTGGAAGCCTGTCCCACCCCCGAAGCTGGAAGCCTGCCCCCCCCTACCCATCACCGGGACGAAAACAGAATGCGGCTTCGCTGCCTTGGCTCCGAGAAAGCGCGACCGGCCCGGGCCTCAATAATGCAGTACTATCCCGCCGCCGGCCCGATTCGCGAAAAGGGTCGTGACCCCGGGCAGAATTTCGCCGCGCGGCGTCCGCCCGGCGCCGCCGCTCGCGAACGATGGCACTGTGAAGTTGCGTTCGAAGCAAAGGAAATCCGGCATGAGGCCCAGCTACCCATCATCGGGTTCGAAGGTCGTTGCGAGGTTGTATCTTGTGCTGAAGGCCGCGCTGCCGGCGCTCATCGCGCTGCTGGCCGCACCGGCGGCGAGCGCGTTTGAATTTCAGGAGGGGTTGCTGCTTGAACCGGTCGGCCTGTATGGCCGCGTGCCCTTCCCGCGTGATCCGATACAGGCCGTGATCGCGGCCGGCGCATGGAAAGCCCCCAGCGAGGGCGACCGCGTCGAGAAGGCCGGCGGCGGCGCCGCCGAGTGGAAAAAAACCAAGGCCGACGACGGCCACTTTGCGACGGAGAATCTCGGCGGCGGATATCTCTACGCCAAACTCGAGTCGCCCGCCGAGCGCGTCATGCTGCTCGACGCGGTCGGCCACAACATGGTCTATGTCAACGGCGAGCCGCGCGTCGGCGATCCCTATCGCTATGGCTACGTGCGCGTGCCGGTGCTGCTGAAGACAGGCGTCAATGAGTTCCTGTTTCACCTGGGTCGCGGTAAATTCAAGGCGAGCCTGGCCGAGCCGCCCAAGCCGCTCTGTTTCAACGTCGCCGACATCACGCTGCCCGACCTGATCCGCGATCCACGCGTCATGGGCGGCGGCCCGACGTTTGAGGAGCTCGACGCCAACCCATGGATGGAAACCAACGAGGGGATGCAGCTTCACGGCAGCATCACGATCCTGAACTGCACCAACAAGACCATTCACAAAATTGCTGTGGCCGCTGGCGGCGCCAACGTCCCGGCTCCGCTGACGGATTTGCCCTCGATCGCGCCGCTGTCGATTTTCAAAGCGACGTTCCAATTCACCGTGCCGCCGGTCGACCCGAACGCCAACGAGGTCAAGCTCGCGATTCGGCTGATCCCGACCGAAGCGGACATGTCCGGCGAGATCGATCTGCACGAGGTCACGCTGCCCTTTCGCCGCACGACCGAGTTGCACAAGCGCACGTTCGTCAGTCAGCAGGATTTCAGCGCGCAGTATTACGCGGTGCAGCCGCCGGGACCGCGCGCGAAGGGGCTGAGCCAGCCGGCGGCCTCGCAACCGCTGTCAGAGAAGGCGCTCGTGCTGAGCTTGCACGGCGCCGGCGTCGAAGCGCTGAGTCAGGCCCGGTCTTATGCGTCGAAAGATTGGGCCTACATCATTTGTCCGACGAACCGCCGGCCCTATGGCTTCGATTGGGAGGATTGGGGCCGGGCCGATGCGTTGGAAGTGCTCGACCACGCCCAGCGCCACTACAAGGTCGATCCGCGGCGCGTCTACCTGACGGGGCACTCGATGGGCGGTCACGGCACGTGGCAACTCGCGGCGCTCTATCCCGACCGCTTCGCCGCGATCGGGCCTTCGGCGGGCTGGGAGAGCTTCTGGACGTATGGCGCCAAGCCGCCGCCGCCGCCGAATACACCCCTCGAAAAACTCTTCCGCCGCAGCGTGGCGACGAGTGACACGGCAGCGCTGCTGGGTAATCTCGTGGGGGTTCCGATCTACATTCTGCATGGCGACAAGGATGAGACGGTGCCGGTCGAGCAAGCCCGCACCATGCGTGAATTGCTCGAAAAGCGCGGCGCGCGCGTCATGTATCATGAGCAGCCCGGCGCGGGCCACTGGTGGGATGACGATGAGGCGCGCGAAGGCGTCGGCTGTGTCGATTGGCCGGCGATGTTTGAGCAGTTCGCGCAGTCCCAGCGTCCGGCGCTGCCGGATGTGCGCGAGATCGATTTCACCACGGTCAATCCGCTGGTCTCGTTGGGTCGCGATTGGGCCTTCATCCCGCAGCAAGTGGTCGTGGGACTGCCCAGCCGCGCGCAACTGACGCTCGACCCCAACGCCCGCACGATCCGCGGAAAAACCGAAAATGTCGCGACACTGCTGCTCTCGGTGAAGCACCTTCCGCCTGACCAGCCGCTGATTCTGGCGCTGGACGGCGCCACGCTCGATCCGATCGAGTGGCCGGCCAGCGGGCGCATCCTCGCGACACGCAACGGCGGACGCTGGGAAGCCGTCGGCCTCGGAACCGAGGCCCGGCTGCCGGGGCGCTTCTTCGGCATGAAAGACTCGCTGGCAGCGGACATGCTGATCTACGGCACCAAAGGCAGCGACGCGGAAAACGCCTGGATGCTCGCCAAGGCGCGCTATGACTCCGAGACATTCTGGTATCGGGCCAATTCATCGCTGGCGGTCGTGCCCGACTGGGACGTGACCAATCGCGGCCGACCGCGCAAAGTCGTGCTTTATGGCAATGCGAAGGTGAATTATGTCTGGGGGCGTTTTTTCGGTGAGTCCGCCGTGAATTTTCAGCCGGGCGAAGCCACCGTCGGCGAGCGCAAGTTCACCGGCGAGCAACACGCCGGTTTGTTCCTGCGCCCCGGCGCGCAGCGCCCGGCGGTGGTCGGGCTGGCCTTCACGGGGCTGGCGGGCGCGCGTGCGACGGAACGGCTGCCGCTCTTTGTCTCGGGTGTCGGCTATCCCGATTGCACGATCTTCGGCCCGGATGTGTTGCAAAAGGGGCTGGAGGCGGTCGCGCTCGCGGGCTTTTACGATGCCGAGAGCAAACTCGATCAGGCCGAATGGGTCGAAGGCGGAAAGTAGTCGCTCGTCGAGCTTGCGCGGGTGTTGTGCGAGGCCGGCATGTAACCTACGGTGAACCGCATGGACCCTTTGCCGCGGCTCGATCCGCTTGAGAACTACCGCGGCTACCGCATCTTTGAGCGCCGCGTGTCCGTGGCCGGGCGCGAGTATGTGCTGGTCGGCCCGGTGAACTATGAGAGCCTGCTCGATGATCCGCGCGTGCAGGAACGCTTTCGGCAGGATGAGTTCATGCCCTATTGGGCCGAATTCTGGCCGGCGGCGATGCTGCTGGCCGAGCTCGTGGCGGCGTGGGGGCCGGCCGGCGAATGTCCCGACGCGCCACGGCTGCCACAGGACGCATGCGAACCCGCTATCACGCTTGCCCGCGAAGACGCGGCGCATCTGCCGACATCCGCCGTACCGGCGATCGCCACAGACTCTCCGCCGCGCGTGTTGGAGCTTGGCGCCGGGCTTGGGCTGGTAGGGCTGGTCGCGCATCGGCTCGGCTATCCAACCACGATCAGCGACTATGACGATGACGCGCTCGCGTTCATCGCGGAGAGTGCGCGGCGCAGCGGACTTGCGCCCGTGACGACGCGCTTCGTCGATTGGCGAGAGACCTACCCCGAGCTGATCAGCGAGCGCATCGTGGCGGTCGAAGTGCTTTATGAGCGCCGCAACCTGCCGGCGGTGGCCGCGTTCTTGCAGCGTCATCTGACGGATGATGGCGTGGCGTGGATTTGCGATGGCAACCGCCAGGTCGCAGACGGATTTCCCGATCTGGCCGCCCGCTGCGGGCTGCGCGTCAGCGTCACAGCGCGGCAAAGCGTGAACCCGCTGACCGGCAAGAGCGTCGCGGGGCGCATTTTTGAGATTCGGCGCGACCATCCGTAGCACAGCCCATACGTCGCTCGGCCCATCCGCGGCGTTCGTGCGCTTCGTATTCTGTTTGGTCAGTCGCCACTAGCAGAGCCGCGACTGTAAGGAAGCGGAGATTCACTGGAAATCGAATCACTTCCTGACGAGGCTGTCGAAATACTCCTGCGACGGCGCGCCGAATGCTTGGCGCAGCATCAGACCTGGGGTTTGGATGCGACGCCAGGCGATCGGCGGGCTGTCGAGCTTGATTTTGACAAGAATTTCGACAGCCTCTGACGGTCGTGGCTCTGCCACCCGACAAAGAAATTTTGGAAGATGGTCGAGTACATCGTCAACATTGAACATTCGGGGAACGCGGAATGTAACAACCAGCGTGATGCCGTGAATCTGTGCCGCGGTTGGTTGTTGGACGCACAGGCCGGAGAGCTCGTGAACTTTTTGCCGGCTCGGATTCTCGCTTTCTTTTGCGCG
>CAYQLG010000107.1:0-14360 GCA_964418235.1 uncultured Planctomycetales bacterium
CGAACATCAGCAGCGTGACCGTGATATTGAGCGCGACCGCGCCGCCCACCCGCCGCAGGCGCCCGGTTGCCCGCCCGGCGTCGGCGGCGCCGCGCCACAAGGCAACCGCCTGCCACAGCCACAACAACGCGACCACGCCGGCGGCGGACGGGCGCACCATCACCGCGGCCGGCCCCAGCAGCGCAAACCACCAACGCGCCCAGCTTGTCCGCAACGCAGTCAACGCGACCAGCGCGACAAAAACCAGCGTAAACGGCGCCTCGGTCAAGAGCAGGTTGGCGAAGAAAATCTGATAGGGGTCTAGCGCCAGCAGCAGCCCCGCAGCCCACGCCGCTCGTCGGCCAAACTCGCGCGCCGCCCAGCCCGCCCCGACCGCTACCGCCCAAGCCCCAATCAGCGCTTGCGCCAGCCGCGCCGCCAAAACCCCGCCCTCACCCGCGCCGGCGAAGATAGCGAGAAACGCCGGATAGAGCGGCATCCGCGCGGCGTAGCGGCCGTCGTCGCTGACCAGCGCGCCACGCTGTGCAAGATTCGTCGCGAGCTGCCAATGCAGCTTCTCATCGTCAAATTCAAACGCGGCCCCACCCTGCTGCCAGCGCATGAGCACCCACGCCGCGCGCAGCGTCAGCGCCAGCAGCGCACAGATCAGCAGCGGTCGAGCGAATCCGTTCGGCCGGCCGGTGACCGGTGACACATGATTCGCACGAGTCAACAACGGCTTCCCACTTGTTCCAACCCTGCGCCGGCCTATTCCGCCAATTGCAGCCATCCGGCCAAACTCAGCTCCAGCACGGCGACCGCGTGGCGCAGGCCATATTCTTCCAGCACGCGCGGATGCAGCTCTCCCAGCCGACCCAGCGCCATACCTTCGGTCACAATCTCGCCGACGCGCCCCGGCAGGTAGCTCGGATGCGCCATCGCACGGACCGTCATCGGCCGGGATAGCTCATGCGCAAATGCGTCGAGCACGGCGCGAATGTCCGCATAACCAACGTGTGTCCCGATCATGGCCGCCGCGACGTAACGCTCTTCGCGCGCGCCGGTCTCCACCGCTGCATCAACCAGCGCCACGTCGCCGACCTCGAAAATCTGCTGCGGCAGGTCGTACTGCTTATTGATCGCGAGCGTCTCCAGCAACCCCGGCAGCAGCGAGACGCGACAGATCGTCTGCTCGACGCTGATCGGGTTGTCGATGCGCACAGCCTGCGCGCGGAGCGCATCCGCCGACGGCTCCCCCGCCGGCAGCAGCCAGCGGTCAAACGACGCCGGCTCGCTCGTCAGGGTAAGCGTGATGACCTGATGAAAGCCCAATCCAGTGAAAATCCGCCGGACGACGGCGCTGTGTTCTTCGATCGCGCGCGGGCGGCCGACGTTCGCAGCCGGCAGCAGCTCCGGGACGAGCCGGTCATAGCCAAACGCGATGGCGGCATCTTCGATCAGGTCGATCGGGTGCAGAATGTCATTGCGATAGGCCGGCACACCAACGTTGAGCCGCTCGCCGGTGACGACGGCCGGGCCGGCGCTATGCCCCATGCGCTCCAACAGTCCGGCCAGCTCCGCCGTCGTCAGCGGGACGCCGATCGTTTCGGATGCTTCGGCGACGCTGAGCTGCATCATCACCGGGCGCAGCTCGGGCGTGGCCCGCGCCGTGGTCAGCACATCGTTCGCCCCGGCGGCGCGCGGCGCGATCTGCACGGCTTCGGGCTGCGCCGCCGGCATGATCTCAAGCAGATTCGACACGACGATGTTGAGCGCGCGATCGACGCAGCGCGGCGACAGGCCGGTCACGTCGATGAAGAAATTCCGCGTGGCGCGCGTGACGCGCGTGTTTTCGCTGTTGATGATCGGCGGCATCGACAGAACCGTGCCGGCCTCGTCGCGCAGCAAAGGCACGCGTTGATGCTGGGCGAGCAAATGGGCGAATTCGCGACCGGACTTATGCCGTTCGAGAATTTCGCCGGGCGTCAGTTCATTCGCCGCTTCGCGCGGAAAGCCCAGCGGGACGAAGCGCACCTCGTCGCGCGCGACGGCGTCATAGCGATACGCCGTTCCCCGCAGCGTGTCGAGGTCATAGACGCCGATCGAGGCCAGCTTGCGATCGCGCCCCAGCGCCCAGTGCAGGTCTTCCTGCAAATTCATCAGCAGCTTGATCGTGTCATGATCGAGCTGCACCCCACGCAAAACGGCGCAGGCGATAAAGGGCCGCAGACAGGCGTCGGTCGAGAGCGCCGGATCGACGTGCACGGTGATCTGTGCCGGCGCGACCCGCGTCGCCGGCGGTCCGCCGCCCGCGCCCAGAAAACCGCGCATATAGCGCGCCATGCCACCCGGATCGAAGATGTCGGGCCGCACGGCCAACATGTCGAGCCGCGCGACGTTGCTGACGCCCAGCGCCCGCAGCGCCGCCGCCTCCGCCCGAAAATCGACGCCGCACTTCGAGCAATGCAGCGGCTCGCCCTGGGCCTCGGTGCGCTCCAGCACATTCTCGCAGCGCCCGCAGGCAAAGACGCGCGTCGTCGTCAGCTCGTCGACTTCGATGCCCATGTCATGCAAGGTCTGCGGCAGGCGCGCCTCGTCCATGATCGGACGGTCGCGGTTCACCAGCCGCAGCAACAGCTCCACGGGCATGTTCACAACGGGCATGCGGCGAATCTCCTCGGGCGCACTCGGCCATGCGGCGACGGTCGCGTCGTTCGACCGCTCGCCGCCGGGCGTGCGCGCTCGCGCACCGCCGCATCGTAGCGAAGAAGCGGCGCGGCGGTCGAGCGCTAGAGCGGACTTCTTCAAACCGCGCCGCACTCCCAGGACCGCTGCGCGGGATCATGCTGCGCGGACCGCGAAGGGCGATGGTGCGACCCACGCCTGCATGCTTATTTTTCAGCCGGGAGCGGTGGATCGGCTTCCAGCGCAGCGAGAATGGGCCGCGCCAGCCAGATGCGGTTCCATGCGCGCCCGCTGGCCGAGGTCAACAGTCCGATTTCGACGAGCGCATCGATCGCTTTCTGAGCGGTTGGACGCGATACGCCCATGTGTTGTTGGGCGTAGGCGACCGTTGTGTACGGATTCATGAAGAGTTGGTCAAGCAGTGTTAAGGCGCGAGGTTGCTTTTTCAACTGCTGCCGATACATATCTCGCATCGTCAGGATGCGGTCACTTTGAACGATGGCGATGCGCGCCGTATCGCGCACGGCCGCCAGGAAAAATCGCAGCCAGCCCGGCCAGTCGCCGTAAGTGCTGATGCGCTGCAGACAATCGTAGTAGCGTTGCTTTTGTCGCTCTATATAGTTGGACAAATAGAGCAGGGGCTTGCTGAGCCGCCCGCGCTGAATCAGAAAGAGCGTGATCAGCAAGCGACCGATGCGCCCGTTGCCGTCGAGGAATGGGTGGATCGCCTCAAAGTGTTCATGCAGCAGCGCGCATTGAATCAGCTCCGGCATCCGGTCACGCTCGTTGATGAAGATTTCCCACTGCTGCAGCCATGCATGCATCTCAGGCACAGGCGGCGGGACATACGCGGCGTTCTTCAACGTCGAGCCGGGCGGCCCGATCCAGTTCTGGCTGCGCCGATATTCGCCCGGTGTCTGCTCCTGTCCTCGGACACCGCTCATCAGTTCACCATGCAACGCGCATATCAGCCGCCCGGAGAGTGGCAAGCGGTCCAGCTCACTCAAGCCGAGCTTCATGGCCTTAACATAGTTGCGGACTTCCCGAACATCGTTGACGTGGGGCGACTGATCAGAATCCAGCTCATCTCGCATGAGGTCGCCCAGGTCGGCTTGCGTCCCTTCAATTCGACTGGAGGCCACGGCTTCTCGTCTGAGATAAGGGCCTATCAGCAGGTTCGGATTGGGCAGGTAACGCCCCAGTCCGGATAGTTCACTTCATGCCGCGTCGGCCTGGGATAAGAGCAATGCCAGCTCGGAGGAGTAATCGAGCGCAGGCGGCAACGGGCGCGGGATAAACGTCCAGTAATCCGAGGATGCTTTTCTCAGAGTTCCCGCAATATCCGTTACAAAATCTTCTCGGTTCATAGGTTGCGCACTTCAAAAGCATCTTACGATCCCATCTGAGCTTTGTAAATTTTCGGCGTTTTTTTTCAAAGCTCCGCCTGAGATGAAAATTTCTTTCAAAGCGCCAAGGCCTTGGGCGGGGGCATGCGGCTGGCGGCGGTGCGATGCCGGCACCCATTGCCGGACGAAACGCGCACAGGGCGCGACGGACAGGTGGGCCTGCCCGCCGCGCCCTGTACGATCAGCCAGGCGCGCGGCTCGCTCGCGCGTCGGGCTGGGACACCAATCTACGGGCAGCCGCCGGTCGCGAGGCAGCCGACGAATCCGGCGATATCGTCGAAGTCGACCGCGCCGCTGCCGTTGATGTCACCGAGCATGACATCGCACGCGGGGAACGCCGCGTCGTACGCCGCCTGACTGGTCAGGGCCATCACAAACGCCTCGATGTCGTCGAAGTTCACTGCGCCGTCGCAGTTGAGATCGCCGGTCGCGAAGGTCGGCGGCGCCGAACCCGGGTCCGCCGGATCAGAGCCGGCGTCCAACTCATCACGATCGCGGAAGCCGTCCGCGTCGCGATCGACGCCGATGCGCACCTGCGTGCCCAGCGGCACGACGGTGAACGTCATCTCGCTGCCCGCCATCGAGGTCGTGCGCAACGTCAGCGGCGAAATCGCCGGCTCATCCACGCGATCCGTGCGGAACTGGTTCGGCGCGACGTAGACATAGCCGCGATCCAGCCCGCCGCGCCGCCCCTTCGCGATCAGGCCGACCGCGCCGGCGTCCGCCTGCGCGACGAACGTATTCAGCCGCGCGATCAGCACCGGATCATTGTTGTTCACGCCGTCGAACGTGATCTGCTGCCCGACGGCGGCGTGTTGATCGCCGCTGAACGTGAGCATGAACGCCTCCACGTCGCGACGCAATTGCGCGCCGGTTCCGCCCGGCGGCCATTGGAACGGCGGCCCCATCACCGCTTGCAGCGTATCGCGGTCGCTGTCGTGGTTGAAGCCGTAGCCGCGGTTGTTCTGCTGCGACGTGCGCAGGAAACCGACCTTTTCATGCATGTTCATCAGATGCGCGATGTCGAGCGTCTGTTGCACCGGCGCGCCGGCGGGAAAATCCAGCCGATGATCCGTGCCGACCGGCAGCGCGTGACAACCCGCGCACGTCAAGCCGCCCGGCAGCACCGGCTGGGTCAGGAAGACGTTGCGCCCGTTGGCGGCGTTGCCATTGCCGCCGACCAGCGCCATCGTCGTCGGCAGCGTGTTGTCGAGATTGCGGTTGGGGTTCGGCGGGAAGCGCAGCGAGAGAACAAACTCCGTCAATTGCTGCATCTGCGCGTCGCTGGGCGTTTCGTCGTCGCCTTGCAGACCCTCATACACGACGTTGAACGAGCGAATGTCCGGCCGATCGCCGCGCCAGTGCAGCGGCTCGGTCTGGGTATTGCCGACCAGCGTCTGCGTGACCATCGGGCCTTTCATCGGGTGCCACGGGGCGCAGCGGCCCGGACCCTGGCGGCACGGTTCATCGATCGCGCGGACGTTGCCCGACGGATCGCCGAGATCCCACGCGACGCTGTCCCAACGAGCATCGACGTGGCACGAGGCGCACGAAACCTGACCCAGACCCGAAGTGAGATGCGTGTCATAAAGCAGCGGACGGCCGTTGCGGATCGCGGCCGGAGTCGGATCATAAAAGCTGGTGCGCGCGGTCTCGACCAGGCTGCCGGTGTCGATCGTCGAAATCGACCCATCGAATTTGTTGAGCACATAGAGGTGCGTCTGCGCGGGGTGGAGCGCGATGCCCGTCGGCCCGGCGCCCACGTCGATCTGTGTGAGCCGCGCCCCGCCGCCGTCGATCACGATCACGTTGTTGGATCCCATGCCGCTGACATAGCCGCGCGCGCCGTCGGCGCTCCAGACGATGCCGCGCGGATCGCCGATCGACAGGTCGCGCGTCGTCTGCGGCACGGTCGGCGCAAGATAATTCAGGTGCGGATTGAGATCGAGCGTATTGACTGTCGCCGGCGCGGCGGGGTTGAACGACCCCATCCGCACGCGCACGTAGATGCCGTTCAGATTCGGCTCGAAGCGTACCTGATTGAGCGCGTCGGTTCCGATCGCGGTGACGGTGCCGTCGGGCTTCACCCCGAGACTCATGACCATCGTCATCAGCCCGCGCGCAAACGTCACGCCGAGCGTGTTTGCGTCGATGATCGCCACGTCGTTGTCATGCAGACCCCAGGGGATGAACGCCGTCCAATCGCGACTATTGTCATCCATCCAGCGCCCGGCGGCGTCTTGTCGGACGATCTGTCCCACCGGCGGCGGCGCGGGCTGGCCGATCGGGCGAGGCGGAACAAACGTCGCCCCGCGATTGGGCGGCGGATTCTGTCCGCCATAGGGTGAATTCAGTTGCGAAACGACCGGCCGCGGCACGATCGTCGATTTATTCCCCGATTCGAAGATCGCGGCATAGACGCGCGTGCCGTCGGGGCTGACCGCCAGCGCACGCGGCTCCTCGCCGGCAATCGTCAACACGGAGAGCGGCGCCGCGGGATTCGCCGCGTCATACACCGCGAGCTGGCTCGTCTGCGAAAGCGTCACGAACGCCCGCGACGGAGCGCCGGCGAAGATCACGTCGGTCGGCTCGTCCCCCGTCAAGATCGTCCGCCGCACGCGCCCGCTCGGCAGATCGACGATGCTGATCGAATCCGACATGTGGTTGACGACCCAGGCCTCATTGTTGCCGCGCGCCCGCACCGAGACCGGGTCAAGTCCGACCTCGATCGAGCGGACGTATACCGGCGTCGCACCTGCGACGTTGAAAACCTCCAGCCGGTTGTCCGCCGTATTCACCGCCAGCAACGACGCCCCATTGGGCGTGAGCGCCAACGGGCTGACGTGCGGCGATTCCCAGTTCACGAAGCCGGTCTGGGCACTGGCGCCCGGCGTCAGCGCGCCGCTCACACAGCCGATCGTCAGCGCGATCCATCCGCCGGTCCTTACCCGGCGTATGCCGCAGCGCGCCGCATGTGCTTTTCCTTGCTCAACAGCCACGGCGCGCACCGCAACCGGGCATGAATGGCTCTTCATGTTCACGTTCCTCTCGCTAGTCGGACTGGGAGTCCATCCGCCGACAGGGGAGAAGACGCGACCGCGGCCGATTCATTCGACCGACAATATTGGACCGCCCCAGATGTTCCGGCGAAGGCTGGCCAAAGGGCCGGCGCACCGCTGGCGACGGGTTGTCTGCGACGATTCGGCTGGCCTGGCCGGAATGCCCAGGCTGCGGCTGTCGGGTATCACACCCTTAGCGCGCGCGGGGCCGTCCGTCATAATCCACCGCGCCTAGGAAATCGGCTGGTACGCGCGCGCATCGCGCCGTGCCGATGGAAAGGAAGAAGACCGTGCCGTATTCACCACCCAATCCCGAGCATCCAGCCCCGTTCGGTGCGCAAGAGCCGCGCCCGGCCTGGCCACTGACCATCACGATCGTGCTCTATGCGGCGTGGTTTGGCGTGCTGGTCTGGATGGCCCTTTTCTACCCAGCTGGTCGATGAGCGCAGCCGCCGCGGTTATTTCTCTACACCCCCTCGACGCGCTGCACGCGAGCGCGCTCAACCCGACAATCTGGCATGAGAACCTCGCGGCGCTGCGCGTTCGACAATCCGAACTCGCCGAGCGTGTCGCGCTCATCACGCTGCCGGCCTATTGGACCCCGGCGCGGGCTCTCGACGGCACAACCACCTATCGCGTCGAGCCGCCCGGCGAGCTGCCGCGCTGGCTGGCCGCCGCCGGCGCCCCACAGGCCCGCGCGCTGGCGCTTGTCGGCGCGTATTCGCAAGCGGATCGCAATCCCGCGTTGACCGCCCTGGCCGCTGGGGCCGAGGTCGATCGCCTACTGACGCAAACGCCCGCACATATCGCGGTCTTTGTCTTTGTCGAAGATTTAACGTTGCTCGCGGCCGCCTTACGACTGCGCGATTGGGCCGCGGCGCTCCAAGCCGGCCGGCTGATCTTTCTGCCACCAGGCCTCGAACGTGAGGAATTGCTGCGGGTACTGACGGACCGCCCGGGGCTGCTGCCGCCGGCCTCGCTGGTCGGGCCGATGCAAGCTTCCGCGGACCGACTCCAGGCGCTTTCACAGATTTGTGCCGAAGTTGCGCAGCGCGTCACGCAAAAACGGCAAGACGATCTCGCGACCGGCTGCGATGGTCCGCGGCTGAATCAGTCGCCAGCCGAATTCGCGCATGCAACCGCATGCCCCGCGGCTTTCGGCGACGGCGCGAAAGAAGCGTCCGCCACGAATCCATCAGCCCGCACAAGATCGGCCGCGCCGACGACCGGCCCGCGCCTCGCAATCCTCGCGCTGACGCCAACCGCCGCCGAGCGGGTGCTCGCCGAGCAGATCGCCACGGCAGCTCGCGCCCTGCGCTGGACGGCATCGACGTTTACCGTAACCAGCCCGGATGACGTGCATGCGCTGCCGCACGTCCGCCGGCTGCGTGCGTTTCGGCCGACCCATACGCTCTGCCTGAATCAGCGCCCAAACGCGCTCGCGATCGAGTTGCTCGGGCGTGTCGCGATCTGGCATCTCGATCCGGCCTCGACGGCCGTCGTCGCTCCGGCCGATGGCGTCCTCCACCTGGCCGGCACACCGCGCATCGCGTCCGCCCTGCGCGAGCGCCTGCCGGCCGCTGCCTGCCGCGAGTTGCCGTTCGGCGCCCCGCTGCCGCCGCGCGAGCAACTCGACGACGATCATCTTCACATCGCGCGCCACCGGCTGGTGTTGCTCGCCGACCTGCCCAACAGCTCTTCGGCCGGCTGCGGCATTGACCAGCCGACTCACAAGCTCCTCTGGGATCATCTGCGCGGGCGCGCCGAGCAGGACATCGCGGCCGGGCGCCCGCTGCCGGGCGCGGCCGAGCTGCTGCGCAACGCCCAGCGCGTGAGCGGCCTCGACCTGGGCAACGCCGATTTGCAGGCCGGCTTTGTTCGCGCGCTCGATCACGCGCTCCTGCCCGCGGTCTTGCTCGAACGTGTGTACGCCTGTCTGCATCGCGCCAGCGCCGATGTGCGGATCATCGGCTCCGGCTGGCCGGTCCTGGCCGATGCCTGCGAATCCATCTGGGCCACTCACTGGCACGAGCGCTCGGAGGAACTGGCGAAATCGCGGCCCGGCGCGGTGTTCGTCGTACAGCCCGCCGCCGAGCTTACGCCGGAAATGTTGCACGCGGCCGCGCTGGGCTGGCCGGTCTGTGTGTACTGGCCGGAGCCGAAGAATTTGGGGGCAAACAGGCGCTGGCCGCTGACGCCGGGCATGCACGTCCGCACATTTGCCACCGGTCGCGATCTGGAGCGCATCCTCGCGGACTGGCGCGCCAATCCCGACGCCCTCCTCGACATGGGCACACGCTGCCGCGCGCATCTGGCCGCCACCCATTCACTCACGCACCGCCTAGAATGGTTGCTGGCTCAATGGGAATCGTCCGCGGACTGAGCCAATAGGATGGGCCGGCCCCGCAGCGCCGGTCACGTGTGCCAAGCGCCGCCGTGTCCAGCCAACAGGCTGAGCGCCACGCGCACGCACGATGGCGACGTGTTCGCCGCATTCACTGTTCTCGCGGTCGCCCCGGAGCATCGGGTTCACGGATGAACAAGACGTCACGGCCGGCACAACCAGCCCCTTGCGCCGTTCGCGCCGCGGCGCTGCGCGCCTTGCGCACAGGCGCGGCGCTGCTCGCCTGCCTGGCCGGCGCGACGGTGTACGCCGCCGGCGAGCCGGCCGTCACGATCCTGACCGATTTTGAAGATGACAATGTCGCCGCCCAGATCAGCGACGTGCAGAACATTGTGGCGGCCGATTGCACGGTAACGCGCTCCGCGATTCCGGCCCGCGGCACGAATTCCTGCGGCGTCACGCTGGGGGCGACGAATCCGAACAGCTCGGCGGCGGTACGGCTGACGTTTCGCGAGACGCCGGCGTTTGAGCAACTTGATCGCATCGCCGCGCTGTTGTGGATCACGACGGGTTCGGTTCAGGTCGCGTATCGCATCGCCGACGCCGACGGGCAAATTTTCGAGACCGCGCCACAACCGGTGCGTGAGCAAAATCGCTGGGTCCGCATCGCCGCGGATGCCGGGCCCAAGGCGCTCAAACCATTGCGGCCCGGGCAGACGCCGCGTGGTCCGTTTCACCCGGTCGGCTTCCGCGTCGCGCTCAAGGACGCGGGCAAACAGAGCGTCTATCTCGACGAATTGCAGGTCGAACATACCGTCTCGCCGCGTGAGTTTGCGCGAGGCGTGTGGCATCTGAGTGAGGCGACCCAGCTTTACGAGCCGGGCGCGACCTTCGCCGCGGCGCTAGAGCTTGAGAATCGCTCGCGCAAAAAGGCGCTGGCGCTCTCGGTCGAGCTGACTTTGGCGCGCGACGGCGGCGAACCGCTGCAGCGGCACCGCGCCAGCGTCCCGCTGCCGCCCAGCGGCAACGACTATCGTTCGCGCCAGCGCGTTGATTTTTCACATGTCGTCGACGCGCCCGGGCTGTATCGATTGCGGGCGCAGGTCAGCGGCGCTGAGCCGGGCGAGCCAAGCACATTCGAGACGGCATTCGCGGTCTTGCCCTCCAATCGCGGATTGAAGCGCGGCCGCTCGACGTTTTTCGGCGTCGGCAGCAACCTGCTGCGCGAGTCGGCAGCGGACCAGTTGACCGAATTATCGTTGGCCCACGACATCGGGGCGAATCTCGTTGCGATCGCGCTGCCGTGGAACTTGATCGAGCCGCGCCTCGGCGAAGTCGCCTTTGCCCGCATCGACCGCGCCGTCGACACGCTTGGCAAATATGACATGGGGACGCTCGCCATTCTGGGCCAGCCGCCGGAGGGTGCGGCCGGCAACGACGCGCGCCTGTCCGCGCTGCTGGCGGCGCTGTGCGGGCGCTATGGCGACAAGCTCTTCCGCTATCAGCTCGAGGCCGACGTGTTTGGCGCTGCGCCGTCGGCCGAGGCGCTGCGCCGCACCGAACAACTAGCCCAACAACTCGCCAAAAGTTGCCCGCGGATGGTGCTCTTTCCGCCGGCGATCGACGTGAACGTCGGCGAAGCCAACGAAGCGGCGGTCGCGTTGGCCAAACAGTCCGGCGGCCCTTTGCTTTTGCGCACTAGCGGCGCAACCGAGGATGTGGGCGCGGCGCTGCGCGCGTTTCATCAGCAGGCCGGACTGCCGCGGCGCGATCGACCGCTCTTCTGGCTGCATCGTCCGCATCCGGCGGCGGGCCTGGGCGCGGCGCTCGACGCGACGGATCTGCTGCGCCACTACGTCTATGCCGCCGAGTTGGGCGCGAGCGGGTTGATCTGGTCCGACTTGCGCGACGATGAGCGTGAGCAACTCGACCCGAGCGCCGCGACCGGGCTGGTGCGGCGTGACTTTGCCCCCCGGCACGCACTGCTGGGCTTTGCCGGCAGCGCCGCACAATTGACCGGGCTGGGCTACAAGGGACCGGTGCTCAACGCGCCGGAAGAGTACGACTCGGCGATGTTCCTCGGCAACGAGCGGCATTTGGCCCTGCTGATCCCCCGGCCGCAGCGAACGTCGCCGCTCTTATTGGCGCCGCTCCGCGGCATCGATGAGCAATTGGATTTTCTCGATTTCGAGCGCACGGCGCGTCCGCTCCTTAATACGCCGGAGTGGCCGCTGATCGCCACAATCGCGCAGCCGATGTTCCTGCAACTGCGCCTCTCCAGCCCACAGCCCGAGCCACAGATCGGCCTGCTGCCGACGTGGCTGCGCTGCCCCCAGACGGCCTACTACGGCGACAGCGCCGCATTCACGATCGAGTTGGAGCCGCCCTACCCGATCGGCTCCGGCTATCTCCAACTGGATGTCCCTGCCGACGCCCCGTTCATCAGTGATTTCTCCGCTGCCGCCGCCCGTGGCGAACCGGGTACGACGATCCGTCACACCGTGCGCCTCAAGCCGCGCCCGGGCAAGCCCCCGGCGGAGTCGCGCGCAACGCTGCGCGTCACGCTCAACGATCAGACCCTGGAGGCGCCGCTGCGGGTGCTGCCGCTCGGCACGCTGCGGCGCTGCAAGGACAGCGATGATCTGAGCGCGGCGAACTTCCGGCTCGCCAGCGCCGGCTCCTCCCGCGCAACCACCACGGTGGCGAACGTCGACATCCATGGTGGCTGGAGCGCGACGGGCCTGCGGCTGCTCTGCGCATTCACCGACGGGCCCCGCCCACCCGCCGGCAGCAGGCTGTTGATCGGAGTCGGCCGCGTCGGCGTCAGTCGCCACGTCGAGCTGGCTATGCAGCCCTTCTCCGAGAAACCCGCCCTGATCTCGCTGATCCCGGCGGCCACCGCCATTGGCGGCAGCGTCCGCACTCGCGAGCGCGAGGCCGGCGGGCCATGGCTGGCCGAGATCACTCTTCCGCTGCAAGCGCTGGGCGGTCCGGCGCCCGCCGCCGGGCAAATCTGGCAATTGGCCGTCGCATTTGAAGAATCGTCGGGTGTGGCGGACGCAGCCGGTCGGCGGCACTGGGGCGGCGGCCTCGACGGCCGGCGACGCACCGATCACTTCAATCACCTGCAACTAATCGAATGATCGCCGCACGGCGCGATCGGCTGCGCCTGAGCGGGCGGCCAAGGCCTCATTCACACGCGTGTTCATGCGTTCTTCGCGACGCTCAGCAAGCGCCGGCTGCCTCGCGCCAGCGCGCGCAGCCCATCGCCCGCGAGGGCCGCGGCGGCCACCGTCAGCAGCGGGAGAAGACAGAAGCGATAGCGATTCTGATCATCATGGGAGAGCAGAATCGACGGAATCGAGACGTAGAGCAGATTGCACAGTACAAACAAGTGCACAATCGTCCGCGTCCACTCCTGGGCGCCCAGCGCATGGGACTCGGCGGCGCGCTCCGGCGCGCGGCGCGCTCCGGCGCGCGGCTGATTTTGACGTGCGGACCGCCCGGCGCCATCCGTTGCTCTCATACGTCGTTCCGGCGCTGGCGCGGCGTCTAGCCCCAATGCCGCCGCGCCGCCCAGCCCCCGACAGCACCACGCGCCCCACATGACGCGCGACGCCAATGCCCCTGCCAGCAGCGGAAAAAACCAGAAGAGCACCGGACTCGTCCGCCGACGCGGCGGATCGGTCGCGAGCAACCAGCGCTGCCACGTCTGCAACCACGGACGCAATCGATGTCCGTTGTCATGCCAGAAGAGATTGAACGGATAGGCGTCGCCGGTCGGCAGGAAGTAGCGCCGATAGGAATAGCCCACCGCCTTCCAGTAGTTGCCGGGATAAAGCGGCGCGAGCGCATCGGCTTCCCGCTCATAGGCGCGCGCCAGCGTGAGCATGTAGTCGGCGTGCCAATTGGGATAGCCGGTCGATTTTCGCCACGTGTCGCGCAGCGGAATGCCGGTCGGCGGCGGCGGCGGAACCAGCTCGCGATAGTGCGCCAGCGGCCGGTTGTAGATCGGCATCAGCGCCAGCCGCGAGACCTGCCCCGCGCGCACCAGCCGCAGCCGCTCCGCCTCGGGCGTGATGAACGTGATCATGATCGCGCGGTTGAGCTGCTGAAAAGTGCGGCCGGTGATCCAATCGCCCGTCAACCAGGCGTGCTTGGCATAAAAGAGCGCGACCAGCGCCAACGCCGGCGCAGCCGCCAACAGCAGGTGACGTGTGCCGAATCGGGATGGCGCGTGAACGGTCGCCCCTGCAGCGCCGTCGAACGCCGCCCGTCGCCGCGCCGCCAGCCACGTCGCCCCGAGAATCAACAGCAGCCACAACGGGTGAAACGTCCCGCGCAGCAGCACCATCGCACCGCAGAGCGAAACGAGCATCAGCGCCGCGCGCCACTCGCCCGACAGGAGAAACCGCCCCAGCATCAGCGCCGCGCCGCTGAGGCACAGCGCCAACGGATATTCATAGAAAAGCCAGTTTTCATAGAGCACGGTGGCCGGGTTCACCGCGAAAAAGAGCGCCACCGCGACCGCCGCCGCCGTCGGCAGCCCCAGCAACCGCCCCAGCCGCGCCAGCCACAGCGTCAGCGTCAGCCCCGCCGCCAGATACAGCCCGTGCAGCACGCCCGCATAATGCTGCGGCGCAAGCTGCAACACGGCCCCGACCAGCAGATTGAACAGCGGCGGCTGATCGCGCAGATGCCAGAGGCTCTCCAGCAAGCGTGTGCGCAACAGCTCCGGATCAATGAACTGCACAAAATTCTGCAGCGATTCCACGTCAAACTGCACCCCCAGACCATGCTGATAAATCGCCCGGCTTAGCAGAAACAGCAGTGCCGTGAGCCCTAGCGCCCGGCGACCGACCGCGTCGCGCGCCGCAGCGCCCGTCT
>CAYQLG010000108.1:0-14322 GCA_964418235.1 uncultured Planctomycetales bacterium
CCTTCCGCCGAGAGCAGCCCCCCCGGCGCGCACCGGGTGCGCCGGACGAGGAGAGCCGTGGCGACGCCGGCGCCGGCGACGGGCCGCCCCACAATTCGGAACGCTGATCAGATTGGGGATTCGCGAGGATCAAAACGGATCATGACCGACGCGGAAAGTCTGGAGCAGGCCATTCGAGCCGACGGGCGCTATCCGCCCGAGGCATTCCTGTTTCTGCAACGCGGCCTGGAGTTTGTCGTGAACGCGGTGCATGGGCGCGGAGAACGCGCGGAGGGGCCGTCGCACGTGACGGGCCGACAGCTTTGCGAAGGGCTGCGGTTTCTGGCGCTGCAGCAGTGGGGGCCGCTGGCGCCGACGGTGCTGGCGCAATGGAACGTTCACCGCACCCGCGACTTTGGGGAGATGGTCTTCTTCCTGGTCTCACTCGGGGTGCTGGGGCGCCAAGACACCGACCTCATCGAGGATTTCGATGATGTCTATGATTTCTCGACGGCGTTCTCCGACTATGAAATCGCGCTCGAGGCCGAGTCGCCGGAGCAGGCCGAGCCGTCGTGAGCGGAACAACGCGGAGCCAGTCCAGCTTGCATCAGTGCCGACAGAGGGCGGAAATGATGTATCGCCGCGCAACGACCGCCTGGCCGAGCCACGACCGTAAGGGAGCGGTTAGATTGCCTGTGAATCTCCGCTTCCTTACGGTCGCGGCTCTGCTCATGGTCGCGGCTCCGCTCATGATTGCGGCTCTGCTCAAGGCAACAGACCCAATCTGAAAGCGCTTTAGAATGCGCCAGGCTCGCGGCCGCGTGTGACGCGCCCCGTGCCTACGAACCGGAGGCGTCTTGTCCATGCCGCGCTCTTCTTCGCTGCTGTTCGTTGCGCTCGGGTTGACGGCGCTGACGGCTTCTTCGGCCGCGGCGCAGCGCGCCCCGCTTGATCGCCCCACCTACGCGGTCGCCACGTTGCCCGAAAGCAATGAGGCCATGCTGGTCTACAGCGAGTTCGAAGAGGCGCTGCAACGTGGCGATTTCCGCCTCGCCATCCGCCTCACCGAGCGCATCCAGGATGTCAAAGGTGAACTCGTCGCCGCCCCGGGCGGTCGCACCTACTACCCCATTTGGCAGCAGGCCGCCCGCATGCTGCGGCAACTGCCGGCGGAGGGCGCGCGCATCTATCGGCAGCTCTACGACGCCGAAGTGCGCCAGCGGCTCGAAGCCGCCGCCGCCCGCGCCGACCTCGCGGAGCTGCGCTTGCTTTTCCAGAAGTATCCGCTCAGCAGCGAATGGCCGCGCGCCGGAAAAGAAATGCTCACGCTGCTGATCGATCGCGGCGCTTTCGCCGAAGCGGTCGAAGTGCTCAAAGTTCTCGAAACTGCCGAGGCGGAGGCCGGCCCCCTGCCGGCGATCGTCCAGCTCCAGGCGGTCGTGTCCTATGCGCAGCTCGGGGCGCTCGCTCCGGCCCGCGATCGGCTGGAACGGCTGCGCGAGCATCCCGACGTACAGAATCAGCCGCGCTGGACCGACCGGCTCGCAGCCCTGCAAAAGTGGCTGGCCGGACTGAATCAGCCGGAGAACGCTCCGCCGGCGGTCGATCCGCTCATGGCACTGCGGCTCGCGCCGATCTGGAGTCAGAAACTGACACCCGCCGATCCGGTCGTGGCGGCCGGCCTCGATGATGATCACCAGGTCGCCGATGCCGCCGAGTCGCGGCGGCGGCCGCCCCTGCCGCGCGCGGTGACGGCGGATGGCGTCGCGCTTGTGCGGGGGCGCGGGGCGCTGTGGGCCTTCGACGCGCTCACACTGTCGCCGCGCTGGCGTGAGCTGGACTCCGACCCGTTCCGCCCGGATGAGAGCGGCGACGATGATTTCTCGGATGGCGAGCCGCGCAGGCTGTCGCCCGATGCCGAGTTGTTGCTTAATCACGTCTTGCGGCATCGCCTCTCGGTCGGCTTTGGGAAGGTCTACACGGTCGAAGGGCTGACGTTGCCGGAAGCTCCGCGGCGTGATTTTCGGCCGCGATTTCGGCGGCGCAGCGACACGACGCAAGCGCCCAACGAATTGGTCGCGCGCGACCTGGCCACCGGGCGGGTGCTGTGGCGCATCGGGCGCAGCCCCAGCCATCCGCTCTATGGCGTTGCGTTCCAGGATGTGCCGGTGGCCGCCGGCGATCGGCTGATCGTGCCGATCAAAGTCGAGGATGATCTGCGCTTGTGCGCGCTCGACCCGGTCAGCGGCGCGGTAAAGCAGAATCAACTCGTGCTTGGCCCGCCGACCTTTTTCGGCGCCGAGGGCGGCCGGTGCCAGGCGATCGCGGATGAAACCACGCTCTATCTGCTGACGGGCAACGGCGTGGTGGCGGCGCTGGGGCGCGACGATCTTTCATGGAAGTGGGCGACGACTTACGCCAGTTCACTCGCGGAGCGGCGCAACGTGATGGGTTTCCTGCCTGGCGAGGCGCCGCGCGAGTTTACCTGTGAGCCGCTGTTGCTGTGTGAAGACCTGCTGATACTCGCGCCGCTGGATTCACCCAATCTCTTCGCGGTCGACCGTCATAGCGGCCGACAGCGCTGGTTCGTCGAGCGCGCCCCCTACACCTATCTCGCCGGCATCACGGCGGGCGGCTTGTTGCTTGCCGGCGATGGACTGATGCTCCTCGACGTGCGCGACGGGCAGACGCTGCGCTGGCGTTCGGCCCCGCTGGAGATCAGCGGTCGGCCGGCCCTGCACGGGACGCGCATCTACCTGCCGACGCGCTCCGGCATCGTCACGCTCGACGCGCTCACCGGCAAGTTGCTCAGCGAGGGCTACGCCGCCGCGGCGATGTTTGAGGGTCAGACGCCGGCCTCACACGATGCGGACGAAGATCAGGCCGGACGCACCCCGGGCGAAGTGCTGTTGGCCAACCTGACGCTGACCGAGGACGGCCTGATCGGCGTCTCGCCCAATCGCATCATCAAATATGCCGACGGAGATCGGCTGGAGCGGCGCTGCCGCGAGTTGCTGACACGCGATCCGAAGTCCGCGCGGCTGTGGCTCTCGCTGGGTTGGGCCGAAGTGATGCGCGGACGCTTTGCCGAGGCGCTGGCGGTAATCGAGGGCCATCCGACCGATGAAAGCGCGCTGCAGGCCGACCGCGACGCGCTACTTTCGACGGTCTTTGTCGAGCTATCGCGCAACGCCTCCACACAGGCGGAACGGCTTGACTGGCTGCGCCGGGCGCAGCAGCTTTGCGCGGGCACGGACATGGCCGCCCGGCTGATCGGCCTGATCGGCGAAGTGCTGGAGGACGCGCGCCAGTGGCCGGGCGCAGCCGCCCACTATGCCGAGGCGATCGTGACCGCCCCTCTGGGCATCGTCCACGACAGCGCGAACGCTCGGCAACTCGTGCCGTGGCTCTACGCAGCTCAGCGGCTGACGCGCATCCTCCCCCGGCTCAACGCCGCGGAGCAGGACGAGGTCTTTGCCCGCGCGCTGGAGCTGGCCATGGCGCCTAATGCGACCGCGAGCGCGCTGCGGCTGTTGGAGGTCATGGCTCCCGGAGCCGCCCAGGAGCGACTGAAACGGGTCGTGCTCGTCGCGGGCCTCCCACCAGAATTGGCGCAGCGCCATATCGTCGCCGACGATGCTACCGCCCCGCTCGACCTGCGAATCCGGGCGTGGCTGGCCCGCTGGGAAACGCATGTAGCGCTCGCCCAGCTCACGGCGGCAGGCGAAGATCGTGAAACCTGGGAACGCAACTTTGCCGAAAGCGCGTCGCCGGAACAAACCCGACAGGCCGAACGGATCAAGGCCAGCGCGGCGAAACTCGCGCGGCATCGTGCGCCGCCACTCCGCGCCGAACTGATCCGCCAGTGGCGTCTGGCCGAAGACGTGGCGCTGATCCTCGCAGCGCCGCACGCTACGCAGGCCGACGCCGTGAGCCAGGCAGCCTCGTCGGACTCTGCACTGGCGGCTGACCCAGGTGACTTCTTCCTGGCCCGCGGTTTGCAAAACGGCACGCTCGAATTGCGGAGTACGATCGCCGGGCGCTCGCAGCGTGTGACCCATGACCATCTCGGCGTCGATGTCCTCCGCGATCCGGGTGAGGTTGAGGTCGACGTGACGCGCCGGGCCGTCCTCAGCGCGATGGAGCTGAACGCCTGGCCCATGGTCCGATTGGGAGAATTGGCGGCCGTGCCAACCAGCGGCGGCCTGATCGGGCTCGGGCTGGGGCCGGAGCGGCGCGGCGAAAGCCGCCTGTGGGAGGCTGCCATCCCCGATTGGTCGGAGTTTCCGACCGACTTTTCCGTTCGCGCCGCTGCCCTGCCCAGTGGCATCTGTCTGGCGCCGACGCCGGACCGACTGATGCTGCTAAGCTGGCTCGATGGCAAGCCGCTCTGGCAGCGCACGATGGTGGATGCCCCGATTCGCGAATTGCTCGCGCTCGATGGGCGCGTCGTCCTGCTCACCAATGATCAGCAGTTGTATAGCGTCGATGCTCGCTTTGGCGGCGGCCTGCGCCGCGTCGCGCCACAGCTCAACTCCGCCGCCGGCATGAAGGCCTGCGGCGATATGCTCATCGTTTGGACTGCCGACGAGATCGCCGGCCTCGCCGGGCCGCGGTTTGAGGTGCGCTGGCGGCGCGCGCAACGGGCGCTGGCCGAGCTGTTTGTCACGCCGGTACTGGGCTGGTTCGCGACGCGCATGGATGAAGAGCGCCGCTGGACATTCTGTGATGCGCAGACGGGCGCCGAGGTCTGGCCGGCGGCGCTCGAAACCGATGGAAGTTTGGCGGCGGTCACGCGCACAGCCGATCGCGTCTATCTCGGCCTCAACGAAGCGGCCCAGTCTGAGGAGGGCGAGGCCCGCCCGCCCCACGGGGCGCGCGTGCGTCTGATGGCCGTGCAGGCCGACACCGGTGCGCGCATCTGGGAATGGACCGCGCCCTCACCGGCGCCTTTGCACCCCTCGCAACTGTCGGCGCTGCCCGATTACATCCCGGTCCTGACGACCGGCGACGGCATCGACCTGGAACAACCCGCAATCGTGAAACAGTCCAAGCTCGTGCTGCTGTCCAAGACAAGCGGCGATCCGGCCCGCGACCCGCTCCCGATCGGCGACTATTTTGACGACAAGGGTCAAGGCCGCGAGCTTAGCCCCCTGCTGATCGCCACGCCGACGCGCATCGTCGTGCAGATGGCGGGCATCGTCGTCGGCTTCGGCTCGCCCGCGGCCGATGAGCCATGAAGCCTCGACCATTCTCAGAATTGCTCTGTCGCTTGGCAGAGCCGCGCCCGTCAGGAAGCGGAGCGACCGGCAAGACCTGACCCCTCCCTGACGAGGCTGTCGAAATACTCCTGCGAAGGCGCGCCGAATGCTTGACGCAGCATCAGACCTGGGGTTTCGATGCGACGCCAGGTGATCGGAGGGCTGTCGAGCTTGATTTTGACAAGTATTTCGACAGCCTCTGACGGGCGCGGCTGTGTTGCAGGCGACAGACCCAGGCATCGGTATATGCACAAAGCCGGGACACGCTGACCGTGCCACCGGCTCTGTGAATCGTCACAAAACGCCTTGGCGGCGTGAACTACTCGCAACTACCCGCGATAATGCAGGTGACAAAGCCGTTGATGTCGTCGAAATTTACGGTCTTGTCGCGATTGGTATCGCCATTGAGCCAGTCGCAGGCGGGGAACTGCTCCTCATAGGCCGCTCGGCCCACCACCGCCACGACAAATCCGCTGATGTCGTCAAAATTCACGGCCCCGTCGCAATTCATGTCGCCGCGCGCGAAACCGGGAACAATGAACGTCGACATCGGTCCGAAGTAACGACCGCGGCCGGGCATCACCGGCGTCGAACCATCGATTTCCAGCTCGGTGGTGCTGGAGTAGATGGTGAAGTCGCTCGGCTCGGACAGCAGCGGCCAGAAGTCGCCGTCGAGCGTATTCGGATTGGGCGTATTCACGGTGAACATCTGCCCGTACGCGCTGTGCTGACCGTTCGTGGCGACGAAATCGATCGCAATCGCTGTGGTTCCCAGCGTAAATCGGAGCGTAATCAGGTGCTGGCCGCTCCCAAAGCTGCGGCGATCCCACAGCGAAATCTGCCCGGCGATGTCGCTTGTCACGAGGTTGTACTGTCCTGAGACGGTGGCGAGCGTCACACGATGAACAGTTACACCGTTGTAGCGCGTGAAGGATCCGCCTTGCGATTGCTGGTTGCTTACCAGCGTCAAGCCCGACTGCTCCGGAACGGAGAAGCTGGCCGTCCACGTGCCGTCCAACTGAGTCAGGTAGTCGAACCCATCAAGTGGGTCGAGATCCTGCTCGAAGCCGCTATTGCCGGTGGCGTTGAACGTCGCGGCGTGCACCGCGGCGGATCCGACCAAAGCTGTCAGCGCGCAGACAAGAAACCTACGGTTCATCTTACTCAGCCTCTCCTTCTGGTTGTGAGCGACCGAGTGCGCAACGCCCGCTAGGTCGGGCCGGGCCAAAGCCCCGTAATAGCGGCACAAAGCGGCGCAAGTCGGCAGCTCACGTCGGAGTTCAACCGACATGACCGATGTGTGCCAGGCCGGCCCACGTGCCAAGACACAATCACGATTATATTACTCCAATTCCCTAGGCGCACGAGGGTTTCGACGTTAGCTCGACGAGCTTGACAGGCCGCGTGACGTGACGAGCCGAGGCCGTGTTCACCGCGCACGCCTGACCCGCCATCCGCGCTGAACGCCGCGCGACCGCCCCCAGCCCCAGCCGGCGCGGCAATGCAACCGCAAGCGTGCATGGAAGTTATGACGGTCGAGCGCGGGCGCGTGGACGCCAGTTGATCGACCGGCTTGCGAACCACGATTGTTACACCGAGCGGCCGCCGAGAAATCCATGCGGCCTTTGAGCGGACGAGCTTGATCCTGACGGCGAGAGCGTCTCTACTGCCCGGATAGCAGGCGGAAAGCCGCGCTCCGAAGCTGTTCTCGAGCAAAGAATCATGAAAGCGCACGCGAAAACTTGCCCTTTGAGGGACAGGCGCGGCGCCGAATCCAGGCCTGCCATGAGTTCGTGCTGAGCGTCGAGCGAGGAATCCGCTGAATGTCCGATAGCCGTCTGGTGAAAATCGCCGAGGTGATTCGAGAAGTCATTTCGCGCCGTGCGGCGGGGGAGTCGCTCTCGGACGAATCGATCGTCGCGCAGCATCCCGACCTGCAGCCTGAGTTGCGCCAGGATTTACAGAAGTTGCGTCTGATCCGTGCGGCGAAGGAAACCCACGATTTCGCGGCTGACACGCTGAAAGCCCCCGAAGCCATCCGCTTCTTTGAGGGGGGCGACCCCGACGAGACGATCGGATCCGGCCATCGCCCGACCGACTTCACGAATCCGCATGAGACGGCCGAGTTGGGCGCGCCGGCGGAGCTAAGCGGCGAACGGCTGCCCGCCGTCGATATCCCCGGATATCACATCATCCGGCCAATCTCCAGCGGCGGCCAGGGACACGTCTTCCTCGCGCAACAGATCGGCATACGGCGGAAAGTCGCGCTCAAAGTGCTGCGCTACGCGACGCTCTCCGACGTGGCCCGCTTCGAGCGCGAACAGCAGATTCTCGGCGAGCTTAAACACCGGCACATCGTCGGCATCTATGACAGCGGCAACTCCGGCGGCTGGTACTACTACGCGATGGAGTACATCGAGGGGCACAGCCTGACGGACTATCTCGCGATGAAGCAGCCGACACAAACGGAGCGCCTGCGGCTCTTCGCCAAAATCTGCGAGGCCGTCGATTATGTGCATCGATTTCGGAACAAGGGGATCATCCACCGCGACCTGAAACCCTCCAACATCATGATCGACGCCGCCGGCGAGCCGCACATTCTCGACTTCGGCCTGGCGAAGGCGACGATCGATCTCGTTCAAACGCTGGAGGCAACGGTAACTCCGGCGGCGCAGGTCAGCGACCATCAGCCGGTGAACCTGCCGACCAGGTCAGACCCGGACTGGTCCGATGCTCGCACGCCAACCGATGACGAGACGAAGCCAGGAATGGTCTTAGGATCACTGCCGTGGAGCAGCCCGGAACAGGCGGCCGGCATGGCACACATGCTCGACGTACAGTCCGACTTGTATTCGCTCGGCGTGATCGGCTATCAGATGCTGGTGGGGCGGTTCCCTTACAAAGTGGTCGGCAGCCGCGCAGAGGTGATCGAGACGATTCAGCGCAGCCAGCCGACAGACCCGCGCGCCTATGACAAGTCGATCCCGACGGATGTGGCCCGGCTGCTGATGATTTGTCTCGAGAAACGGCCGGAGCGGCGTTATGCCGACGTCGGTGAGCTGGCCGCGGACATCCAACACGTGCTTCGCGGCGAGCCGATCGCGGGCCGACGGGCGGGCAGGCTGACGCGCGCGCGCTGGGCTGCTTCCGGGTGGATTCGGCGCAATCAGGTGGCGGCCGGGCTGGCTGTCATCCTGGCGTGCGGGCTGTTTACCTATTACTGGCTCGATTATGCCGTCACCATGTATACGCCACTGGTGCAAGTCTGGGCGCGGCACTCCATCAGCGCGCTCGGTCCCGCCGCCGGGCCTCTCCATGAGCATGTTGCGGTGATTGGTTTTCACATCGATGAATTCAATGAATTACTGGCGACGGGCAGCCGGCTCGATCAGCGCGTGGAACCAGGCCCCCCAACAGAGAAATGGCGGCTGCGCGCGGTGCATGGCCTGCTCTGCAAGCGGCTGGCGGAGGCCGGGCCGCGCGTCGTCGGGTTTGACATCGCATTTCAGACCGATCAACCGGCCGACCTGCTGCTGGCGGAGGGGCTGCGCGCGCTGCATGAGCGGGGGCTGAGACCGGTGGTATTTCGTAATGTATGGAACATCGAGAACGTCGATGAAACCACTTTATTTTCCGATCCGACGAAGCAGAGGATTTCAAGCATCCTGCATCCCTGGGCGACGCTTGCGCATGGGTATCTCGTCGAGCATGACATACCCTGGCGCGTCGCGCTCTGGGCGGCGCGCACGCCATGGCCGCCGCAACCCTCATTCGCCGTGCGGCTATTCGCGCAATGGACGGACCCGCAGGCTGAATACGGCATTGATCTGTCACATCATGATACGCTGCAAATTTTTTACCACGAGCGCATGTCCAATGGCGGCATGGGCGCATCGCGTCGCCCGACGGATCGGCTGGGAATCAGCGGCATCAGAACTCAGAATACCACTGATGGCACCGTCTTGCAGCGGGGGGATCGCGTCGGTCTCCAACTGCTGATGATGCCGCCGGATCACGAGTTGACGCAAGCGCTGGTTCCCTATCAGTGGGCATTGACATGCAGCGATTCCGAACTGGCCGAGCGTGTAGCCGGCAAGGCCGTCATCATCGGAGAGATCAATGACAAGACGATCCCGGCGTACGCCGCTCGAGAGCCATCCTCCCAGAGCGACGTACACAGCAACGCCATTGACGGCCGGGATCTCAGCGGCGCCTGGACGCATGCGGTGCTGCTGAACAATCTGATCCAAAAGACGACTGTGCTTCGCTTCGTCTACGAAGAGTCGCGGCTGATGGCCTTGGCCGCCTATTCCGCGATCGCGGGCTTTCTGATCGCCGTGGCCGCGCCGTGGCGTCATGCGCTCCGCTGGCTCATGCTGGCGGCGGCAGCCGTGCTGATTTTGGGCGGCAGCCTGTTGGCGATGTACGCGTGGCGGCAGTATCATCCTCCACTCAGCACGGTCATTTGTCTGATCATGGCGTGTGAAGCGGGCGCATTCATTCGGCGGCATGTGGCCCAGCCGCCGAACGTGTAATGGGGGCCATGTCTGGGGTGCGCGAGGCGAATCTACTCGCCAGACTCAAATACCGGGAGAAACCGATGAAATCGAGCGTTTCACTTTCCTATCTGATCGCAGCGGCGCTGTTCGGGGCGATGCTCGCGGGCGCCATTGCTTTTCCGACGGCGGGAGCCGAAGAGGCGACGAGCAAGCCGAAGACGACGACAACGGAGGATAATCCAGGTGGCTGTAATGTTCGGAACCTGGACATGGCTGTATTCCTTGTTGGGTATTTTCTTCGGGAACCTGACACAGTCCCGTTTACATACCGCGACTACGTCGATTTAACAAAGACTCTCGGCCCTCAAGGCGTGCGAGTGCCAACCGATGTGCCGCTGCTTTTCACAACCGCAGTAAAATTCACGCTGGTGCCAAAGGCCGAAGTCGACCTCGACCCCACGAAGAAGTTAACCGAAATTCCTTGTCGTCGGCACTTGCTTTTTATTCCGCGAAATAGCTTATCCGCATCAAGTGAATTGAAATTTGACCAAAAAGGCAAGTTTTTCTACCTGTCTCCTGACCCGCGTGGACTTATCCAGTTTGACGACTACTTCGCGCTTTACATGGATGGCTCGCATGTGGTATCGAGCGCGCAGCGCGGCGTCGGCTCAGGCACACTCGGCTTCGAATCAGATATCGCCGTAACGGACAAGGCCGCACAACTCATCATGGGCGGATTTCCTAGCGCAAGCTCGTTATCCTCAACATCTTCAACCAAACAGTCCGATAGCAGCAAGACAACGCTTACGCAGCCGATCATGATTACCATCAGTCCGAACCACGAAAATTACAATAACACGCACGTAAAAGCCACGTACGACTCAAAGAGCTACAACGGAAACAACACGGATACACACACCTTCATTTTACCCGACAAATATACTGCTCTGAAGTATGAAGGCACAGGGCGCGATGGATATTGGAAAGCTGTCGATGACCATAAAGACAAAAAGTGCAGTGAGGGCGACTACGTTACAGAAGTCGGCGGTCTTTATTCCCTGATCAACGACCTCGCCGCGAAATGCGGTATGCGCAAAGTCGAGTGCAATCCGTAGTTGAGAGGCCGGCGGCTCTTTGTAACTTGAGACCACCGGTGGCCGGCGGCGGCGCGTGAGCGGCCTGCCGCCGGCCACTGTGAGACCATGCGGCAGCGCGCTGGATGCAGCGCCGGCCTAATCCCGCGCGCCGATGCGAACCGTGCTTGGTGCACCTGCGATCGCAGCCGCAAGGCAAGTCGCGCCCCGCGGCGCTACTCCGGCACTTTCAGCCCCAGCTCGCGCATGACCATTTTCAGGTCTTCCCACGCTTTGGTCTTTTCGCCCGGGCTGCGCAGCAGATACGCCGGGTGAAACGTCGGCATCAACCGGCACGTCGGCAGCCCCAGCGACGCCAGCCCCGGCGGCGGAAAGGGGAAAAACTGCCCGCGGAGTTGCGAGATCGCCGTCGTCGTTTGCAGCAGCGTCTGCGACGCCGGCCGGCCGAGGGCCACGATCACCTTCGGCCGCAGAATCGCGAGTTGGCGAAACAAATAGGGCGCACACGCCCGCATCTCGTCCTCGGTCGGCGTGCGATTGCCCGGCGGGCGGCACTTCACGATATTGCAGATGAAGACGTCGTCGCGCGTCAGCGTCATCGCCGCGATCATCCGCGTCAACAGTTGACCGGCCCGCCCGACAAACGGTTCGCCGTGCACATCTTCGTCGGCGCCCGGCCCTTCGCCGACAAAAACCAGCTCCGGGTTGACCTTCCCCACGCCAAAGACCGTCTGCTTTCGACCCGCATGGAGGCCGCACGTCGTGCAACCGCGCACGAATTGCTCATCCAGCACACGCAAAGCTCTTGTCGCCGCCTCTGTCGAGAGTGGGCCGCTCTCTATCGGCGGCAAGCGCGGATCGTCATGAAAAAACGCCAAGGCCCCGGCCTGAGTTATACCGCCGGCCGGCCCGCTTCGACCCGCAGATGTTGGCGCCCCAGCCACCGAGCGAGCCGTGGCGGCGGGCCGCACGGGTGTGGGACCAATCGGGCCAGGGCGGACCGACGGCCCTGACGATGGTGCGGGCGTTCGTGGCGGCGTAAGCGGCGGACGCGCCGGGATTGGCTCACGAGGCGGCGCGCTACCGGGACCGCCGGTCATCGACGGCGCACCCCGCACACCCGGGCCCGTCTGGACCGAGTTCATCGCATCAGCCGCCGGGGCCGGGGCGGCGACGTGCCGCGCCCCAAGCCGCGCCTCATTTCGCAGCCATTCGCGCAACAGACGCGCAAGGTTCGCTGGTTCGTCCGCGCTCATGCCGACAAACAGTAGGGGCACGACAGGCCGTGTACAAGTTGAGGGCCGCAGACGATGCATCCCAAGATCAGCCAGCGACCTTACCCCACCGCGTTGGCCATCTCAGCGGCGATGCTAGCGGCGCTGCTCACCGCCGCCGCCGTCGCCGATGGCTTCACGATCCTGCAACCCACACAAGGCCGGCCGGCGTTTGTCGCACCCGGCGGAACGCTTGCGATCGTGGTCGACCTCCCCGACGCCACCATGCCGGGCGCCGCCCTGCTCGAGACGGCGTCGCGCACACGCATCGCGCTGACGGGCGAAATCAACGGCGGTGTTTTGCGCATCGCGCTGCCGGCGGAAATCCCTTGTCGCACGTATGACCTCGAACTGGAGCACGACCGCCAGCGCCGCCTGGTGCGGCGCGCGGTCGCGGTCTGGCGTCCGACCGAGCGCATCCGCATCGTGCAACTACCCGATCTCAATCTTGGCCACCCGGCGACCCCGGCGCTCGACCTGCGACTCATCGACGAAATCAACCTCATCGGCCCAACGCTCATCATCTGTGCCGGTGACATCATCGATGCCGCCCATCCTGACGCGGCCCTGGCATGGAGTGAGCTGCGCAGCCGGTTGGCGGAGTTTCACGCGCCGGTCCTGCTGGCACGGGGTGACCACGATGATCCGCGCCTCTTCAGCCGGTTTGCCGCGCCGAGCGCGCTGGGCGGTTTGCGGCTGGGCCGGTTTCTCCTGCTGACGCTCAGCGACCTGCCCACGGCGCCGCTGCACGCCGATGCGGAGCAGCTCCGCTGGCTGCGGCGCGAGCTGCGCGAAGCCGACGCCGACACGCGCATCGCCTTGATCGGCCATGCCGATCCGCGGCGCGACGGGGCCACGCCCGACGACATGAAAGCCGCGCTGCGAACTGATCGGCTGACATGGTGGTATTGCGGCTCGGACGGGGCCGGAGAAATCGACGCTTCGCCCACATCCGCCGCGCCGCCCGGCGCCGGTGCGGCGCGGAGTGCGCCGGTTCAGCCGAGCGATGGCGACGAATTCAGTCGCCTCGAAGCCGCGCGCATCGTCGGCGCGCCGCGCGCGGTGGCCAAGATCGATGCAGGTGATGCACGGCTGCGCTATCGCGTGATCGACTGGGATTCCGCCGCGCCGCGGGCCGTGTCGCACGCGCCGGAGTTGGCCGTGGGCGGGCTGGCCGTTGCCATTGCTGCGCCCAACGACGGAACCGCCGCGCGGCTGAGCTTCGCCGTGACCAATGCCCATCCTGTTGCGCTGTCGGCGGCGCGGTTGCGGCTGTTGATCGCGCGCTCCGGTGATGCGACGCCGTGGGTGCGCGGTGCGCGGCTGACTGCGGCGCACGACCTGGGCTGGGCGTGGGAATGCGCGGTCGAGTTCGATCTGCCGGCGCATGGAGCGGTACGGGCTGTGATCGGCACCGCCCCGCCGCCGCCGGATGCACGGCTGCAAGTCAGCCGGCCGAAGACGGACACCGCGGACGGCGTAGATGTCGGCGTCGCAACGAACCGGGTTTGCATTACGTGCGACAGCGCGGAAGAGGTCGAGTTTTCGCCGGTGTTGATGCGCGGCACGCGCATGATTCGCTATCGAATCGTCGGCGAAAACATGCCCGCCGCGGCGGGGTTTCAATTGCGTCTGCCCCCGGGGCAAGCGGTTGAGCTTGAGCCTATGATGGAGGATGCGGCCGGCCCGGCGCAGGCCGACCCGCCGCTCGAGTTGCTGCTGCGATTTGCGGAATACTGGGAGCGTGTTGCGATTGAACCGCAGCGGACATCAGCCGCGACGGCGTCAGCCGCGCAGTGATTGCATACGCTGCTCCGGCGTGCCGATTTCATCGATGCGCAGACCGAAATTCTCGGCGACCTTCACACACATGCCGCGTGCGATGCAGCGATTATTGATGAGCAATTCGAGCGGATCGTCGACGGACTTCGCGAATTCGAGAATCGCCCCCACCGAGAAGCCGCGAATTTTGCCGACCGACATGCGCCGCTGCGCCAGTTGGATGATCACCGGCACGCGCAGGCGCAGAATCTGCCTGATCCGAACGTCGCCGAGTGTCGCGGCATGGCCGACGGCGGGCGAACCAGGAGCAGTTTGCAATGCGCTCATCTTCCGATCGGCTTATCGGCGATCGGCAGCGCGAGAGTAAATGCCGCGGCCGGGCGCCGTCAGCGCGCCCGAAGCCGGGCGGCGGGCGTGCCCGAGGCCGGTTGAC
>CAYQLG010000109.1:0-2493 GCA_964418235.1 uncultured Planctomycetales bacterium
AAAGCGAGAATCCGAGCCGGCAAAAAGTTCACGAGCTCAGAGGCCCATGCTACCCTCGATTTGAACCCGAAAAATAGAGAATGAAGGATCACTAGCGCCCCAGCCCTGGTTTTGCGGGCGGCGCCGGCAGCGGCAGCGGGATAGGCGCCGACTCCGGAAGTGGGCCGGTCGGCGCGGGCGCTGTGCTGGGCGTCAGCGTCTGCGGCGCGACCAGTTCAATTTCCGCCGATCGGATTTCCCAATCCTGGGCGTAGCGCATTCGTACGCGCTGCCCGGCGTAACACATGGCCAGCGCGCGCTTGAAGTCGATCGGGCGCGGCGTCGCCGTTCCGGCGAGCGCGAGTATGACTGCGCCGGGACGGAGGCCGATCTTTTCCGCCGGCCCACCAGGAATCAGCTCCTGAACCTGTACGCCGCGCAGGGCCGTGTCTGCCGCTCCAAACGCTAAATCCGCCGCCCGGACGCGCACGCCCAGCACGCCCGGTGTCCAGCTGCCATGTTCCAGAAGTTGCGGAAGCCGCCGCTCGATCTGTTCGGCTCGAATGGCAAAGCCAATGCCGGAGTCATACCAATCCACGCCGGAATAGGCCTCCGCAGCGTCGGCGCCGGCTGTCGCGACGCACACGCCGATCAGCCGGCCATCGATGGTCAGCAAAGGTCCGCCATAGTTGGCCGGAGAGATTTTCGCGTCGGTTTGAACGGCCAGATCGAGCAGCCGGCGCGTCGCGCTCAACACGCCGACCGAAACCGTCGGCGCGGCGGCGTCATGGCCAAAGCCCAGCGCGATCGTCCACTGCCCCGGCGACAATTCGTGCAGCGCTGCGCGCGGCGGCAGCGGCAGATCGCTCGCGGCCACGCGCAAGACCGCCAGACGCGTGCCGCTGTCGCGCGCCACCAGTCGCGCTGCGAGCCGGCGCCCATCCGCAAGCAATGCGATAATCACGGGCGGCTCGCGCAGAAAGGCGAAATCACTGGTGATAATCAGGCCATCCGCCGACCAGATCACGCCGGTTGTAGGCCCCTCACCCTGGCGAAACTCCGGCCGGGCGATGGTTTCGCCGCTGCGGGTTTGGCCGCGTTCGATCGCTTCGGCGCCGCCGATCGCCGTAATGCGCACAAGATAGGGCGCGAAGCCCTGCGCGGCGGCGCGAAAAGCGGCGCTCTCCGCCCGGCGAGCCGCGAGCGGATCTGTCGGGATCGGTCCATCGGCGGGTTCGGCCGGCGCGGCAGCCGGACGCGATTCCGTCAGGTGCGCCAGGCCGGTCGGCGGTGGCGGCTGCGCGGATGCGAGCGCTGCAACGAGCATGAATGCGGCGATCCGCGCGGCGACCTGCGCCACCTCACGCGCACGCATCCTGGCTCTGAAAAAAGTCATGGCAGGTCTCCGCCGCCGGCGATCGTGATCGAGACGACCTCTTCGCCGCGCTTGATGAGCAACTCGACCCCATCGTCCAGCTCCAGCGGGACAAGTGCGGCGACGACATCAGCGACCACTTCGACCGACTGGCCGCCGACGGCGATGATCAGGTCGTCGGCGCGAAGGCCGGCGCGGGCGGCGGGTGAGCCGGGGCGCACCCGTTCGACAAAGGCCAATCGCTTGCGCCCGCCCACGTCGAAGAGCTTGATCCCCAGATCGACCAGCGGCTTGCCGGTCGGGGCGGGGCGAGTGACGGCCAGCGTCTCGCCGCGCAGAAAAGCAGCGATTTCGCCGGCGGGCAGCGCATAGTTGAGCCAGGTATTGGTTTTGCGGCTAAGCAGCGGCTTGCCGATCAGCCCGACAAAGCGGCCGTCAAACGTGACCAGTGCGCCGCCGGCTGAGCCGGGCGTGGCCACGATGATGTCGGTGAGCCAGACTTCGCCGGTATAGGTGATGTCTTGCGTGCGGGCGCGGGCGGCGAGCGTGGCGCGGCCGGAGATTACGCCTTGTGCGACGGAGAGCGGCTCAGGCCCGTCCGCGACTTTGAAGGGATTGGCCAGCGCAAGCACCCAGTCGCCGGTCGCGACGTCGCCAGCGGCCACGAAGGGCGTCGCGGAGGTAGTGGTCGCGTTGTTGCTGTCGGGCTGAGGAAGCAGGGCGAAGTGGGGCCAGTCGGCGGCGTCGACCTTGAGCAGCGCGAGCTGTCGCACGTCATCGCGCCGCGTGACCCGCGCGGGATAGACGCGGCCGTCCGCGGTGACGACGCGCAGCGAGGCGCCTTCGAGCATCGCTGAAAGAGCGGTGACGACCTGACCATCGGCACTGACGGTCACGCCGGCGCCGTAACCCTTCACCGCGCCGACCGTGGCGCCGTAGACCTTCACCACGCGCTGTTGCAGTTCTTCGAGCGGCGGGCCGGGCTGGCTGACATCAGCCGAAACTTCGTGGCAGATGAAGAGGCCGAGGAGCAGGGCGGTCAACAGGGAGATGGGTTGGCGAGGAGCTTGAGATTGTGGCGGTGTTGGCGAGCTAGGCGGGTCGGAGACCCGCGGAAACAGGTCACGGGTCGGAGACCC
>CAYQLG010000109.1:2593-14159 GCA_964418235.1 uncultured Planctomycetales bacterium
GTGCCACAGCGGAGACCCGTGCCACAGCGGAGACCCGTGCCACAGCGGAGACCCGTGCCACAGCGGAGACCCGAACCACACCGAAGGCCAGTGCATTATGTAAAATATCTGCCAAACGGAAGTGCTGCGCTGAAACGCGGCGCTGGTCGAAAGCGGCTTGGCGGAGCGGGGCATCACTTGACGCCCTCCGCGGCTAGTTCGATCTCCACCGGGGCCGCGCCCGCCGCAGTGATTTTCCAGCGCGCCGGAAGGCGCGCGCCGTCGCGCGTGACGCGCCCGTTCAACTCGATCAGCATACGCTCCGGCTCTTGCTCATCGCCGCTGGCGCCGGCGAGCCACTCACCCGAATCCCAGTCAAACTTCCAGCGCAGCCGGCGGCCGCCTGGCGTTTGTCGCTCGATCACCGCGACGAGTCGGCCGGCGCACTCATCGCCGCCGATCGCGCGCGTTTCGCCTTCCAGCAGGTCGCCGCGCCACAGTGGTTGCAGCAATGCAACGATGTCGTCGAGGCTGGGCTTGGGCGCTTGAGCCGCCTGTGGGCCGGCCGCAGCTGCCCGAGTATTCGCATCGTGTACGCGAGCCGCGACATCTCCTTCGCCAGCGCGAGCGCCGGCCTTGGGCGCCTCCGCCGGAGCCGTTGTTGCGTCCGGTTTGGCGGCGCCCGTCACCGCTTCGCGCAGGATCGCCGTCACGTCCGTGCGCGTCGCGCCTCCGGCCGACCAGGCGCGCCAGGTGACGCCCAATTCCGCCTCGGCATAGCGCTCCAGAATGCGCCGCTGCTCCGCGACATTCACCGCACGCTCCGGCAGATACTGCCCCTCCAGTTTCGCCGGCAGCCGTTCCAGCCGGGCTGTCAGGGTGTGTGTCTGCCCGGCGCGGCGGATCGTCAGGCGCGTCGGCCAGTTCGCCGGAAGAATGCTGATGACATTGTTGAAATCGTTGGGGGTGCGCAGCGGGCGATCATTGACGGCGAGCAGCTCGTCGCCGAGCTGAATGCCCGCCTTCTCCGCCGGCGAAAAATCTTGGATCGCATTGAAGACCAGGCTGTCACCGGCGGCCGAAACGGTCGCGCCCAGCGTGCCATGTTCACAGAGCAGCCCCGCACGCAGGCCCGGCAGAAATCGCTTGATCTGATTGATCGTCACCGCATAGCCCAGGCCGACGTTGACGCGCCCGCGCTCTTCAAACGACGCGCGCCCGTTGATGCCGATCAGCGGGCCGCGGAGATCAAAAAGCGGCCCCCCGGAGTTCCCGGGATTGATCGAGGTTGAGACCTGGATGCAGTCGGCGTATTCGAGCAGGTTGCCCTGGCCCTCTTGATAGCGATGCAGGCCGCTGATGATGCCAACGCTGATGGTGGGTACGTAATCTTCGGCGAGCAGAAAGGGGTTGCCGATCGCGGCGACGGGCATGCCGATGCGAAGCCGGTCGGAATCGCCGAGTATCGCAGGCTGAAAATCGCGGCGGCCTTCGAGTTGAAAGAGGACGATGTCGCCGCCGGGGTCGATGCCGAGCACGTGCAGCGGATAGATGCGGCCATCGGCGAGCGCGCCAAATCCGCGGCGTGAGTCGAGAAAGTCGGCAACGACGTGGAAGTTGCTGAGTCCCAAACCTTCGGGGCTGATCAGCACGCCGCTGCCGCCGCCGCCCTCCTGATCGGCGCGGGCAAAGATCGCCACCACGCTTGGGAGCATGGCCTTCAGTGCGTCGACGCGGTCGGCCTCGGCTTGCAGGGCAAGTGCGGTCGGCCTCGGCATTACGCCGGCAGGCCCCGCCGCTACGGCTTTGCTGGTCGACGGGCGGGGCGGCGCGGCGCCGGGCGTAACTGCGGCGGCCTGTTCGGCGAGCGCGTCGGCGTACGCAACGGCGATGAGCAGTGACGACAGCAGGCACGTGATGATGCGCGGAGGGCGCTGAAGCCGTGCGTAGCGGCAGAGTCGAGAGCCGGACGAATGCATATGGTGATTTTCATCCCATCGGTGGCGGCTGGCCAGCCGCCGAACCGGAATCGCGCCACAAAAGACCGGCGGGCTTCAGCGCAACTTTAGCCGCACAAACGCGAACGCGCTCATTCGCAGCAACAGCCACCCATGTTTGAAACGGCTGATGTTGGTCGTGCCATAGCGGCGGGCTTCGTAGCGAATGGGCACTTCAATGATCTTGAGGTTGGCCTTGGCCGCGCCGAGCAGCAGATCAAAGTCGCCGAACGGGTCGAAATCGCCGAAGTAGTGGCGATTCGCCGCGATGATCTCATAGTTGCGCTTGCTCAGCACCTTGGTACCACAGAGCGTGTCGCGGATCGGCTGCCCCAACAGCCACGTGAAGACCGCGCTGAAAAAGCGGTTGCCCAGCTTGTTGAGGAACCGCATCGCGTCCTTTTCCATCGGATAGACCAATCGCGTGCCGTTGATGAACTCGCCTTTCCCGCCGCGTAGCGCCTCGACAAATCGCGGCAGCATCTCGGGCGGCACGGTCAGGTCGGCGTCGAGGATCATCAGGATGTCGCCGGTCGCCGCGGAAAAGCCCTTGCGCACGGCGTCGCCTTTGCCGATGCCGTCGCCCTGCAGGATCAGCTTCATGTCGCGCTGCGGATGGGCGGCGATCTGCGCGCGGATTTCGTCCGCCGTGCCGTCGGTGCTGTTGCCGTCGACGAAGATGATCTCGGTGCCCGCGCCCATCTCGGGCGTGCGCGTGACGGCGCCGAGAATGTTGCCGCGCTCATTGCGCGTCGGCACGACCACGGTCACCTTGGGGTTGGCGAGGCTTGGCGGAGCGCCCTGCGCCCGCGCGATCAACACCTGAATCAGTCCGAGGTGCGTGAACGGCCAGATGCGCCCGATCAGGCGATTGAGCAGCGGCGCCAGCAGCGGCACGGGCAGCGGCATCAGCACTTCCGCCGAACGCCGCACCGGCTCGAGATCGGCCAGGTGCATCAGGTTGGTCAGATCCTGCACGGACAGCCAGTTCTGCTCTCCGACCGGACGGCGCAGCCCCAGCCACGTGGCGAGCTTGAGCAGCGGTTCCCACGCGGCGTTGTGGTATGCGACGACCACGCGCGTATGGCTGGCGCAGGCCCGGCGGATCGCGGCAAAAACCCGCTGAACATCGGGCACGTCGGCCAGCGTCGTCGAGACCACGATGAAATCAAAGGTCTCACCTTGAAGATCGAAATCCAGCGGGTCGGCGACGCGAAAATCGAGCTGCGGATGCCGCCGTCGCGCGAAGTCGATCAACCCGGCGCCCGGCTCGATGCCCACGCCGCGGGCCGGCGCCAGCGCCGCCAACAAATCCCCGGCCTGCCGCACGCCGACTTCGAGTACCCGGCTGCCCGGCGGCACATGCAGCCGGATCAATCGAATCAATTCATTGGAGTAATATCGCAGCGAGCGCTCATAGCGACGGAGCAAATCGGCGGGGTCGATCTCGGGGGCAGCAGGTCGGGGCGGGTCGGTCGGCGCAGGTGAAACGTGGCCGGGCGCGGCCGTAGCGCCGGCGAAAACGCCAGGGTCCGAGAGCTGGCTGCCGGGGGGCGGTGATGATGGGGCGCTCATGTTGACTTCCAACAGCTTGCCGTTCGCCACGGGCGAATCCGAGAACGATGGCATGGCTCCATGCTTACTGCATGCTGAGCCGCGCCCGGCGGGCGCTCGCGCCGCGCTTGGCTCGCGACCGCAGGCCCGCCGGCGAAGCGTGAATCTTAGCCGAGATCATCCGGTCGTCGGCCGGCGGCTTGGAATCGCCCCCCGATCAGTCGCACTTTCCATGTATTCATCTTCATCGCTCGGCGCCAAACAGTGTGCAGTTGTGCTGCACCCAAGAACTGGCGTCAAATCGAGGCGCATTGTGAGCATGGCGACGCTGCGCTAAACTGCCCAAGACCGAGCGAATCGGAGCGACCCGCTTGACCGAACCCGTCGAGCGCCGGATCGCCGACAAGCGGAGATGGGATGGATCTCGATGATGGAGACCGAACAGATGAGCAGGCGAGTGAGGATATTGTCGGCGGCCATCACTGTGATGCTGAATATCACTGGTGCGGTGGTCTTGGCCCAGTCGACCGGCGCCGTCGCGCAGCCCCCCGCCGAGGGCCGGCGCGCCGAGAGTGCCGCCGCGACGCAGCCGGGCGCCGCCGCCCAGCGTGACGCACTCAATCCCAAGGCGCTCGACATCCTTCGCAAGATGGGTGCGGCGCTGCAGCGTGAAAACGTGATGCAGTTTGAAACGTCGGCGATGTTCGACGTGATTCGCGATGACGATACGCGGGTGCAACTCAGCCGCGCGGCTGAGGTGACGATGCGGCGGCCGGCGGGGTTGCGCGTGCGAGCAGGGGGCGACGACGGCGAGCGCGACTATTGGTATGACGGCCGCACCGTCAGCATTCACGACCGCAAGCACAATGTCTATTCGCAAGTCAGTGCGCCCGCCACGCTCGATGAAATGTTCGACTTCATGGCGGATCGCTATGACATGTCGGTTCCGATTTCCGACCTGCTCTTTGCCGATCCATACGCGGCTCTGACGGACGGCATCATCATCGCGGAATATGTCGGCGAACACCGTGCCGGCGGCCGCAAGTGCCACCATCTGCTCTTTGAGAGCGAGACGGTCGCATGGCAGATCTGGATCGATAGCGATGGCCCGCCGCTGCCGCGGAAGCTGGTCGTCGCCGCGCTCGAGCAGCCCGGCACGCCGCAATACATCGTTTTCTTTGATGCGTGGAAGTTCGAGAAGTCGCTGGAGCGGGAGTCGTTCGAATTTCGCCCGCCCTCCGACGCTGAGAGGGTCGAGCTATTGCCGGTCGGCGCAGACCCGACGGAAGCGGTTCCACCGCCGGCTCGTGGCGCCACGACCAAGCCGGCCGCCGGCGCAGCGGCGACGCAGCCGGCGAAGCCTTAGGGCCTGCTGATGGCTGACTGTTTACGGGAGCGCTCGTGTGCTGCAGATGTCGAAAACTACATGAATGTGGAATGCCACGGCGTTAGCATGGGTTATATGGTTTATAGCGCGTAGTGGACGGATGAATAGCCTGCCGCACTCGACCGTCTGAAAGAATTGGCCGGGGCCTGATCGCGCCGGCTCAGGAGAATGTGACTATGTTCGAGCGAATGAGCGTCTTGATCCGCCGGGGCGACTGGGGCTGGTCCACCGTCGCGCTGGCGACCGCGCTGGTTCTGGCCGGCGGCATCAACGTCACGCCGGCGTGGGCCCAGGGCAAGCAGGAAACCGTGAATCGTGCCCGCGACGGCTCGACCCGCGGCGGCGAAGTCGGCCGCTCCAACGCCCAGCCGCGCAGCACGCCGCGTGCTCCGGCCACGTCCATTCGCCAGGCGCAGCGCGGTCAGAGCCGAGTGCAGCCCGATGGACGCATCGGACAGGGGCAGCCGCAAGTCATTAACCGTGACGGCATCGGTCGTGACGGGCGCGTCATCGACCACAACGGGCGCGATCTTGGGCGCGATCAGCATGTCATCGATCGCGATAGCCGGGTGGTGGATCGCGATAGCCGCGTGATTGACCGTGATAGCCGTGTCATCGATCGCGATAGCCGAGTGATCGATCGCGACCATCGCGGCGGCGATTTTGACCAGCGCCGCTATGGGCGCGATGTGCGCGTGATTGATCGCGACGTGCGCGTGGTCGGGCGCGATCCGCGCATCGCGGTGCGCCGGCCGGTCCGCTACGGCTCCGTGTTTCGCCGGCCGGTGGCCACCGAATACAAGCGCACGTTTTTCGGCGGGCGCGAGTATTTCTGCGACAACGATTTCAACTTTTTCCTGTCGATCAACATCGGCGGTGATACGTGTTTCGAAGCCTGCCGTCCGCCGATAGGCGTGCAGATCGGCTTCCTGCCGGAGCTATACGAAACGCTGATCATCGATGGCGCGACGTATTTCTACTACGACGATGTTTACTACACGCAGCAGTTCATCGGTGGCCAGCCGACCTTCGTCGTGGTCGAACCGCCAATTGGCGCTGTGATCACTACTCTGCCGATCGGCCATCAGGCGGTGGTCGTGGGCGGCGCCCGGTTCTACCAGCACGGCAATTGCTACTACCGGCCATTTCATCGTGGCGACGCGCTCTCGTATGTGCGTGTGAATCTGGGCTTCTAAGGCAGCTTCTCCACCGGCGGTCGTGGTAAAGCAGGCCGCGACCGCTGGGGATCTGCAACCGTCGAGCAGCCCCGATCGGGCGCGGCTGAGCGCTTGCCAGTGCGGCTATTGGGATGCCGATCGGTCCGCGCTAGCAGGACAACCGCATTCTGATTCTGGTTGCGTGCTGCAGCCGGGTGGGAACAGGCTTCCAGCCTGTTCGGGCAGGCAGAATGCCAGCCCACCCTGCCTATCAGCGCGCATTGGGAGAATGCGGTTGCCCAGGTCCGCGGCGGCTCATTCTTGCCGCTTCGCACGCTTCGCGCAAACCCGCCGCTACAATCTTCTTGACGCGTAACCGGGCGATTTCTACGATCGCCGGGTGTTGGTTCCAAGTGCGTGCCCAGCGACGTGAGGAGCGTGCCATGGGGCTATGTGAACGCTGCAAGAAGGCGCAACAGACATTCCACCTGACCGATATCGATCGCCAGGGCAACAAGACCGAGCGCAATCTCTGCGACAACTGCGCCAAGGAAGAGGGCTACCTGCCCTCGGAAAAAGTCTCGTTCAACTCGGCGGAGTTCATGGAGCAGTTTGTCTCGTCGCATAAGTCCTCCGCAGGGGCCGGCGCGCCGGTTTGCACCGAATGCGGGATGAGCTACGTCGAGTTTCGCAATCACGGGATGCTCGGCTGCCCGCGCGACTATGACGTCTTTCGCGAGCCGCTCGCCCGGCTGATCGAGCGCGCCCACAACGGCGCGACGCATCACCGCGGCAAGACGCCGGCTTCGCTTTCGACCGCGGCCGCCGGCCAGACGCCCAGCCCGCGGAAGAGCACGGCCGACCTGGCGAAGCTGCGCCGGATGTTGAGTGAGGCGATCGGCGCCGAAGATTATGAGCGGGCCGCCAAATTGCGCGATCGCATTCGCGCGTTGGAGAATTCATGAGTCATCCGCTCGACCAGGTGGCGCGGCAGGCGGGCGAATGGCTGCGCGGCAGCGGCCCGTTGCACGAAATCGTCATTTCGACGCGCATCCGCCTGGCGCGCAACGTGCGCGGCTACCGGTTTCTTTCGCAGGCCGAGCCGGAACAGCGTGAGCAACTCGCGCAGGATGCCGCCGCCGCGATGAAGCGCGCCCGCGGCCTGGGCGAACTGATTCACATCGATGTAGCCGGGCTGGATGACCTCGATCGGCAATTGCTCGTCGAGCGGCACTTGATCAGCCGGCAGCACGCCGACGGCAGCGGGGCCAGGTTTGTCGCGTTTCATCCGACCGAATCCAGCTCGATCATGGTGAATGAGGAGGACCATCTGCGCATCCAGGTGATGCGCAGCGGCCTGCAGCTTGACGAGGCCTGGGAGCACATCGGCGGGATCGACGACGCGCTCGATGAGACGCTCGAATATGAATTTCACCCACAGTTCGGCTATCTGACGGCCTGCCCCACCAATGTCGGCACGGGCATTCGCGTCTCGGTGATGCTGCATTTGCCCGCGCTGCGACTGACCAATGAGCTGGAGAAGGTGGCCCAGGCCGCGCGCGACATGAAGCTCGCGATTCGCGGCCTGCACGGAGAGGGTACGGAGGCGCTGGGCGACTTCTTCCAGATCTCCAACCAGATCACGCTCGGCGTGAGTGAAGAGCAGATCATCGAAGACTTTCGCGACAATGTCATCCCCAAGATCGTCGAGTATGAGAACGTCGCGCGCCGCGCGCTGGTCAAGAGCCGACCGATGGCGCTGGACGACAAGGTGCACCGGGCGATGGGGCTGCTGAGCAACGCCCGGTTGATCAGCTCGAATGAAGCGATGCAGTATCTATCTCACGTGCGGATGGGGTTGCACGTCGGGCGCGTCTCGCAGGTCGATCTGCAAACCGTCAATGAGCTGTTCCTGCAAACGCAGCCGGCGCACCTACAGAAGCTGCGCGGCGAACGCCTCAACGGCGAAGAGCGCAGCATCGCGCGGGCGGCGTATATCCGCGCCCGGCTAAGCAGTAACTAGACGCGCCACGCGCTACTTTCGCTGGAAGTAGGGTTTGCCCGGGCTTTTTGGCCGTCCGGCGGAGAATACGTGGGAAGGTTGCAACGTGAGAAGGTGGGAAGCCGGCGTGATAAGTGAAAGGTGTTAAGTCAAAAAAACGCCAGCGCTATTTCCGCGCTGCTTTCGCTTCGCCCTTCTTATTTCGCTCTTCGCACTTCTTTATCTCGCTCTTCGCTACTCGCTACTCGCTATTCGCTACTCGCGACTCGCGACTCATCACTCAACATCCCTCCCTCACCACGCCGCATTCGGCTCGGCCCGATAGACCTCAGTCATTTCATGGAGCAGCTCCGCGAAGGCCGGCGTGTGCGTGCCGCGCCGGCCGCCGACGTACTCCGCCGAGAGCGGCTGAATGGTCAGCCGCAGGCTGGCCTCATTCGTGACGCGCCGGATGATCTCGTGCCATTGGTCGTACATGTTTCTCCGGGCGGGATAGACGCCGGCGGTTTCCAGCTCGCGGACTCCCGCGGTCGGCTCAAAGAGCGTGACGGCCAGCGGCGTGAGGCGGTCGAGCGCGTCCTGCAGGCGCTGCTGGGCATCCGCCGAGCCGCGCGAGAGCCGCACCATCCACGAATCGCAATGCTCGGTATGGATGCGTTTCTCAGCCGACATGCGCGCCCCGAGCGCGGCGAGGCCCGCATCGGACGATTCGCTCAGCCGCTGAAGCCGCAACAAGTCGAATTGAGCAAAGAGGAAGAGCCGGGTCAGGGCGACCGCCCAGTTGAAATCATCCGCGATCTCCACCAGGGCGGCGCAGCGATACTCCGCTAACAGCCGGCCATAGGCTATCTGGTCGGCCGACCGGGTTTTGTCCTGCTCCGCCAAGAATTGGTACAGTGCCGCGGCGTGGCCGATGTCGTCCTGCGCCATCGACGAAAAGGCGATGTCTTCCTCCAGGATCGGCGCCAGCCCGGTCCAGTCGGAGTTACGGCTGCCCAGGGCGAGCTTGTCATCGGCCACGCTGAGCAACAATTCGAATAACGCATTCATCGCTTCACGCTCCCTTTTTCAGCCGCGTTACCTTCACAGCTTCTCATGGACTTCGGCGCAACGGTGACACTGTCAGAAGGTGATAAGGTGATAAAGTGATAACTCAAACGCAGTTTCGCGCAGGCGGGCGAATGGATGAGGCCGGAAAGTTTTCATGGACCGAGTGAACAACAGGCATCTGCCCTTATCACCTTATCACGTTATCACTTTATCACAGCTTGCCCGTACGCCTGATTTCATCTCGTTGCGTGCCCTAGGGTGAGATATCCCGTCAGAACGCCTCTTTCAAGTCTTCCTTCGCGTACTTGCTGATCGCCTCGGCGCTGCGGAATCGCTCCCACAGCTTGCGGACGTGGTTGTAGCCGCGGGCTTGTCGATAGCTCTGATCCGATAGGCGCCAGACCACGTCATGGTCATGATCGGAGCATAGAAACGCATCCCGCGGCGCCACCCACACCTGCACGCAGGGCTGATCGCGACCATAGTGCTCGCGGCCAAACTGCAGCGCCATCGCCGCGTCCGCCGCCTCGACCGTGCCGGCGTAGACCGGCGGCTTGCCTTTTTGAAGCTGCGTAAAAACCTCGAATGGTTTCATGTCGCCCGTCGCGGGCGTCTGCAACTCACCCGTCTCGAGCGCAAACGATTGCCGAATTTTCGACATGGGTCGCTCACTCCTGCTTGTGTCATTTCGTCGCTGCGTCGAGGGCAGCAGGAACGAGTCGCAGTATAGCGACCGACCACGCCGCGCGAACCAAGAGCGATTCAGTCCGGATTGCTTAGAAGGCAGGTTGGAGGCGACAAGCGCCGGCCTGTTATTCCGTAGAGCATCGGTTCGTTTGTAGGGTGATGCGCCGTGCAGCGCCGCGCTGATGCTTATCCGCGCCCGTGGGAAGAGCTGTGCCCGTCAGAAAGCGAAGCTTCGCACGCCGCTCCGATTTCGTCGCTCAACGATCGTGACTACCCGCGAGCCGCTACGACATCCGCCGTTGCGCGGCGGGCAGGATCGGCGTCGGGGCACTACGATGATGCCATGAGGCGCACCCCGGCCTGGCTGGCCAATTGGCTCGAGCGGCATCAAAGCCCGCTCTCGTTCTGGCTTCACATGATCGGCATTCCGCTCGCCGTCGCGGCGATCCCGCTGGCGATCTGGCAACTGATGGAGTGGCGTTGGGATCTTTGGTGGCGGCCGGTCGGCTTGCTCGTTTTGGGCTATTTTCTCCAGTGGGTCGGCCATCGTCACGAAGGCAACGACGTCGGCGAGTTCATCTTGATCAAGAAGTGGCTCGGCCTGCCCTATGTGGCCGTGTCGCCGCGCTATGCCCGCGACGGCGGATCGGGAATAGCGAACGGCGAATAGGGAAGAACGAATTGAAGTCGGCGGATGTGACGTCTTGCTCGATCGGTGTGAATCGCGCTGTAGCGCCGGCCCTCCGTGGCCGACGGCGTTTGTCGCGCGCCGGGAACGCCTGACCGACACGGCGTTGGGCACGGAGACCCAACGCTACAGCGCCGCTGACGCGTGTCGTGCGGCAGATCAGCCTTATCACCCTATCACCTGATCACTTTATCACGCATTCGCAGAACGCCGCCGATTGTGCGGCGGCCCCTGCCGCTGGTTAGGATGACCGCGCGATGAACGCCGTCAATGACCAGCCTCGTGAATCGAGCGACGAAGTGCGCTGCCTGCAATGCGGCTATCCGCTGCAGCCCGAAAGCGACTATCGCTGTCCCGAATGCGGCGCCCAATACGAGATTGAGACGCTGCAGCGCTGGTATGGCGGCGCTGAGCGCGGCCGGCTCGACATCCTCTGCTGGCTGCTCGGGGCCGTGCTCTTTGTGCAGCTCTGGATCATCCCGCAGACGCTGCCGTGGGCGCGGCTGCTTACCGCCGCAGCGCTCGGGCTGGCTTGCTACCAGGCGTCGCAGGGCAAGCTCGATTCGATCGGCGGCTACTTCGCGGCGGCGGGCGGGATCGTCAGTGTCGTGATGCTCGCGTTCGCGTGTCCAACCGGCGCGCAGCTCGCGTATTACCCGCTCAGCCTCACCGGCGCGGCGTTGCTCGTGCTGGCGGTCATCCATGATGCGGACGGCTGGATCGTCGGGCAAAGGCGGGGCGTGCGCGGCGTGGCGATGGCCTGGCTTGTCGCCGGGCCGCTGCTGGCCGGGCTGGCCTACGTGCTCTGGCCGGCATTGACCAGCGCGGGTGTGCCCGCGCCGTACGATCAACTGATTGCGCATGGCGCGGTGCCGGCGCTCGCGGCGTTCATGGGCTGGGGCTGGGCGGCGTGGACGATCTTCCGCGTGCGCCGGATGCTGTTCGCCAAGTTTCCCGAAGCGCCATCGTGGTCCTAGGGCTCCGTCATTCTTGATCTGGCGGGTTCGAACCAAGGGTAGCATGGGCCTCCGAGCCTGTGAATTTTTCGCCTTGACGCGAGTGGTA
>CAYQLG010000110.1:0-13979 GCA_964418235.1 uncultured Planctomycetales bacterium
CGGCGCAGACCAGCGCCAGCGGCAGCGGTCGCACGGCCAGCGCCGCGGCGCCGCGCGTCGTATCGAGGCGCGCTTCGAGTTGGGCCAGGCGCTGTTCGAGCGCCGCGCACTCGTGCCGCCACCGCTCGACCTGCTCGGGCCGGGCGTCGCCGGTTTCCGCTTCGGCCAGGCGGCTATAGCGGACGTTGACCTCAATGCGCAAGCGTTCGCGCTCTTGCCAGAGCGGATCTTCGGCGGCGTGGTCGGCTGGGGGCGCAGGCAGGGCGCCGCGCCCATGCACGAGATCGAGCAGCGCTCGGCTCTTGCCGCGCTCGATCGCCAGAAAGGCCGTCGCCAGATCAGGCTCGGGCAAGGCCAGCGCGGTCTCGAGCAATTCCTGATGCACGTCGAGCCGCTCACCATGAAACGCTGTGCGAAAACGTTCCGCATGCAATGAGCCGCGCACCGCCTCGATCAGTTCGGCGGCGTGGGTAAATTCGTGCAGGGCCGCCTGGGGCGCGCCGCGGGCGCGGGCCAGCAACCCGCGCACATGATGCACCTCCGCCAGTAGCGGCGTGATGCCCAGCGCCGCGGCCTGGCGCAGGGCTTCTTCGAGTCTGTCAGCAGCCAGCGCCGTATCACCGCGCAGCAGCGCGAGGCGCCCGGCCAGGCCCAGCGCGATGGCGCGCTCGACCGGTCGATCCTGCACGCCGGCCAGCGCATCGCCGAGGGCGACCTCGGCTGCGTCATAGTCTTTCTGCAACGCCAGCGCTTCGGCCAGCAGGCGCTGCACCCGCGCCCGCGCGGTGCGATGATCGAGCGCGGCGAATTCGTCGGCGGCCTGTCGCAGCATGTGCTCGCCGGGGCCGGCCTCACCGAGTCGCAGCAAGACCGCGCCCAACCCGACCTTGGCCCGCGCCGTCTCCAGCCTCAGTCCCTGCGCATCGAGCAGAGGCAAAGCGGCGTGATATTCATCACGGGCGTCGCGCGGCAAGCCCAGAAACGCCAGCGCGTCGGCGCGATCGATCCGCAGGCGGGCCATTTCCGCCGGCGCGTCGTCTTGTTCGAGTTGCGCCAGGGCCAGTTCGTAGTAATGCAGCGCTTCTTGCAAGCGCCCCTCGCGCGTGCAGAGTTGCGCGAGGTTGCTCTCGACGATCGCCGTCGCCCAGTGCATCTCCATGTGCTGGAAGGTCGGCAGCGCGGCAGCGTAGGCCGCCTCGGCCGCGCGGAAGTCGTCGAGATTCATGTAGGCATAGCCGCGATTGCTGTCGATCTGGGCGACGGCGGCCGGCTCGTGTTCCAGATGCGGACGGGCGCGCTCGAAGTGTTGCAGCGCCCGGGCGGGCTGATCCTGCATCAGCAGAATGCCGCCGAGATTGGCATCGACCTTGGCCGCAAGCATGGCCTCGCCGGCAGCATGAAAGGCCTGCTGGGCGGCCTCGCCGGTTGTGACGGCCTCGTCATAGCGCCCCAGATTGGCCAGCGCGTGGATCGAGGACATACGCGCCCGCGCCGCCTCAACCTCCAGACCCGCCGCTTCGGCCAACCGGATCGACTCGGCAAACGCCGGCTCGGCCTCCGGAAAGCGCCCTGCATACGAAAGCGTCTGCCCGCGCGCCCAGCGTGCCCGGATGCGGGCGAGCTCGTCGCCACTCTCATCCGCCAACTCAACCAGCCGGGCACTGGCTGCGAGCGCCTGGGAGATTTCCTGCACCGCGTTGCGCGCGATCAGATCGGCCAGCGCGGGCAGCGTTTCGTGGGGCGGCCCCAGCGCGCTCAGCCGGGCGAGCGCGCCGGGTTGCGGCGCGCCCGCCAGTTCGGCGAGCCAGGCGTCCCAGGCATGTTCAGCCACGACCATATTCTCCACTCGTTTGCGTGCGTTCTGCTCGATGGCGAGCGGCAGGCCTGGCGCGGCCTGTTGCGTTTTCGCGCGCGATCTGCATGGAAATCGCCGCGGCGATCCGCTTACGTGTTACGAGTCATCCGCTGATGTTGCCCTCCGTGGCGAGCGCCGGCTCCGCGCGGGCGCATCCGGCTGTGTTCGGTGACGCGGGTGGTTCGGGTGCGACGAGCCGCGGACCGCTCCCTTACGGTCGCGGCTCTGCTTACGGTCGCGAGATTCATTTCATCGACGCAAAGCATTCGCAAAGGAGCCACGGCCTTGAGGCCCTTGCGACCCGCGCGTGGCGAAGTCAACCGCAGCACGATCCGGTCGGTTTCGAGGTTGGCATAGCTCTTCGTCTTTCCCTTCGTCGCTATCTTGCTTCGTCGCTTCGTCGCTTCGTCGCTATTCTCTGGCCTCTGCAGCAGCCGAATCGCTCCCTTACGGTCGCGGTTCGGTTTACGGTCGCGGTTCGGCTTGCGGTTGCGGTTCGGCTTGCGGCCGCTCTCTAGTCAATCCGCACATCGTCGATGACGACCTCGGATTCTCCGCAGCGGCAAGTAATTCGGTAAAAACCCGTGGCAATATGCAGCGTGAACGCGCCGCCAACGTCCGGCGTGGCTGCGTGGATCTCGCCCTCCGCCGAGCGGAGCTCGATCGCCTGCACCGCTGCTTCACCGGTCGGCGTAACTTGCCCAATCAGCGTCCGCTGCGAACCCGGCGAGACCGCGAATGGCGCGATTTCAAACTCAAGTTCCGCGAGTTCGCTCTGATAGGCGACCTGATACCCCTTCGTCGCGCCGCGCACGCCCTGCAACGCCGGGGTCAGCCGACTGTCAAAGAGCAACTCCGCCACGACTCGCCGCACGCTTTCCAGCAGGCTGACTGTCTGTGGCTGGCGCCGCTCGGCGAAGAGCGCCCGTGCTCGAGCCATCACGTCCGCCGGCGGCGCGACGCTGTCATCGGTGCAGGCGATCTGCTGCAGCGATCGGATCCGCGCCAGTGTAGACTGGGCATCGGAGTCAGCGGCCAGCCGGACGTCCATATCTCGGACCGCGGCAGCATCCAGGTCGCCAGCGGCGTATGCAAGCAGCTCGTCGAGTTGAATGGGCTTGTGCGTCATATGCCTTTCCTTGCCCCAGTAGAGTCGCGCCGTGTCTCTGAAATACTCTATTCGCACGATTTTCAGGCGGATAGCTGAGCAGCAGAGCCGCATATCCGCAAAGGCCTCGAATCGGCCCCGTTCATTCCGTCAGACCGGTGGCGGGCGAGCCGCGCCGATTGATCATAATCCATTTTTCATCAATGTGTTATGATTGTCTAAAGCCGAGTGAGGCCAGCGTCGCCTCAAACTTCTTGAAACAGCGCGAGCGCGTCGGGCCGATGCTGCCGATCGGTACGCCGGTCTCACGCGCGAGCTGGTCATAGCTGGGCGTCTCCGTTGCGAAGAATAGTGCTGTCAACAACTTACGGCAGCGTTCGTCGATCAGCTCAAGCGCTCGGCGGACCTGATGTTGCCGCTCGGTGCGGTCCAACTGCTCGGCGCTCGGCTCGTCCTCCTCGGCGTGCTCATCCGTGAGTTCGGCGGCGGAGTGTTGCTTACGGCGGCGCAGTAGTCGGCGGGCCTCGCGGTGCGTCGTCACAATCAACCACGCCGACAGTCGCTCATGCTCGCGCAGTGTTTCGAGCTTGCGGAGCACAATGCCAAAGACGACCTGAAACACGTCGTCGCAATCGTTGTCGGACATGCCGAGCTTCCGCGGTATCGAATAGACCAGCCGGCCATATTGCGCGACCAGCGCGTCCCACGATCGGGCGTCGCCGGCGAGGCAACCGCGGATCAGCTCGGCATCGGTTTTCGGCGCTTCACTGGGCGTCATGGTGGTAGTGGATCGACCCGGCCATCAGGCAAGTGGCTCGCATATTTGAGAATCCACGTTCCAGATGATAACGCGGCTTCACGATGCGCACATCATCAATCGGCCACAGCCTGAACGGCAACCGACGCCATCATAGACCAGCAAGTCACTCGTCGCCCGATGCCGGCAATCCGCGCCAAACTACACGCAGCGCCGTGCGACTGTTACCCCGCCGCGCGGGCGCCGCTCAGGCGGTCGGCTCCAAAGCAATCTGGGCTGACCACGTTTCCGTCGGCGGGATGTCCAGCGCTCGCACCGCGTCACAGTCCGCCTGCACCTGTGCCACAAGCGCTGCGGCGCTGGGGAACTTCTGCGGCGCTCGGAGCTTCTGGAAAAAGTGCAGCCCCAGCGACTGGCCCCGCAGATCGGCCGCGAAGTCGAGCAGGTGGGCCTCGACGCGCGCGGTCATTTGGTCAAACGTCGGCTGCGGGCCGATGTTCACCGCGGCGGTATGCCGTGCACCCGACGGTAATTGGGCCATGCAGGCATAGACCCCGTGCCCCGGAACCAGGTGCGGCACATGATCGAGATTGGCCGTCGGCATACCGAGCGCAGCCCCGCGCCCATGACCTACGCCGACGACCCCGACGATTCGATAGGGCCGGCCAAGCAAGCCGGCGGCGGACGTCACGTCGCCTGCGCGCAGCGCCGCTCGAATCGCATTGCTATGAACGGCGGGCCGTTCGGGCAGGTTTTCGCCGTGCACTTCGGGCGCGATGACTACGGCGACATCGTGGCTGCGGCCAAAGTCGCGCAGCGTTTCGATCGAGCCGCCCCGGCCTTTGCCAAAGTTGAAATCAGGCCCTTCGACGATCGCGCGCGGGTGCAGCCGCGCTACGATTTGCTGCAGGAATTCCTCGGCGGAAAGCCCCAATAACGCGCCGTCTACTCTGAGAATGCACACTTCATCGGCCCCGTGATGCCGCAGCCACGCGGACCGCTCGGCGGGGGTCGTCAGCCGCTCGACCAGGCGCGCCGGCGAGAGCAGCGTCGCCGGATGCGGCTCGAACGTGAGGACGACGACCGGGGCGGCGTACGCGCCCGCATTTTCACGGGCGACGGAGAGGATGCGCTGGTGCCCCAGATGCACGCCGTCGAAGTTGCCGATCGTCAGCACACAGCCACGCGGCGCGTCGATCGAAAGGCGCAGGGTCTCGATGGACTGCATTCGCATGTGGCGCAGCATAGATGATTCGGGTGCAATCGCGCAGGGCGCGAGGCGCGGCTGTAAAAACCGCCGTGCTAAGGCTAAACTGAACTATTGAAGCCGGCGGAGCGGGCCTTCTTGTCGGGCGTGCCCTCGTCGGTTGCGCAGCGCGGTCGAACGGTCCGGATAGCCCGCGACGACCGGCACGACGCGCGCAGGACAGGAGAGGCCTTCGGTGAGCGCAACGCAGATTTTCGCCAGCAAGCATGGCGTCGAACATTGCGGTCTGAAGCATAGCGGCAAGCAATACTGGAATTTGACGGCGCCGCTGCTGGTCGAAGAGGCGGTGCGGCGCGGCGAAGGGCGACTGGCCGACAGCGGCGCGCTCGTCACAACGACCGGCAAGCGCACGGGGCGCTCGCCCAAGGATAAGTTCATCGTCAACGAACCATCCAGCAGGACGCACGTGCACTGGGGCGATGTCAATGTCGGCGTCGAGCCGGGGGTCTTTGATAAACTGCAGGCCAAGGTCTTCACCTATCTGGCGCAGCGTGACATCTTCGTCGCCGATCTGCACGCCGGCGCGAACCCGGCTCATCGCCTCAACGTGCGTGTGATCAATGAGTATGCCTGGCACAATCTCTTCGTGCGGCAGCTATTCATTCGCCCGGAGTTGGGAACGACGGCGAACACCTTGCCTGACTTCACGATTGTCGGCGCGCCCGGTTGCAAGGCCGACCCAGCCGTCGACGGCGTCTACAGCGAGGCGTTTATTCTGCTGAACCTCGCCAAGAAGATGGTCTTGATCGGCGGGACCGAATACGCCGGCGAAATGAAGAAGAGCGTTTTCACCCTGTTCAACTACCTATTGCCGATGAAGGGCGTGATGAGCATGCACTGCTCGGCGAACATCGGTGAGCGCGGCGACGTGGCCCTGTTCTTTGGATTGTCGGGCACGGGCAAGACGACGCTCTCGGCTGATCCGCTGCGCCGGCTGATCGGCGACGACGAGCACGGGTGGGGCGATGATGGCGTCTTCAATTTCGAAGGTGGCTGCTATGCCAAGGCGATCAACCTGAGCAAGCAGTACGAGCCGCAAATCTATTCGGCCATCCGCTTTGGCAGCGTGCTCGAAAATGTCATCATCAACGATGATACGCGCGGCCCCGATTACACCGACGGACGGCTGACCGAAAACACCCGCGCGGCCTATCCGCTTGATTACATCGACAATGCCGTCTTTCCCAGTGTCGGCGGCCACCCCAGCAACATCGTGTTCCTGACGTGCGACGCGTTTGGCGTATTGCCGCCGATCGCGCGCCTCTCGCCGCAGCAGGCGATGTATCACTTCCTCTCCGGCTACACCGCGAAGCTGGCCGGGACGGAGGCGGGTCTGGGCAAGGAGCCGCAGCCGAATTTCTCGACGTGTTTTGGGGCGCCGTTCATGGTGCTCGATCCGGCGGTCTATGCGGACTTGCTTGGCAAGAAAATCGCCAAGCACAACAGCCGCGTCTGGCTGGTGAACACCGGCTGGAGCGGCGGACCGTATGGCGTCGGCAGCCGCATGAAGCTGCCTCACACGCGCGCGATGGTGAACGCGGCGCTGAGCGGCAAGCTGGACGAAGTCGCGACGGACGCCGATCCGGTCTTTGGGGTCAGCGTGCCGCGCAGTTGCCCGGATGTGCCGGGGGAGGTGCTGAACCCGCGCAACACCTGGAGCGACAAGGCCGCGTACGACGCGAAGGCGCGCGAGCTGGCCGGGCGCTTTGCGAAGAATTTTGAGAAATTCCCCAGCGCCGCGGCGGAGATCAAGGCGGCCGGGCCAAGGGGATAGTCGGCCGAGCTGACAGAGAGCGCCGACAATTGCGTCTGAAGCTCCGCAAGCGCTGGTTTGCATTATTCGACCTGCGTTCGATTGACAGAGCGACAATGAAGGCTCAGGCTGCTCGAGCTGAACAAACCAACGGGATGTCTGACAATGAGTTGCTGGCCTATTGCCGTGAAATGTATGCGAGCTTGATTGAGAGACAGCGCGTCCTGCGCGTCGGCCCGAATGTCAGGCCGCCCCGTTGCAGCCGCCAGCGCCATCGTCATCGCAAAATAGGCTTAGGCGGTTTGCTCATTCGAAGGCGATTTTGTCCAACCCGGCGATAAACACCACGCAGACCGACACGATCCTGTCCGGCATCGACGGACTTGGGAAACCCAATGCCCCTCTTGCACCGCTCACATGGTATGGACTCGGCGGCCCCGCGCAATGGTTGATTGAGCCGCGGACCGAAACCGAGCTATCTGCAGCAGTGGCGCAGCTTCGCGAAGCAAAAATACCATGGCGCATGCTCGGCCGTGGGGCGAATGTGCTGGTAGCCGATGAGGGATTTCCTGGGGCGGTCATTCGTCTCGTCGGGCCGGAGTGGGAGCGCGTCGACTGGCCATTGCAGGACCAGGCGCCCCAGACGGGCGATGCGGGCGCGACCCGCGACGCTCCGATGCGCGTCAACGCTCCGATGTTTGGTGACGCTCCGATGCGCGGCGAAGCTGCTCAGCGTGTACGGGTGACGGCCGCCGCCGGCGCTGACTTTGTCGCGCTCGTGAAGGAGGCCGTGCGCCGCGGGCTGGCGGGGCTGGAGAATCTCGCCGGAATTCCCGGCGCCGTCGGCGGAATCATTCGCATGAACGCCGGGGGCAAATACGGCTGCGTGGCCGACTACGTCGACTCGGTACGCGTGCTCTCCGCGACGGGAGAGATCGCCGATTGGCCGCGCGACGCGGTCGGCTTTCGCTATCGCCACACCGAATTGGACGCCTGTGTGGTGCTGGCGGCGACGCTGCGCCTGACGCCGGATGATCCCGCCGCGATTCAGCAGCGCTACCTGCGCATCTGGCGGGAGAAATACGATTCGCAGCCGCCGCTGAGCGAGCGCAGCGCCGGCTGCGTCTTCAAGAACCCGCCCAAGACCGCGGCGGAAACGCGCTCGGCCGGCGCGCTGATCGATCAGGCGGGGCTGAAAGGCACGTCGATCGGCGGCGCCGTGATCAGCTCCAAACACGCCAACTTCATCGTCGCCGGCGAAGGCGCGACCAGCGCCGACATCCTGGCGTTGATCGCGCTCGCGCAGGCGCGCGTCCGCGAGCGCTTTGGCATTGAGCTGCAGACCGAAGTGGAAATCTGGCGCTAGCGCCGACGCGAGCAGTCCGGCTCGCTGATCCGGCCCGTGGCGGAGTGCATCGGGGCGGCTTGCGCATCCGGTATGCGGCGCGCCGTCATCAGCCCCGCTCGCGCCCTACGGGCACGGCGGACACGCACCGCCGACCAGGCATTGCACAAAGTGATCGATATCGTCCAGTCCGACGCGGCCGTCGCAATCGCAATCATTGGCGCATAGATACGTCGCGCGATCGAGCGTCGTCCCGCACCCGGCCCACGCGGCCTCATCCACCAGCGCGGCGACAAAGCAGTCGATATCATTGAACGCGATGGCATCGTCACCGGTCGAGTCGCCGCGCATACAAGCATACGAGCCGGGCGGACAGCCCCAGCGGGCGAAGAAGCCTGGATTCGGTACCCACGCTCCGCTGGCGCCGCCATGCAGTTTGCCCACGGCGACCAACCCATATTCTTGCAGCCCGTTCTCGCTCGTATTCAAAGCCGTTAACGTATTAATCTCATGTAGATAACTCAGACCGTGCTTGGTCCAGGAGCGCCCATCCCAACTAAATAGTCGCTCAGGAATTGTGGTCGAATCTAATACAACGCCTGCGAAGAGGTGCGGCGTGAGCGGTCCTGGCCCGTCAGCGTCATAGTTTATTACCGTCTTGACAAATGTGTTCGAATGCAATGATATCGGGATGCCATTTCCATACGGGCGCCAGTTTCTATCATCCCACCCGGCAATCCGGGATACTGGCATGCCGCCGGCGTGGGTAAACCCGCCGGCGACGACAAGCTCGTCAGTCAATGGTCCGGCGGCATCCGGATCCCACTTCGCCAGCGCGCGAACAGAACCCGTGACGCCCGAACCGACCTGTTGCCATCCTAAACCGTTCCAGTGCGCGATGTTATGAAATGGCAAACCCGCTATTGCAGTAAAACTTCCGCCCACGTAGAGGGCGTCTGGATGGGGACCCGCGCGATCCGAATCCCAGACAATCATGACGTTGACCTCTCGACTGAATTGGCCGAGCTTCAACCACGAATCGCCCAGAAATCGGTATACAGCGGTATCGGCTGCGGCAAACAAAGTTTGCGGCGCCGCTTCCGCGTTACTCCATGTGGTCAATGAGCTAACTGTAGAAGTTAAATAGGGAGGTAAAGGGCTTACAACGATTGGCGGAAGTCGGTGCCAAGAATCTCCGTGCCATCGCGCTATTCTACTCGACAGCATCCCCCCCGCCGTGCTAAATCTACCGCCTACAATCAGGCTTGACTCTATTGGCCCATCTCCATCTTCATCCCAGGTAACCATCGCATTTACTTGTTCATCAACGCCGGCCCCGAGCGGTTCCCATGTCGTACCATCCAAAGCAGCGATCCGGCTTGCAGGAACGTCGCCGATGGTTTGAAAAGATCCCCCGGCAACCAACACGGAAGGGAGCGGGCCAGCGCCGTCTCGATCCCACTCGATCATGGTCTGAATATCAGAATCGGTGTACTGGCCGAATTGTCGAAGCTGCGCTCCATTCCAGCGGGCAATGTAGAATGGCGGACGCGGAATACCTGATAGTGGCGTCGATGAACCAATAACAAGTTCAGGGGCCGCAGGACCGGAGTCGTCTGGATCCCATTCCATCAGCGCCCAAACGGGGGCATCACGCGCTACGCCGAGCGGCTGCCATCGCTCACCGTCCCACGATGCCAGATTTCGAACTTGGACTCCGTCAATGGTATATATATCCCCGCCAACGGCGAGCTTCGGCGACTCTGGCCCCCCTCCATTCGGATCCCAACTCGACAAGCTATAGATTCCATTGGCTGCGGCTGCGCCGAATCGGATCCAATTCGCACCATCCCATCGAACGATCTCCCGGCTTCTGGCTGTCACTAGCTGGGCAGGCTGAGGTCCAGCTCCATCAAAATCAAACGTACAAATCGCATGATAGTCGGATGGGTAGCCGTCGGGGATTATTTCGCCGACAGGGCTCCACTCGACCCCATCCCAGCGATCAACCCCGCCGACATGACCGAATCCGGATCTGCTGCATGCCACAACCTCATCTCGTAGCGGCCCAGCCGCGTCTGGATCCCTAACGACCAATCCCCGGACTCGAGCCGACAACCCGGCGCCCATTGCACGCCATTGCTCTCCATCCCAACGAGCCACGCTGGAATCGAACACCAAGCCTATAGAATCAAATTCGCCGCCGGCAATGAGTTGGGGGAGTTGTGGGCCGTCCGTGTCGGGATCCCAGGACACCAGCGCCCTCACGGCTGAATCCCATGAGGAACTGTAATACGTGCCCATTCCAAGAGCAGACCATCCGACTCCGTCCCAGCTTGCGATGTCGATGGCCTGAACTCCTCCGACTCTTCCAAAATTGCCTCCAACAATCAATTGTGGTGAGGTCGCTTCAATTCCATCTGAATCCCAGGATGCAATGGCATAAACACTTGAGGTTACAGAGTCCAGCCCCGAACCGATCGCTCGCCAACCATGACCGTCCCAGCGTGCGATCATACTCGCGGGCAATCCGCCCGCGGCTGAAAATCGGCCCCCCGCGACCAACTGCTACGGCAGCGGCCCATCGCCATCCGGGTCCCACTTGTGCAGCGCATAAACAGGTCCATCCATGCCCGGCACGCTGTTGCCCGGCGCCCACTGCGCCGTACACGGATCGCAGGCGTCGCCGAGGCCGTCGCGGTCGAAGTCTTCTTGCAGCGCGTTCGCGACCGACGGGCAGTTGTCGCAGGCGTTGCTGACGCCGTCGCCGTCGAAATCGCCTGGGATTTCGCAGGCGTCGCCGCGGCCATCGCGGTCGCAATCTTCCTGTGCCGGGTTCGCCGCATCCGGACAGTTGTCGCACGAACCGGGCACGCCGTCGCCGTCGGCGTCACCGGGATGCTGCCCGTCGCAGAGATCGCCGACGCCGTCGCGGTTGCAATCCTCTTGCTGTGGATTGGAGAGCGTCGGGCAATTGTCGACCGCATCGGCCACGCCATCCCCATCGATGTCCGCCACGTCCGCGTCGCAGGCATCACCGATGCCGTCGCCGTCGGCGTCTTGCTGCTGCGGATTGGCTACCGTCGGGCAATTGTCGATCGGGTCGCAGACGCCATCCTGATCACGATCGTAGAAATACTCGTTGCACAAACACTCGCGACAGATCAAATCCGCGCCGGCGGTCGCGTCGATGCAGCGATAGACGCCGCTGATTTCCGCCGGGGCATACGTCGGCGCGCCCGGCACGTTGGCGACATTCTGCAAAAACGTGCTGGTCGTGCCGCAGGGCGTTTGCAGCAAGCCCGTGCAGATCCGCACGGGAATCGGCAGCCGCCGCAGATTGCCGGCTTCGGTTTGCGATGGGGTGAAATCCCAGATGCGCGCATCCGAGAGAATGACGACATAGCGCGCGTAGATCGGGGTCGAGCCGTTGAAGATGTTGCGGGCCTCGATCAACGCCGGAGCCATATAGCCGCCGTCGCCGCCGCGCCGCGGAATCGCCGTGACCGCGGCGCGCAGCGCGTCGCGCCGCGCGGGCGAGTCGATGATCGTCAGCGGAATCTCGACGCGCGTCTGCTCCATGAATGTGATGACCGCGATCGCCGTGCTGCCATCCGCCGGCAGCCGCGCGAGCTGGCGGCGCACCGTCTCCTTCTCCAGTTCGAAGGTCGCCGCGGACACGCTGGTCGTGCCGTCGAGAAGAAAGACCATCGCCGCGAGGTTGGCCGTGGCCGAGTTCGCCGCCGCGCCCAGCATGAGCATCGCGACGACCAGCCGCCGCAGCGCGCCGATGCCGCATGGCCAATTTGCACCGCGCATCAGAACCAGAGAACTCCGCTCCATCTTGCACGCTTCTTCCTTTGTCGCTTTCGCGGTATGCGGGTCATGATCGGCGGTGTTGGATCGGGGCGCTCACGGCGAACCCGTCCATACGAGCCTCTGTCATATCTCATCCACGTAGCACTACGCACCGCGTCCATCGCCATCCTGGCGCAGATTTCCCTTCCCGTTCTTACACCGGTCTTCGCACGCACGAACGCGCACTGCGAATCCGCAAGTTCACATGATACAAAGACCGCCCGTCTGACATGCAATCGTCGCGCCTCGCGCGACCGAAACAACCCTGCCCATCATGAGCATGGGGCGCGTTTCCGCGTAATCGCGCAGGCCCCCGCGTGGACACGACGCCCCGTTGATCTCCGGGCCGAAGGAAAAAGCATGGCTGGTTAATCACCCACAAAGCGCAGAATCGCCTCAACCGTTGTCGCCGTGGCGCCACGGCGCGCGGCGATCGCCTGCTGCGCGCCGGCCCCCATCGCGGCGCGGCGCTCCGGCGCTCGGAGCAGTTCGCCGACGGCGCGCACCAACTCGAGACGAGCTTCCGCGGCGGCGTCCGGCGTTGTCTCCAGCAGCGGCGCCTTCAGCCGGAGCAGCGCGCCATCACCCGCGAGCAGTTCGACCGCTTCGGCAAAATTGAACGTCGAGGGGCCAACTACCATCGCCTTCGCCAGGCCGGCCACCTCCATCACGTCAGACCCGCCCAGCGGCACCAGCGTCCGCCCGACAAATACCAGGTCCGCCAACGAGTAAAACAGCCGCAACTCGCCCATCGTGTCGCCCAGAAACACCGGCGTCGCCGCTTGCGCATCCGGCGGCAATTGCGGCGCGCCGCTGCTGCGCCGCAGGCACGCGAATCCCTGCCGCGTGATTTCTGCGGCAACTTCGTTGAAGCGTTCTGGCTTGCGCGGGATCAAGGCCAGTTGCAGCGTGGGAAACTCCGCCAGCAACGCGCGATACGCCGCCAGACAGACCGACTCTTCGCCCGGCCCGGTGCTGCCGCAGACCCACAGCGGCCGGTCCAGCGCGATGCCCATCTCCGCGGCGAGCTTGTCATCACCCGCGACGCGCGCCGCAATCTCCGCCGCGTCATATTTCAACGAGCCGGTCACAACCACGCGCTCCGGGGGCGCACCGAGCCGGCGAAAACGCTCGGCGTAGGTCTCGTCCTGTGCGCCGATCCATGAAATCTGCGAGAACATGCGCCGCGCCAGCCCGCGCAAGAGCGGATGAGAGAAGCGCCGCATGCTTTTTTCAGCGGTGACCCGGCCATTGGCGATCAAGACGGGGATTTCCTCGCGCGCGGCGATCGCGAGCAGATTCGGCCAGACCTCCAGCTCCATCAGCACGATCGCCGACGGCCGGACGCGCCGCAGCGCCGTGCGCACGGCGAACGAAAAGTCGAGCGGGAAGCGAAAGACCAGGTTGCGATGAAAAAGCTGTCGGGCGCGAGCCAGGCCGGTTTGGGTGGTGCTGCTGACCACAACGACCGTGTTGGGCGAGCGCTGGTGCAACTCGGCCACGAGCGTTCGGGCGGCGTTGATTTCGCCCAGCGAAACGCCGTGCACCCAGATGCAGTGGGCTGCGACAGGCCGGGGCGGCATGCGGCCCAGATGCTCGGCGAGCGACAGATTGGACGGCCCGCGCGTCAGTCGCCGATAGATCAGGTAGGGCCACCCGACCAGCAGGGCCAGCGCGTATAGTGCGTTCATCAGCCAAATCATGCGGCTTGCGTAGGTTCCTTTCCGGCGGACGAGCGAGACAATGTCCGCGGTCGTCGGTAGTTGTCAAGCGAGCATTCTCGAATCGAAGCGGTTGAAATACGATTCGCGACGGCCGCGTCGGTTCACTGCGGCGAAGCGCCGCGCCTGGGCCGAGCAGGCCAACGCGGAAGAGGAGTGCATGACATGTGCTTGACCATCCGATCCAATAGTCCGCGAAAGCTGTGCCGACGGCATGCCTCCGGCGCGCGCCGCGCGCGGCGCATCGGCGGTTGCGCGGGGCTGCTCGCGCTGGCGCTGGTTTTCTCGCCGCGTGCCTGGGCCGATGCCCCGCCG
>CAYQLG010000111.1:0-13778 GCA_964418235.1 uncultured Planctomycetales bacterium
GATCGTCAACAAGATCTGGAAAAAGCATGATTTTGCCGAGTATGGCGGGGCGCCGCTGCTGGGCATCGACAGCGTCGCGATCATCTGCCACGGGCGCAGCGACTACCGCGCCATCGGCAACGCGATCCGCGTCGCGATGGAGCAACTGCGGACCGACCTGCGCGGCATGTTCGCCACCGAGCTGGCCGCTCATCGAGAGGACGCGGCATGAGGGTCTCCTGGCCGGTTGAGTTGATCGGAACCGGGGTCTGTGTTCCGAACAACTGCGTCACCAATGCTGAATTTGCCGCCCGGCTCGACACGAGCGACGAGTGGATTCAGACCCGCACCGGCATCCGCGAGCGGCGCGTCGCTGAGCCGCACGAGTCGACGGGCTCGCTCTCGCTGATTGCGAGCCGGCTGGCGCTTGAAGATGCCGGCGTTGCGCCCGATCTGATCGACCTGATCATCTGCGGGACATTTACGCCCGACCATCCGCTGCCTTCGACCGCGTGCGAATTGCAGGCGAGTCTGGGCTGTCGGATGATCCCGGCGTACGACCTCGCCGCCGCGTGCAGCGGCTTTGTCTGGAGCCTGATCACCGGGGCGCAGAACATCGTCTCGGGGATGGCCGACCACGTGCTGATCATCGGGGCTGAAATTCTGAGTCGTCTCACCGACATGGAGGATCGCACGACGGCGATTCTGTTTGGCGATGGGGCGGGCGCGGCGGTGCTGCGGCGCAGTCGCGACCCGCGCTGCGAGATTCTGGCGGTGAATCTCGGCGCCGACGGCGGCCGCGGCCAATTGATCTGGATTCCGGCGGGCGGATCGAAGGAGCCGGCGTCGCCGCGGACGCTGAACGAGCGGCTGCACTACATCCGCATGAAGGGGCGCGAGGTCTACAAATTCGCGGTGACCCAGATGCAGGAGTTGATCGATCAGACGCTCGCGGACGCCGGCGTGAAACCCGAAGAGGTCGCGCTGTTTGTCCCGCATCAATCGAATCTGCGCATCATCGAGTCGGCGGTGGAGAAACTCGGATTTCCGCGGGACAAAGTCGTGATCAACATCGATCGTTACGGCAATACATCGGCGGCATCTGTTCCGCTGGCGCTCCATGAGGCGCGCCGCGCCGGGCGCATTCGCAAGGGCGACCTGGTAATGATGGTCGCGTTTGGGGCGGGCCTGACCTGGGGCAGCGTACTGATGAGGATGTAAGCGATGACAAGCTGGGCTGCGATCTTCCCCGGACAAGGGGCACAGTTGGTCGGGATGGGGAAAGACGTCGCCGCCGCCTGGCCGCAGGCAGCGGCGATTTTCAAGCAGGCCGACGAGATGCTCGGCCGGCCCCTATCCCAGCTTTGCTTTGCGGGGCCAGAGAGCGAGCTAAACAAGACGGACGTGCAGCAGCCGGCGATTTTCGTCACGAGCGTGGCGCTCTATCACGCCGCGGTCGCAGCCGGCAGGATCGATCCGCGCCAATGCACCGCGATGGGCGGTCTGAGCCTGGGCGAATACACCGCGCTGCACCTGTCCGGGGCGCTCTCGTTTGAGGATGCCCTGCGGCTGGTTCATCGCCGCGGTCAACTAATGCAGCAAGCCGCAGAGGCGCGGCTCGGCGGGATGGTCTCGCTGCTGGGGATGGATGAAGGCCAGGCGCTGGCGCTGTGTGAGCGTGTGGCCGACAAGGGCCATGTGCGCCCGGCCAATTTCAACTGTCCGGGGCAGATTGTGATCTCCGGCGAAGTCCCGGCGTGCGAGGCCGCGACCGCGCTAGCGGGCGAATTCGGCGGAAAGGCCGTGCCGCTCAAGGTGGCCGGCGCGTTTCATAGCGAGTTGATGCGTCCCGCGGCGGATGGGCTGCGGCCGGTGTTGGCGGAGGCGAAATTCAGCGCGCCGGCGGTGCGCGTCGTCGCCAACGTAGACGCCGCGTATCACACGACGCCTGACGCGATCCGCGAATCGCTCTATCGTCAGGTGTTCAACCCGGTGCGCTGGCAGGGCTGCGTCGAGCGCCTGATCGCCGATGGCGTTAGCGAGTATCATGAGATTGGGCCGAATCGCGTGCTGTTCGGATTGATGCGCAAGATCAACCGGAATGTCCGTTGCATCAACCTCAGCACGGCCGCGGATCTGAACCCGCCCGCAGGAGCAGCCGGATGAGTTTTCATGAGCAGGTCGCACTGGTTACGGGCGCCTCACGGGGCATCGGCCGGGCAATCGCGCTCGACCTCGCCCGGCATGGGGCTACGGTGCTGGCCGCCGCCCGCAAGCCGGAGAGCGTGGCCGAATGGTCCGCTGGCCAGGCGGAGGTCGCGGCGCGGATTGTGCCGTTGGGGCTGGACGTGACCGATCGGGCCGCGATCAGCAAGACGATCGACGACCTGGTCGAGCAGCGCGGCCGGCTCGACATCCTGGTCAACAACGCCGGCATCACGCGCGACGGGCTGGTCATGGCGATGGAAGATGATCAGTTTGACGACGTGGTCGAGACGAATTTGCGGGCGCCGTTCGCGCTGATCCGGGCGGCATGCCGGCACATGCTGCGCAAGCGCTATGGACGGATCATCAATATCGCGAGTGTGTCGGGGCTGATGGGCAACCCGGGTCAGGCCAACTATGCCGCCGCCAAGGCCGGCCTGATCGGCATGACCAAGTCGGTCGCGAAAGAGCTGGGCAAGCGCGGCATTACGTGCAACTGCGTCGCGCCCGGCTTCATCGACACCGACATGACCGAGGTCTTGCCGGAGAAGCTGAAGGAGCAAGTCAAAGAGGTCATCGCGCTGCAGCGCTTCGGCAAGCCCGAAGACATTGCCGCGGCGGTCACGTTTCTTGCCGGACCGGGAGGTGCGTACATCACCGGCCAGACGATTGTCGTTGACGGCGGCTTGCATATGTAGCGAGCCGGACATGCAAACGTCGCTCCGCCGGTCGTCGCGGCTGATTGGATTCAAACGGGGGTCAACCTAGAACTTGTGCAGAATGGCTCTGTCGCCTGGCAGAGCCAGGATCGTGACCTGGCGCCGCGACCGTCGCCCGGCAGAACCGCGCCGTTCAAGGCTGTCGAAATACTCCGGAAACTTTTGCCTGTGTTTCTACGATTGGCGTGTGTTGGCGCGAGGGTCGGTCGAGGTTCATGGAGGAACTTCGGACGGCTGGGTTTCGGCAGCCGGAGCAGAGTCGCGAGCAGTTCGTGTCGTGGGCGCAACGGCTGGACGATGCGCTGCCGGCGGATCATCCGCTGCACACGGCCCCCACCGCATCGTCAATAGAAATTGCGCCGGTCATCTCCGCCGCGCTCCGCCATTCAACTCGTCGGAAGCCGAATCGGGAGGCGCGCGGGGAAATGCCCCTGCCGGCACAGCTCGCGCAGGTTCAAACAACGAAGACTGCTTTTCTATCGCAGCGCAAGCGCGCGGCCCGGCTGCGCGACATGCGGTTTCGCGCCACATGCGGTTTCGGGCCAGATGCAGTTGCGGGGCGGCGCGACAAGGTCAGCGCTCTTGCGGCGAGTTCATACCCGTGCGAAGCGGCTTAGCGGAGGGTTCGCATGCAGCTACGACAGCGCTACCCGGCGATCGAACCGAACGGATCCCACCGGACGTGAAGCCCCGGCAGCGCGCGGCTGAGCGCGTACTCCTCGTTGCTCGATTGCACCAAATATCCGGCGGCCTCACTGCCATAGCTGACCAGCCACGGACTCCCGCTGGAGCGCAGCAGTCGCAGGTCGGCGGGCAAATGTGGATTGCTCCAGGCATACAGCCGCGTCGCAAGACTTTGCAGCACGCGCGCCGTCGCGGCGGTGTACTCATACGTGTAAATCGCCGCTTTGCCCGGCATGCCGTCTCCGCTCGTCCACGGCGCCGATGCCGTCATCGCGCGCAAAAACGGCTTGAGTGTTTCGAGCGCGGCAACGCCGTTCGTGTTAAGTCCGGCGCCTTCACGCACGACGAGCAAAGCCGTCGGGCAATGCTGAGTTGCGTAGTGGAGCAACTGGACGTAGACGTGACCGAGCGGCTCACGCTGAATGGTCAGACGCCGCTCGTCTTGACTTCGCACCTGCCCGCTCTTGAGCGGTCGTTTCTGATTTCGATCGTACATTCTCTTCTGCCTGTCGAATCCGTTCGACTTCACTGGTCGTGCTATACCCCTGCACGAACGGAATCCGTTCTACTCGCCCGCCATAACCTAAGACGATCTCATGCCCGACGACCCCTTCAAGACTGTAATCGCCGCCTTTGACGAGTACGTCGGGGCGCAGCGCCTGCAACAGGCGGCGCGGATCGGGTTCTTCAAATACAACCACGTAATCCACCGCGGAAAGGCCCGCCAACATTCGCGCCCGATCGGCCTGCGAACGCAGCGGACGATCCGCCCCTTTGTTCAGCGACCGCACCGACGCATCGCTGTTGATCGCCACAACGAGCACGCTGCCGAAGGCTCGGGCCTTCCGCAGTAATTCAATGTGGCCAGGGTGCAATATGTCAAACACGCCATTCGTGAAAACCACGCTCTCGCCGCGCTGCTTTCGGGCCGCCAGTTCCGCCGCTAACTCGTCGCGGCCCAGGATTTTGCCGCGGTCGCTCGCCGGGCCGTGATCCAACTCGTGCTGCACTTCCTCACGTCGAATCGGGACGCAGCCGAACTTGCTGACTTCCAGCCCGCCGGCGATGTTGGCCAATACGACGGCCTGTTCTAGTTTACCGCCGGCGGCAAGGGCTGTCGCCAGCATCGCTAAAACGGCGTCACCGGCTCCGGTATTGTCATATACGGCCCGAGGCACTGTCGGAAATCGTCGGTTCACGCCGCTGGCTTCGAGCAACAGCGCGCCGTCGCGCCCCAGGGTCACCACCAGCGCTCCCAAGTCATAGCGACGAATCAGCTCCAAACCGGCGGGCGTCAGCTCATCATCCGATAGCCGCTGACCCGCGGCGGTTTCAAACTCCACGCGATTGGGCGTCAACAGCGTCGCGCCGCGATACTTTTCCCATGCTCTTGTACGGGCCGGGTCGATCAAGACCGGTTTCTGCTGGCGCAGCGCCGAGCGGATCAGCGCTTGTGTCAGCTCTTCGGACAGCACGCCCTTCGCGTAGTCTTCTAGGCAAAGAACGTCGGCCGATTGCAGCGCCGACTCGGCCGCTTGCCTCAGTTGGTCCGAATCTGCCGGCGCCAGCGGCCGCACAACTTCATAGTCGATGCGAAGAATCTGCTGGCGGTGACGATGCTCTGCCAGGCCGATGACGCGCGCCTTGGTGATGGTCGGCCGATCTTGAACCGTGAGGATTCCGCTCGTCTCGGCCCCGGCCGCCCGCAGAAGCGCGCGCACCTGGCCGCCGGCGGCATCTTCGCCGATCACGCCATAGCATAGCGCGGTGGCCCCGAGCGCTTGCACGTTCAGCGCGACCGAACCGGCGCCGCCCACGCGATCCTGCTCTTCCACCACGCGGACGACGGGGACCGGCGCCTCCGGACTGATGCGTTCGGCGTCGCCGGAGATGTATCGGTCGAGCATGAAGTCGCCGACGACAAGAATCCGTCGGTCGTCGAAACTCCGAACAAGCTCACGTAGGTCGACTTGCAAAGTTGTTCCAATGGCCTCGGTCGCACCGCCCTGCGGCTGACCGGCCGCCCGCCACGATCCTGCCGCAGAGCACGGCGAGTGGGTTCGGACGAACTCAACGTTTGCCGCCGAACGGGCCAATCAGTAGCTCAGGCCGGTCCAATCGACCGCTCCAGCCTAGCTCAAGGCCGACATAGCGGAACCGGATCATACGGGAAACCCCATGTGTGCGACAGAGCGGGATGAAATTGAAAAAAAAGAACCCGCGGTACATGACCGCGGGTCCCAATTTCGTCGTTTCGACGAGAGTGAGCGGACTAGCGGCGACGAATCGCCAGACCAGCCAGCGCGAGCAGGGCCAGCGTAGCCGGTTCCGGAACGATGATCGCCTGATCACCGTAGCCGCGACCAGCAGCGCCCGTACCACCCGGAATGTAGGCCGTGCCATCGCCGAAAGCGACGCGCGTGCCATCCGCGTGGTTGACGCCGTTCACGCCCAGGCGGAGTTGGATCGAGCCAACGCCACCCTCAGCGCGAATGTAGCCAAGGAGGATTTCGCCGTTGCCCAGACCAGCCTTAGCGTCTGTGACGGTGAAATCATCCAGGCGGTCGCTCGAACCAGTCTGGAGCTGCCAGCCGCGGCCCGCGCCACCCAGACCACCGAGGAACGTAACTTCCGGGCCCGAGAAGTCCGAAGCGGCCTCCCAGCGGTAGTTGTTCGTCGGGGCGGTACCCGCACGCCACTGAACCCAAGCGCTCGTGGCCGTGACGCTGCCGGTCGTGACGACCTGCAGATTCAGACCGCGAATCGCCGAGCCATCCGGCGCGGTGCCGTTTTCTGTGCGAGCCCAAACCGCGAACACGTCGCCCGCGACGCCAACCGGGACGCCCGGAGCAGGCGCGTCCACGCCGCCGGTACCGACTGAGGTGCTGGTGTAAATATGTGCACCAACGCCGCCGTCAGCCGCCGAGGCGCCGACCTGGGTCGGGCTGAACGGACCAGCACCGCCCGTAAACGGGACGCTGCCGGCGCCAACCGGAGCCAGGTACAGGCGTGTGTCCACAGCCGCGCCAGCGACCGCAACGATCGCCAGAACGCTCACTGTGCTCAGAAACTTAACCATTACAAAAACTCCATCTCCCACATCCAACAGTTTCGACCTCCCGATCTCGGGACGCCGATTGAGCGCTAATTCACAACTGCTTGCAGTCTATCGTACGCCGCCAGGCGATGCAAGCCAAAGATTCACACCGTGAAAAAAATTCGTAACGCATTGATGAGAAGCGCGTTACAAAGAATTATGGCCGATAATTTGCCGCCGCCGGACCAACGGGCCAGACTTCGGCCAGCCCACAGAAAAAGCCCCAGCTTTCGCTCAATCGGACGAAATCACCGCGGACCGTTAAAATCTAAGCTGCGATTGATCGGAAAAAGGCATCGGACCCGTTTAGACCTCGCAACGCCGCTACGCGACGGCTGCGCTTTCGAGCATGCCAGCCGGCTGACCAACGCCTCTGATGCACTCTGGCTCGCGCCAGAGCATGCCAGGAACTCGCGCGGGGGCCGCCGTTCAACGCTTTCAAACCTGATTCACGCTGCATTTTCAACGGCTCCATGTATATTGGATGACGTGATTCGTTCGTAATCGCAACGGGCTGTTTAGCTGAAACCCACGGCGCCGACGTGAGCGTCCCCAATTCACGCATCGCCGACGCCATGAAATCATGCACGGCCCCGTTCCGGTCGTGCAGCGGGAGCGACAATGGAGTTTCTTTTCGTTCTTGCCGCGCTTGCGCTCGGGTTGATACCGGTTTGGATATTGGGTCGTCGCGCACCGGGCCCGACCGCCGCGATCTCGGCCCTCGCGGTCGCGATCACGGCCGGCGGCATGACTTTCCGCCACCAAACGACCGAGCGCCGGGCCGAATCCCTGGCCGCCGCCCAGCGCGTGATACCCGCGACGAATCGCCCCGACGGCTATGTCACCTCCAGCACCTGCAAGGCCTGCCATCCCGCTCAATTCGAGAGCTGGCATGCGTCGTATCACCGCACGATGACGCAGGTCGCGACGCCCGCATCGGTCGTCGGCGATTTCAATGACGTCTCCATCGTCTCGCGCGGACTGAAATATCACCTGCACCGCCGCGGCGATGAGTTCTGGGCGACGATGCCCGACCCGGTCTGGGAACAGCAGACGCTGGGACGCGGTCTCGACCCCGCGTCGATCCCCAATCCGCCCTATGTCGATCGCCGGATCATCATGACGACCGGCTCTCACCATATGCAGTTCTACTGGTTCGAGAGCAAGTTTGACCGGACGGTTTTTCCGTTCCCGTTTGGCTATATCTTCGAGCAGCAGCGCTGGGTCGGCACCGAGCACTCCTTCTTGCAGCCGCCGGAGAACCGGGCCGCGTTTGTCCTCTGGAACACAAGCTGCATCAAGTGCCACAGCGTCGCCGGCCAGCCGCTGCACGAATATGGCACCGGCAAGTCGCACACGCAGGTCGCGGAGCTTGGCATCGCCTGCGAAGCGTGCCACGGACCGGCGCATGCGCACGTCGAGTTCAACCGTGACCCGCAGCGCCGCTATCAGCAGCACCTATCGGAGCAGCCGGACGGCACGATTGTGAACCCCGCGCGGCTCTCGTCGCGTAAGCAATCCGAAGTCTGCGGCCAGTGCCACAGCATTACCTGGCCCAAGAGCGACGCCCAGTGGAATCTGGCCGGCACCGACTATCGCGCCGGGGGCACCCTCACCGACACCGTGCATCTGCTGCGCCATCCCGCCCGCGAGGATCAGCCGATCATGCGGCAGATTCTGACCAATTCGCCGGGCTTTCTCGCTGAGAGCTGGTGGCCCGACGGCATGATCCGAATCTCCGGGCGCGATTACAGCGCCATGGTCGAATCGCCGTGCTATCAGCGCGGCGCGCTGTCATGCATGTCGTGTCACGCGATGCATGCGAGCGATCCGGATGATCAGCTCGCCGCGCGCATGGATGGCGACGAGGCCTGCCTCCAGTGTCACAGCGAGTATCGCGACAACCCGACGGCGCACACGCATCACGCCGCCGGCTCCAGCGGCAGCCGTTGCTACAACTGTCACATGCCCCACACGACGTACGGTTTGCTCAAGGCCATTCGCAGCCACGAGATCAACAGTCCGACCGCCAAGGAGACGCTCGCCGCCGGCCGGCCCAATGCCTGCAACCTGTGCCATATCGATCAGACGCTGGCGTGGACGGCGCGCTATTTGAACGAGTGGTATCAGCAGCCGGCTCCTGAGTTGGACGCGGATCATCAGGCGCATTCGCTGATGGTTCTGCACGCCCTCCGCGGCGACGCCGGGCAGCGCGCCCTGGCGGCATGGCATCTCGGCTGGGGGCCGGCTCGCGCTGCCGGCGTTGAACAGTGGCAGCCGCCGATCCTCGCGCAGCTGCTAAACGATCCCTATTCGGCGGTGCGCTTCATTGCCGAGCGGTCGCTCCGCAGCTTGCCGGGATTTGCGGAGGTTTCGTACGATGCGCTGGCCGCGCCGCGCGAGCGCGAGGCCGCCGCTGAGCGCGTCCGGGCGCAATGGGGCCAGGCGGCCCTGGCGCTGACGGATCCGCAGCGCGTGCTGTTGCGCGCCGATGGCACGCTGCTCGAAGAGCGCCTGCGCGAGATCGCGGCCCAGCGCGATGATCGACCCGTGATGCTGGCGGAGTAACGCCTCACCGTTCGCTGCGAACCTGGCCCAACAGACGTAGCGAGCCGGTCGCGAGGCAAGCGCGGCCCCGGCCAAGAGCCTCAGGAGTGATCGCCACCATGACCGACCATCAACCACCGACCGCACACGCGGAGCGACACACCGGCCCAATGTCGCCGACCGGCTCACCGGTCGCCGAGCGTGATGCCGCGTTCGCAGCGCGCCGCACACTTGCGGTGCGCCACCTGGTCTTTGGCTGGTGGACGCTGCTGCTGTTTCTGACGACCGGCATCGTGCTCGAGGGGCTGCACGGTCTGAAGATCGGCTATTACCTCGACGTGGCCAACGCGACGCGCCGGCTGATGTGGACGCTCGGCCATGCTCACGGCACGCTGCTCTCATTGGTCTCGCTGGCTTTCGCCGCGGCGACGGCATTTCTGCGATTACCCAGCATCTGGATCGAGCGCGTCGCCTCGCCCTGTCTGCTCGCGGCGAACGTGTTGATGCCGCTGGGTTTCTTTCTAGGCGGCCTCTACATCTATGCGGGCGATCCCGGCCTGGGCATCGTGCTCGTGCCGCTGGGGGCGCTGCTGCTGCTGTCCGGCGTACTGCTGACGGCATGCCATATCCGTGTGAAGGAGTAGGCCGTTTCATGCGCGGGGTTCGCTGAGCGCTGGAGCGCGGCCCGTGTCGCGCAGCATCGGATTCGTGCGCGGCTGGCGCCGCCCCCGCACGCGGCCATAATGGCGCATATGTCATCAGCCACGTTTACAGCTACGCCGCTCGATTGGCACTCCGCACGATTTTGCGTTACTGGCGGAGCGGGGTTTCTCGGGTCATTTGTGGTCGAACGGCTGGCGGACGCCGGCGTCGGTCCCGAGCGGATTTTCGTCCCGCGCCGCCGTGACTTTGACCTGACCGACGCCGGCGCGGTCGCGCGGCTCTACGACACGGCCCGGCCCGACGTGATCATTCACCTGGCGGCGGAGGTCGGCGGCATCGGCGCGAATCGTGAGAACCCCGGGCGCTTTTTCTACGCCAACATGGCCATGGGGCTGCATCTGCTGGAGGAAGCCCGCCGCCGGCGATTGCATAAGTTCGTGCAGATCGGAACGATCTGCGCCTATCCGAAACACTGCCCCGTTCCGTTCCGCGAGGAAGAACTGTGGAATGGCTATCCCGAAGAGACCAACGCGCCTTATGGCGTCGCCAAGAAGGCGCTGCTGGTGATGTGCCAGGCCTATCGCGAGCAATACGGCTTGAACGCGATCTATCTGCTGCCGGTCAATCTCTATGGCCCGCGCGATAATTTTGATCTGCAAAGCTCGCATGTGATTCCCGCGATGATTCGCAAGTTCATGACGGCGCGCGACGCCGGCCAGGCCGCGGTCACGCTCTGGGGTGACGGCTCGCCGACGCGTGAGTTTCTCTTCGTGCGAGATGCCGCCGCGGGCATCGTTGCGGCCACGCGCCACTACGACGAGGCCGAGCCGGTCAATCTCGGCAATGGGCGTGAGGTCGGCATTCGCGAATTGGCGCAGTTGATCGCGCGACTGACCGGGTTCAGCGGGCATATCCAATGGGACGGCTCGCAGCCCAACGGCCAGCCGCGCCGCTGCCTGGACACTCGCCGAGCGGCGGAACGCTTCGGCTTCTCCGCCGAGACGCCCTTTGAGGCGGGCCTGCGCGAGACGATCGCGTGGTACGAGGCCGAAGGCAAGCGAGAGCATGCGCCGTCGAGCCGCTGACGGCGCGTGAGCGCGCGCTCATGCTGGGGCGGCTAACGCCCTTGCAGGAATGGCTTCGCCGGCGACACGCCGCGTCGATCAGCAAGCGGCGTTTCAGGCCGATCCAGATCACTCCCTCACGGTCGAGGCTCTGCTAGGCGGGCGGTCGCCGACTTTGAGGTCGGCGTGTCGGCGTCGGCCTGGTCGCGCGCTTTGTCCGGAGCGGCGGGTTGCAGCTCCAGCGCCTTGAGAGCGGTCAGCACGTTGCCCCAGGCGCGCTGAAAGTAGGTTCGCACTTCGGTCCACTCGGCCGCTTCATCGGGGTGCTTGGACGCCTGCTCCGCGAAGCCGAGATGATCGAGCCGCACGCGCGTGCGCGCCGGCCCGAGCGATTCGAGCCGAATCACGACCCATGTGTGCCGCGGGCGGGCGCGGGCAAAATTCGGCGGCGCGTTCCACGTATACGACAGCAACTCTTCGGGCACGACGCTCAGCACGGTGCAACCTTCGCTGCCGCGCTGTCCGGCGGGCGCGTCGGCCACAAAGTACAACTCAAATTTTCCGCCGGGATATGGCTCGATGCTCGCCTCAACCCCCAAGAAACGCTTCCAGCCGGCGGCGGTGGAAAGCAAGCTCCACACGTCGGCGCGCGGCAGCTCGACCACGCGCTCATGCAGGATTGGCGCGAGCGGTCGGTCGGCGTGGGCCTGTGACATCGGCAGCGGCGGCGACTCCTCGAAGCGGCGCTGCAGATTATCGAGCACCCATTGGTTGCCCTGTTCAAAAAATTTCCGCATTTTCTGGCCTTCTTCGGTCGCGGGATAACCCATGCCCGCGAGGCGGATGTGCGTGCGTCCATCGCCCAGGTCACTAAAAGTCGCAACGCTCCAGGTGCTCTTCCAGGTGGCCTCGGAGAAGGGGAAATTCTGCGGCGGCTTGTGAATTCGGAACGCCAGCATGCGCAGCGGTTCCCACGCGAGAATCTCATTGTGGATCGTACCTTCATCGCCGAGTACGCCCTTGGGGTTGTAGTGCGTTCGAATCAACCCGCCGACGCGCATATCGACGTCACAGTGGGCGACGCCGAGCTTCTTGAAGCCCTCGGCGGTTGTGAATGCCTCCCAGACGTCGCGCAGCGAAGCGCGCAGCGTCTTCTCAATGACTTGCGTATCTGACGCGGCATGAACAACAGGTGCGGACGAAGGCGCCGACGCCGCGGCGCGGCCGGTCGCTTCGTCGGCGGCAAGAGCCGGGTTGATCGCGCCGGCAAGACAGACAAACAAGATCGGCACACGGACGCATACGGCCAGACGGCGAACAGGCTTCATTGCAGTATCTCCTGGGTTGCAATGACCAACTCAATACAAGAGCGACGACGCGACCACTTTGGTGCGCCGATCGATTCGGCTCAATAACACAGCGAATTCGGCGACGGCCTTGCTGATCGCATCAGCCGCCGTGCAGACTCGGCCGCGCAGGCGCGCCCACGCGCCCGCGCAAACCCGGGCTTACGCCGGCTTCCACAGGCCGACGGAATTCCCTTCCGGATCGGTGATCCAGGCAAATGTGCCCATGCCGGGCACCTCGGTCGGCGGCACGCATTGCTTGCCGCCGAGCTTGATCGCGTGCTCGATCGTCTTGGGCAAATTGTCGACCTGGGCGTAGATCACACAGTAATTGTGCGGCTCATGGCCGAGACTATTGAGGTGGCCGCCGATGCCCGGCGTACCGGCCATCGCGCCGACGTTTGTAATCATCGCGGACTGGCCGAAGGGGCTGAACTCCCAGCCGAAGAGCGGGCCATAAAACGCGCTAGCCTTGTCCGCGTTGCGGACGCCGATCTCAAAGTGCACGACAGGGGCGGGCATGAAAGACAGACTCCCGGGCCACGAAGGCCACACAAAGATCAGGGCGACGGCGCGGAACGCCCGCGCACAGCCCCGGATCGAGAAGCTGAAGTTGAGTTGGCGCCGCGCTGCTGCTCGGCAACGCCATCCACTGCTGCGGCGCGTGTATCGCGTTGCGCTCGGGCGGCACGCTTCGCGCGCGAGGCACGAGCCGACTGGGGTCGCGCCGCGACATGGTGCTGGTCAGTGCGCAGGGCGCCGTCCGCGGAGGCGGTCAGCACGGCGGCGCGCGCGGTGGCGGATACGGCCCGCTCGGCATCCGCAGCGCGTGTCAGCGTGGCGAAGTACTGGCGCAGCTCAGCGATGCTTTCGTCATAGGGTTCGAGCCGGCCGGCGGCGCGGGCCTGCATGATGCCGCCCTCCATGACGGTCAACACAAAGCGAGCCAGCCGCGCGCGATCGGTGGCGCGCGGCAGCCGGTCGCCGGCGTCATCGAGCCATTTCCGCACTGCGCGGGCCCAGTTCTCGAAATTCTGATGGATCAGCGCGCGAGCGGCGGCGTTGTCGTCGGCGACTTCCAGCGCGAGATTCCCGACCGGACAGCCCATCTTGCAACCCCACGCGCCCAGCCCCTCCCGATATTGCTGGAGCAACTCAAACACCCGCTCCAGCGGGTCGGCGCTGCGGCGCTCGGCCGGGTCCATCACGGCCGGCCGCAGCATGACCAGCGCGAACTCCAGCACGCCGATCAGCAGCGCTTCTTTGCTGGGAAAATAGTGATAGAGGCTGCCGGCATTGACATCGGCTTCGCGCAGAATGGTCGCGATCCCGGTCGCGTGATATCCCTGCTCGTGAAAGAGCTGAAAGGCGGTCGAGAGAATCCGCACGCGCGTGTCGCCGGCGCCCGCCAGGGCTTGCGGCAAGGCGGGCGCCTGCGCCTCCAGGGGCGCCACGGGCGCCGTTGCGGCCGGCG
>CAYQLG010000112.1:0-13209 GCA_964418235.1 uncultured Planctomycetales bacterium
CATGGCGCTGATCGGCCGCGCCGACAAGGCGCCCCGCGCGGGCGCAGCGGCGACCGTCCGGCGCGTACCGATCGGCCGAGCGGAACCCGCCGTGCGGCGCCGCCGAAACCTGCACCGCCCCAGCCGAAACGCCGGATGATCGTCGATGACGAGTAAGCGGCGCCGCGGACAACACCCGCTCGCGCGCGATTACTGCGCGCCGCCGCCAGTCGTTTCGGGCTTGGCGCGCTTGTAGGTCAGCTCCATCGATTTGCGTTCCGGCTGGCCGGCGGGCAGGTCGTAGAACGTCATGACGTGCTCATCCGGACTGACCACGCGGATGACTTCCTTCATCTTCGATTTCGTCCCGTCGGGCATGGTGTTCTCGCCGATGAAGGTGAACTCCTTCTTGCCCGCGTCATAGTCGCCATGCATCAGCATGATGCCCGTGCCGTAGGTATCGACCCAGGTCGAGACGAATTTCTTGGCGATGTTGTCATAGCCGCTGATGCCCGCCCCCTCGAACGGCCCGTTGTTGAATTGGCCCTTGTATTGATAGTGCGCAAAACGCCCGCCGAGCATCATCGTCGCGGTCTGACGGCCCTTGCTCTCCTCCGGCGGCGTCGTCGGATCGGCCCAGAACTTGCCCGTGACATCCCAGTCGCCCACCATGTACTCCAGCAGCTTGTGCTCCGGGCCGGGCGTGGCCGACTTGATCCACATCTCCATCTGGGCCTTGGCCGCGGCGGCCGCGTCGCCCGCGGCGGCTTTGGCGGGATCTTTGGCGGCCGGGGCGGGTTTGGCTTCACCGGCCGGCTTCTTCCCTTCCTCGGCCATCAGCGAGTCACTCAGCAAAAAAGCTCCACACATCACAAGCGTCGCGAACCGTGAAAAACGCGTCATGATCAGATCCTCTTCGCAGTTTTCAGCGCGCCGAGCCGCGTTGAGGCGCGTTGAGGCGCGCGCCCACACACGTTGGCGCGACCCGGACAATTCGTGCGCCGCACACGATTACCGCGCGGCAAACCGCCTGATTGTCTCGCATGTTAGGTTGATGTATGGATGTGTCAAGGGCCGCGAAAAAAAATCTGAAAGAACCGGCCCGCTTGAAACCACCCATGCAGTCAGCCAGCCAGCGCCGGCTTTGCTTCATGTAATATCGCTTTTTTGCAAGCGCTGAGCGCTCACGGCTCTAATACGGCTGATATGCTCTCGGCTGATTGCAGAGTTGCGAGCCGTGTCTCAACTGCCCGCGCCTCAGCGCCGCGCAACCCTCCCGTGCGCATCAGATAAATCGGGCGCTGCTTGACCTCTTCATACAGCCGCCCGACGTATTCGCCAAGGATCCACATCACCATCAGGTTCATCCCACCAAGGATCAAAACCGCCGCCAGCGTCGAGCTCCAGCCCGGTTGCACCGCAAAACCGAGCCACGGCGCCAAGAGGATGAAGACCAGATAGGCCGCTGCACAAAGCGAGACGCACACCCCCGCACAGCCGGCGAGGCGTAATGGCCAGGTTGAGAACGAGAAAATCGCGTCGGCCGCCAGGCGCAACATCGCGCGATAGGAATACTTCGTGCGGCCCGCGAAGCGGCGAGCAGCGGTATACGGCACCTCGACATAGTTGAAACCGATCCACTGCACCAACCCGCGGTTAAAGCGGCAGCGCTCGCGACAGGCCAGCAACGCGGCCAGCGCCTCGCGCGAAAGCAGCCGGAAATCCGCCGCTCCGGGCGTTACACGCGTCTGCGAGATGGTCGAGAGCAACCCGTAGAAGCCGCGTGAGGTGGCGTCTTTCAGCCAGGTGGCGTCGGCGGTCTCCTGACGGATGGTCTGCACCACGTCCGCCCCGCTCCGCCAATGCTCAAGCAACGTGGGAATCAGCTCGGGCGGATGCTGCAAATCGCCATCGAGCGAGATGACGGCTTCGCCCCGCGCCTGTTCCAGCCCGGCCAACAGCGCCGCCTGATGACCGAAATTCCGCGATAGTCGAATGACGCGAATCGCCGGGCAGCTCGGGCGCGCGGCTTCAAGCTGTGCGACGGTGTCGTCGCTCGAGCCGTCGTCGACAAAAACCAACTCGTGCCGCGGCTCGGCGGCGAGCACCGCGCCCAGGCGGCGCAGCAGCTCGCGCACGTTGCCCGCTTCGTTGAAGACCGGGATGACCAGCGAAATCAGCGGCGCAACGGCTTCCATGGGCGGCGATGATAGCACGCGAAGGGTCGGGCGATCAGGTTGGTTTTTTTCAATCTCGAACGTGCATGAAGGCTTGGTGCGGCGCATGGTTTGCATGTCTCAAGACCGCTTGAAGCCAGCTGATGCAACCGCGCCGCGCGGAGAACAAGGGCCGATCTCTCCGCCCACAACCGGCTGAAGCTCTGTGGCAGCGACCGGTCGGCTGAAGCCGACCCTGCAACTGACGCCGACCCCATCCGGCGACGGCCGCATTACTGTTGTTTCGTCCGGCGTCCCCGATGTATACTCAAGCGATCTTTGATCCGGCGAGAGAGAAGAGAATGGGTGCTAATCGCAAAGATCATGCTCTGATCGCTTTGAAGGACGAATCCGATGTTCCATGCTAGGCCGTGTTGGCTGCTAACACCTGCAACGTTTCGGACGGCTTTCACCGTGCTGTGGTTGGTTTCTCAAGCATCGGCTGAGCAAGTTCCATGCGAGCCGCGCTGGGTTGAGGGGTTTGCTCGGCCGGGGCCAAGCGCTGCGGTGGTCGCGCTGATTGGTTACAACGACGGCGGCGGGCCGGCGCTCTTTGCCGGGGGCCAATTTACCAGCGTCGGCGGCTCGGTGGCGAACCGAGTCGCGCGGTGGAATGGCACGCATTGGGCGGCTTTGGGGAACGGTGTGGATGATCTGGTCTTTGCCCTGACCGTGTTCGACGACGGCCGCGGGCCGGCACTCTACGCGGGTGGTCGCTTCACCTCAGCCGGCGGTGTTGCAGCGAACCGGATTGCCAAGTGGAACGGCATAACGTGGTCTTCGCTGAGGAGCGGCGTAGGCGGGTCGCTATATCCCGAGGTGCTGGCCCTGACGGTCTACGACGACGGTCGTGGGCCCGCGCTCATTGCCGGTGGAGATTTCATCACGGCGGACGGCGTAGAGGTGAACCACATCGCCCAATGGAACGGGAGCCGCTGGACCCCGTTGGGTACTGGGGTGGCTGGCTTCAGTTATCTCGAGATTCGCGCTCTGGCCGTCTTCGACGATGGCAGCGGCCCAGCACTGTACGCAGGCGGCTTGTTTACCATCGCCGGCGGTGTGACCGCGAACCGAATTGCCCGGTGGCAAGATGGCGCCTGGTCGGCGCTCGGTAGCGGCATGAGTAGTATTCATGACGAAGTCATCGCACTGACTGTCTATAACGACGGCCACGGGCCGTCACTCTACGCAGGCGGTGTGTTTGCATCGGCCGGTGGCGTCGCGGCGAACTCCATTGCCAAGTGGGATGGGAGTGGCTGGTCGCCGCTCGGATCCGGACTGGGCGGGGTGCCAAACCCCACAGTGCGGGCATTGGCTGTCTATGACAATGGCCGCGGTCCGGCGCTCCAGGTTGGCGGCTACTTCAGGACTGCCGGCGGCGTCGCGGCGAACAGCATCGCTGAGTGGGATGGCGAGGGATGGGCCGCACTGGGCAACGGTATGAATAGTTGGGTCTATGCGCTCAGCGTGTTTGATTCCGATAGCGGTCCGGCGCTATTCGCCGGTGGTACTTTTACCAATGCGGGCGGTGCCCCGGCCGATCGAATTGCGAAGTGGACCGGTTGCGCGCCACCGGCCAGACCTGGCGACATGAACTGTGACGGCGTGGTGAATTTCAACGATATTGCCGGGTTTGTCGCCGCTCTCGTCGGAGAGTCGGCGTATGTTGACGTGCTTCCCGGTTGCCGCTGGCTGCATGCAGACATCGACGACAACGGCGCGATTGATTTCAATGACATCGGCGGGTTTGTAGACTGTCTGGTGGCGGGCGGTTGCGTGTGATCATGAAAATTCGGGTTCTATCCGGCAAGTCTAGAGAGTTGCGGCGAGCATGCCGATGTTCAGCGAGCGGATCAACGATTCTATCGCGCAGCGCTTGATGTGATTCAGATGTATTCCCGCGTGAGCGTGCCAGACGCGGGGTGCAAAGCGGGTCACGCCGAGCCATCCGGCAATGTTCAGGCGGTATAGATCGAGTTGGCGCATCAGCCACACCCGCCGGCGCGAGCCGCGGCAGGCGTGCCCAGCGTCGCGGCGCATGGCTCGCATGCGCTTCATCAATTTCTTGACGGGCGCACTTCAATCGCTAACATGAGCCGTTCAACATGCCGCGCGTTGAATCGAGTGGTCGGCGAAGACGAACCCCTCTTCGATGCAGGTGTTCGTCAGGCGCAGGTTTCGCCTACTGGCGCTAGGTTTTGCGGTCGCGTCTGCGGCGGCTCAGATTCGGCTCGCAGCGACAGGCTCCTGTTTTTCTCGCGTGACTGTCGCATGACCACCGTTGTTCGCTGTGCAACAACTTGTAGATGGCAAGCTTTCGTCTGCTGTAGCTCTGCACGTGCGCCCGCGATAGCGCGCACGGACATGTAGACATCGCCGGCGGGAGCCGCGCCGGCCGACCAGGCCGTCCGGCTGTGAAGCCGCTGCGGTCGCATTCTGCTGGCCGTCGGCGGTCGTCGCCGCTCTTGCCGTTCGAGCGCATGAGTTGATTTCTGTAACCGCGCACATGTCGCCCCTTGAGAGTATTTTGTATTCCATCGCGTCTTTTACGACGATTCACTTTTTTTCTATCCCTTGCATAACGGGGCGGACCGGCGCTCATCGCATCATCCCCCGGACGGGTTGTTGCGATGTCGGTGCGACGTGCGGTTTCTGGCACGAAGTAGATTCCCCGCCCGACCCGCGTGGGCCGGGCGATAGCTGTTGTGGAGTTGATTTGTAACCCGAAGGAGTAACGTATGTTCCGACACTGGCACTGCGCGCCGGTCGGCGTTGTCGCGGCCCTGTGGGCCTGCACCGCCGTCGCCGCGGTCAGCGATCGCAAAGACCCCCCCAGCAATCCCTGGGCGGGCGACGGCAGCGTCGCGCGGCTGGCCCCGCCGACCGCCGATGATCGCACGTTCGTACTTGATACCGGTGCGGGCCTCGACACACCCTGCACATTCCGCAGCGGCGGCCCGCTCATCATCCGCGTGCCGATCAACCGCTATCTCGGCCCGACCAATCCGGATGGCACGCTGCGTGACGCCGCCGACCTCGTCCGCGAAGGGCTGATCAGCCCCTTCGCGACCGTCACGCTGCCCGCATTCGACGTCGATTTCACCGGCGGCGGTGGGGGCGTGCAGCCGGAGCGCGACCGCGTTTCGTTCAATGGCGTCAACGTCAAGACGCTCAACCCGCGGAACTCGGAATGGCTGCAGGGCGACAATCAGGTCTGGCGGCTCAACTCGTTCCAGATCCCGATTGACAAGGTGAAATTCCCCAGCGCCCGCGGCGCGCTGGGCGCGCTCCCGGCGAACGCCTTCAATGAAATCCGCATCGACATCGACGTGCTCAACCCGACCGAAGAGTGGTGCACGGCGATCGACTGGGTCGCGATCACCTTCAAATGCATGTCGCCGATCGCACTCGTGCACGGCAACGGCTCGAACGGCGGCTTCTGGGCCCGGCAGGGTTTCACCGCCGGCCTCAATGCTCAGTTCCTGCAGTGGGATAACTCGATCACCAACGCCTCCGCGACGATCGCGGTGAACGCCGGTCTGCTCAATACACAGATTCCCAACATCGCCAAGAGCTTCGGCGCCGACAGCATTCACCTCGTCTGTCACAGCAAAGGCGGCCTCGATTCGCGCGGCTTCCTGACGACCGGCTACCCGGCGCAGCGCCGCACGCTCAAAGTCGTTTCGCTCAATACCGTCGGCACGCCGCACAATGGCAGCGTACTCGCCGACGTCGGCATCGCCCGGCAGACCGCCGCGGCCGGCGCGACCTTTACGGACTGGGTCGGCTTCCCGCGCTTTACGGGCACGGTGGCTTGGATCGCGGGCGTCGACGCAGGCATGCCGAACCTGACCACGACGTTTGTCGGCGCGTTTAACCCGGGCAACGTTGCCGCCCTGCCGCGCGATTGCATCTACAACACCCTCGCGGCCGACGCCGACCGCAACGGCAGCGGCGACATCGACAACCCCCCGCCGGATGAATTCGCGGGTCTGCGCTCCGAAAGCGCCGAATTGACGCGCATCTTCGGCGGCGGTGCGCTGGGTCGCCGGACGGCGGCCGGCATTGTCGATCTGATGTATCAAGTTCTCCGGAATACGGCCGGCGTCACCGTCGTTTTCACGCCGCGCACCATCCTCGGCCGTACGATTTACACCACGGCGACGATCACCTCGATCCCGACGGCGGCCCCGCTGCCAAATGACACGTTGGTCACGATTCCCAGCGGTCTGGGCAACGGCTCGATTCGGCCGCTCGTTACGAACCGCGCGACGCTCGTCGGCGCTGCCGGTCGCGATCACGCCGACATTGCCGATGCCGTCAGTGCCGGCACGGTCGGCCCGTGGATCGTCGCGGCGGAGCGCGCCAACGGCGATCTGAAGTAAACGTATTGCGGTTTCTTGTGAGAAGAGCGATGAACTTCTGGAATCTGACGGTCGTGTTGCTGAGTGCGCTGACCGCCGCCTGCTCCGGCAATCCGGCGGGCAGCTCAGGAGATGGCGCCAAGCCGCGCATCCTTGCGCTCACGACGCCGCTCTGGCGCAAACCCGGAGACCTGTTGCTGCGCACAACCGAAGCGGCCGGCGGCGACCTGCTCGCTCAACATCTGAGCGAAGAGCAGCTCGTCCTGCGCCAATCGGGCGCGACCAGCGCGCCGGGCGTTCCCGCGCCCAGCGCGGCGGCCTTTCGCCTGAGCCAGGCCGAAAAGCGGGCCGAGCCGGCGCCGGGCGATGCCTGGACCGCTGCCGGCGGCGCGATTTGCGATTGCCGCGCCGCGCGCATGACGCCCTTGCCCGCCGGCTATGTCTTCGACGCGACCGCCGCGACGCTGACGCGCAACGGCAGCGCACTGACGACCGCCGGCCCGACCGTGCTGGAGGCGCTGCTTTCGCCGAACGGCGATCGCATCGCAGTGCTCTCGGCGGAGGGGAAGTGGCGTGGTTCGGTTCAGCCGGCCCTCGGACGACGCGGCCCGGATGGTCCCTATTTCATCGAGATTCTCGCTGTTGATAGCGGTCAGCGCGCGCTGCCCCCGCTGCGTTTCCCCGGACGGCTTTCGCCGGATACGCGCCCGTGGCAGGGCTGCTGGACCGCAAAACAGGATCGCCTGGTCTATACAGATTTGACCCATCAGAACCTATGGCTTGTCCCTGTGGACAAGACAGGAGAATAAATCATGAACGTGTTTCGATCCTCTGCGAGCCGCGCCGCGTGCGCCGGTCTCGCGATGCTGGCGCTGCTGCCCTTGGGCGCAGGCGCACCGGCGGCGCTGGCCGCCGACCCGTTTTTCACGTTGCAGGATACGCGCCTCGAGCTCGATCGCTTGGCGCAGCCCGATCAATTGACCCAGACCGCGGTCTTTGAGATCGACACCTGCACGCTGATTCGCGTCGACATCGTTTCGGACAACGCCGAGCTGGCCACGAGCATCACCGGCCCCGCCGGCCAGGTCGTCACGCCGGCAACGATCGAATCGCTCGGCGGTTTTTATCTGCAATATGAAGGCGGCGGATTCGAAGGCATTGCGATCGCCTACTCGAGTCGTCCGGGCTTTCACTATCACTATTTCCTGCCGACACTCGGCCCCGGCACGTACACGGCGACGTTCACCGCGCCGCCGAGCCTCGTCGATGAGGCCGCCGTCGTCACCGAGCTGATCACCGACAGCCCGATCGCCACGGCGGTCTTTACGCCGACGCCCGCGGTGCTGCAGGGCGGCATCGGCGTGATCACAGCCGCCGCGTTCAACGGCTCGACTGCGATCACCGACGCGACCGCCACAGCGCGCGTCATCGCACCGGGCGGAACGGTCAGCAATATCCCGCTGCTCGATAACGGCGTGGACGCCGACGTGACCATTGGCGACGGTCTCTACAACGCGCTCTTCACCGCGACCGAGACCGGCGTCTACGCGATCACCGTGACGGTGATGGGCACGTCGTCGGGCGTGGCCTATCGCCGCACCGGCACGACCACCGTGCAGGTTGTTCCGTCGGGCGCTACCCTGACCGGCGCCTTCGCCAATCGCGGCATCGATCTGAATGGCAACGGTCTCTTCGACCAGATCGCGATCGACGCCGGCGTCACGATCACGACCGCGGGCGCCTACGCCGTGCGCGGCATTCTGCGCACCAGCGACGGCGACGAAGTCTTCGGCGCCGGCGAAGCGACGCTCGCGGCCGGCGCGGGCACGATCTCCGCGCGTTTTGAGGCCGCCGGCCTGGTCGCGACCGGCGACAATGGCCCCTTCACGCTGACGACCATCGAACTGCTGCAGATCACGCCCAGTGGCGCCTTCCCGGCGGACGCGCTGGTCGAACAGACCTACACCACCGCCGCCTATCTCCAGTCCCAGCTCGAGCGCCCGCCGATTTTCCTGACCGGTGTCACGAGCGACAGCGCCGCGGATACTGACAGCGACGGCGATTTCGATCGACTGACCGTCAACGTCGGCATCGTCGTGCGCATCGCCGGCACGTATGACTACACCGTCGCGCTCTTCAACGAGTGTTCGGGCCAGATCGAGTTTCTGACGGGTGAGCGCAACTTCCCCGGCGGCATCACCCCGGTTGATCTCGTGCTCAACTTCAACGGACGCCGCATCGGTCAGGATGGCGTCGGCGGCCCCTTCATCGTCAAAGATCTCGCGGTCTATGGCGCGGGCGGCACGCTGGTCGAAGTCAATATCGCCACGACCGGCGTCTACGCCGCCACCCAGTTTGACGGCTATGTCGCGCCGCCCGATTGCAACGGCAACGGTCGCCCGGATGCCTGCGACATCGCCGACGGCGCGGGCGATTGCGACAGCGACGGACTGCTCGATGAGTGCGAGCCGGATTGCAACGCCAACGGCACACCCGACGATTGCGACTTGCGCGACGGGACGAGCCAGGACTGCAACGGCAACAGCATCCCGGATGAGTGCGATCTGCGCGCCTATCGCAGCGCGGACTGCAACGCCGACGGCATACCGGATGAATGCCAGGGCGGCGCGCTGCCCGAGGTCAGCTCGACCGAACCGGCCGTCCTCGGCTATCAATCGATCTCGGCCACCGGCCTTGCGCTGGACCTCGATGACGACGGCGTGGCCACGATCGACCTTCCGCTGACCTTCAGCTTCTTTCCCAGCACGTTCGTGAACGTCTCGAACAACGGCGCGATGAGCTTCGGCGGCGATCCGGCGCTCGACTATGTCAACCAGCGCATCCCGGATCCGTTCGCGTTCAGCGGCGGACAGGCGCTCTTTGTCTTCTGGGACGACATGGACTCGGACACGGGCAACGTCTATTTCGAAATCATCGGCGCGGCCCCGAACCGCACGCTGATCGTCGAGTGGTTCAACCGCCCGCACTATCAGGGCGATACGATCCTCGACGGCGATGAAGCCACGTTCCAGATTCAGGTCTTCGAGACGCCGATCGGCCGCACGGTCGCGCAGTTCCTCTATCAAGACGTCGATTTCCAGAATCCGGCGTACAACAACGGCGCGTCAGCCTCAATCGGCTATCAGCAGAACGGCAAGGCCGGCGTCGAGTTCTCATTCGACACCGCCGGCGCCGTGACCGCGGGTGCGGTTCTCACGATCCGCGCGCCGCAGGCCAAGACCAGTTGCCGCGTCGGCGACACCAACTGCGACGGCGGCATCAACTTTGACGACATCGGTTCGTTCGTCGTCGCGCTCACCGGCGAGACCGGCTATGCGTCGGCCTTCCCGGCCTGCGACTTCCTGCTTAGCGACGCGAGCGGCAACGGACTCGTCGACTTCGACGACATCGGGCCGTTCATTGAGCTGCTGATCGGCGGCTAGCGCGGTTTGAGCTGGGCAGTAGCGTCGGCCCGTGGTGACCGACGGCGCGTCTTCGATCAAGCGCCGTCGGTCGCCCGGCGGCCGACGCTACAGCCTTGTCCTGCATGTTTGAGAAATTCTCCATTGCGGCGCTACTGTCGGCGGCGGGGGCCGAACCCAAATATCTGTTCGCAACGTCCTTGACGAATCGGCCCGTCCGGCCGAACCCGCACGCAGGGCGATCCGCACGGCGAGCCACACGGCAATTCAATCCGCGCCGGCGCGAAAGCCGCGAGCGTCGGCAGCGCGCCGCGCAGGCCCGATTTTCGCCGCGCGACCGCGGGTACAATGGCGACTGTTGGGCATGTGCGCAACGCAGCAAGCCCGTAACAACAAGGAGTTCGGAACATGTGCAGCAGCAGGTCACTCTTCGTGGTTGCGATCGTGACTGTTACAGCGTGGCTCGCTCCGTCGCCCGCCGCGGCCTGCACGCGCGCGGTCTATTTCGGCCAAGAGGGCCAGACCGTCACCGGCCGGAGCATGGACTGGTTTGAGGCGATGCAGACCAATCTCTGGATATTCCCGCGTCAGATGCCGCGCGACGGCGGCCTCGGCGACAAGTCGCTGAAGTGGACGAGCAAGTATGGGAGCGTGATCGTTTCGGTCTACGAAGGTGGCACGGCGGACGGCATGAACGAGCCGGGCCTGGTCGCAAACCTGCTCTATCTGGCCGAGTCGGAGTATCCGCCCGCCGGCGATACGCGGCCTGCGCTCGTCATCTCGGCCTGGGCCCAGTACATGCTCGACAACTTCGCGACGGTGGCGGAGGCCGTCGCAGACGCGAAGCAAGAGGCCTATCGCATCGTGAGCGTCGAGTCGCCGAACGGCGCGGCCGGCACGGTGCATCTCTCGCTTTCCGATCCGACCGGCGACTCGGCGATCTTTCAATACATCGGCGGCAAGCTGCGCATCCACCACGGGCGCGAATACCAGGTGATGACCAACTCGCCGATTTACGAGCATCAGCTCGCGCTGAACTCGTATTGGAAGCAGCTTGGCGGAACGGTGATGCTGCCCGGGACCAATCGCGCGTCCGATCGCTTTGTGCGCGCGTCCTTCTATATCAACGCGTGCAATCAGAGCGCCGACCCGCGCGAAGCCGTCGCCAGCACTTTCAGCGTCATTCGCAATTGCAGCGTCCCGCGCGGCATCAGCACGCCGAACCAACCCAACATCTCCTCGACGATCTGGCGGACCGTCAGCGACCAGAAAAATCGCGTCTACTACTACGAAGACACGGCCGGACCGAGCGTACTCTGGGTAAGGCTCGCGAGCGTTGATTTCACCCCGGCCGCGGGCGTGCGTAAATTGTCGGCGGCCGGCAATCTCGACCTCGGCGGAGATCAGTCGGCCAACTTCAAGCCCGCTGAGCCGTTCAAGTTCCTGGCGCCACCGCAATAGAGCATTTTCAGGATGGCTCGGTCGTTGAGCGGCGCCGCGACCGTGGTATTGCAGAGCCGCGACCGTAAGGAAGCGGAGATTCACTCATAATCTAACCACTCCCTTACGGTCGTGGCTCTGCTTACGGTCCGTGCGGCGCGGCGACGGAGCTAGCGTGCCAGCGCTTCCCGGCGGCGACAACCATCATGCGCCGGACGAACAGAATGAGAGGAAATATGGGCAATACGGCAGCGTCGCACAACGCTTCGAAGTCGCCGCTCTGGCTGGCGGAGTGGCCGCTCGCTCTGGCCGTGACAACGCTGTTCGCCTTGCTGCTCGGGCAGCAAGCCGTCGCCGCGCTGCTGAAGTCGCCGATGATGCTCGTCGGGCTGCTCGGCGCGCTCAGCGCCGTCATTCTCGTTGCCGCGCTCGCGATTGTGCGACATGCGGACGTGCTGGCCCATCGCCTCGGCGAGCCGGGCGGAACGCTCCTGCTCACGCTGGCGGTGACCGGGCTGGAGGTGGCGATGGTCGGCTTCACGATGTCGACCGGCGCGGAGAAGCCGACGCTCGCGCGCGACACGATGTTCGCGGTGGTGATGCTCGTCATGAACGGCTACATCGGGCTGGCGCTGCTGCTCGGCGGCCTGCGGCATCGCGAACAGCCCTACAACCTGAAGAGTGCGAATGCATTTCTCGTGCTGATCATCCCGCTGACCGTGCTCGGGCTGATCCTGCCCAACTACACGCGCACGACCGCGGGACCGACGCTCTCGACGTTTCAGATGGTGTTTCTATCAAGCATGTCGATCGCGACGTACAGCCTGTTCCTCTATGTTCAGAATCGCCGACATCGCGGCGATTTCATCGCTCCCGAAGAGGCCCATCACGGCGCAATCAAACTGGCCCAGGACCGCGCGAAGCAAGCGGCTCAGGACCGCGCGATCGATACGGCCCGGGACAGCGCGAAGCAAGCGGCCCGGGACAGCGCGATCGATACGGCCCAGGACAGCGCGATCGATACGGCCCAGGACAGCGCGATCGACACGGCCCGGGACCGCGCGATCGACGCGGCGCACGGGCACGAGTCGCCCGCCGCCACTGCGTTTCATGCGTTGATGCTGGCGGCGTACGGCCTGCCCCTCGTACTCCTGGCCAAGCAGCTCTCGAAGCCGATGGACGCGGCGGTCGCCACGCTCGGCGCGCCGATCGCGCTCAGCGGGTTCATCGTGGCCGCACTGGTGCTGACGCCGGAGTCGATCGCGGCGGTTCAGGCGGCCCGCGCGAATCAGCTCCAGCGGTCGGTGAACGTGCTGCTGGGGTCGGTGCTGGCGTCGATCGGGCTGACGATCCCTCTGGTGATCGCCATCGCGCTCGCGACCGGGCGCAGGCTGCTGCTGGGGCTTGAGCCGGCGGAAATGGTGCTGCTGACGCTCACACTCGCGACCGGCACGCTCACCTTCGCAATGCCGCGGACGAACGTGCTCCTGGGCGGCGTGCACCTGATGCTGTTTGGGGCGTATTTGATGCTGATCTTTGACTGATGGCCGGTCGCCGGGCGCCATTCCGACGGCCTTTGAAGGGTGCCATGCCGACGGCCTTTGCGTCGGCATGGCTTGGAGCGCGCATCGGTCGTCGGAGTCAACGTCGATCGCGAGATTCACCGGCGGCTCCGATCGGCGGGGATGGATTCGAAATCGATGCGGATCGGCTGATCATCGCCGGATAGGCAGCGACTCGATGCGCTCCGCCGAAAACCGCACCCGCAGCGGAATCTCATGCCGACGC
>CAYQLG010000113.1:0-12928 GCA_964418235.1 uncultured Planctomycetales bacterium
AGCGCCGCGGTGCGGCCCGCGCGCGGCCCAGGGCCAAGCTCATGCCGGCGCAGGAGCCGCCCGCCCGCATCCTGAACGACGATCGCGTCCGCTGTGACGATCACGATTTGATCTGCCAAGCAACCGGCGGCGACGACTGCGTCGAATGCCGTTGTCGCGCCGGCCGCGGCGCCGCCGCATAACGCGATGGACCGCAAGACATGACCGCCGCGCTCGCGCGACAACACCGCCGCATGCTCATCCAACACAAAGAGCTGCGCGGTGAGCGCGGGTGAATCGCGGCGCTGCCAGCGCAACGCCCCGCTTGCCTGCTCGCGCATTTCGAGCCGGCCTTTGCGATAAGCGAGCAGCACCCCGTCGGCGGCTGCCGCGGCCGCGACAATTTCGTCGAGTTCCTCCGGATCATCATCGAACGTCGGCGCGTCATAAATCGAATGCCGCACACGCCAGCGCTCGATCGGCTGCGGTGTCAGTGCGACCGCGAGCACGTGCTCTCGATCATAGAAATAGGCCGTCTCTGACGGGTCAGCGGCGCTGGGCGGCGCACAGTATGCGCCGCGCCCCAGGGCGAAGAGCCGGACGCGCCGCCCAGCGCGCCCCGTGGTTATTTCCACGTTCGCGCCGGCCTGCAGCGCGATGTATCCGCCCGCCGCGGGCCGAACCGGGTCATGCGTCAAGACCCGCACCCACTCGATGCGGTCAGAGAAAGCGAGCGACCACGTCACGGGCAGCGGGGCCCCCGGCGCTATCCACGCCGTCAGCCAACTCGCGAGTAAGAGGGTGTAACTCATCGTATGGACCGGCGCACCGCGCCGCCGTCGGAACCGTCGCTGATTTTCTTCCGCCGGGCCTTTCAGGGTCGCATGTTCAACACGGGGAGCACGCCGGCATTACTTCTCCAGCAATTCAATCGCGCCATTCCAGTCGGCCGCGGGCGGCGCCGCACGGAGCCGCTCGACCGCCTGCAAGTACTGTGATGTCGCCAGGTCATCCGGACGCATGCGAGCGCATTCGCGAAACTGCTCCGCGGCGACGTTCCAATACTGGCGCTGAAACGCCTGCACCGCGCTGCCGAAGAGCGCGGCGAAGCGCAGCAATTCCTCCGGCACCTCGCCGCAGCGGCCCAGCAATTCAAAGATCGGTACGGCGGTCTGCTTGCCCTTTACGCGTACGCCGCCGAGCGGGCGAAACTCGAAGCCCGGCCCGGCCTGCTCGCGTGTCGCTCCGCTAACCAGCACCAGCGTGCCAAAAAACTTGTTGGCCGCCTCGAGCCGCGAAGCGACGTTTACCGAATCGCCGATGCAGGTGTAATCGTATTTCTGCTCGCTGCCGCACGGGCCGACGACGGCGTTTCCGGTGGCGACGCCGATGCGCAGCACAAAGCGCTGCAAGACCGGATCGCCGCCGTGCTCCTGCTCCGCGATCAGCCGCTGTAATCCGCGCTGCAGATCGATGGCGGTCTCACACGCGCGCCGGGCGTGATCGGCCTGGGGATAGATCACGGGGTTCCAGAAGGCAAAGACGCCGTCGCCGATGAATTTGTTGATCATCGCCTCATGCGTCAGCATGATCTGGCTAAAGCGGCCGAGGCAGATATTGAGAACGGCCTGGGTGCGCTCCGCGCCGATTTCTTCCGAGATGCTGGTGAATGCCATCAGGTCGGTGAACATCGCGCTGACCTGGCGCATCTCGGCTTTTTTGCAAAGCTCGGCGTTTTCGGCCATTTGTCGCGCCAGTGTGGCGGAGGTGTATTGGCTGAGCGCCTTGGTCAATTGCCGCCGCTCGCGATCGAGAAAGACATAGCGATAACCCTCAACCGCGAGATAGCCGCCGATCAGCGCCGCCAGTGTCGGCGTCCACGCCAGCCAATACGTGGCCCAGTAAAACAGCCCGATCGCCAAGGCCGAATAGCCGACCAGCGCCCCCAGCAGCAAGAGCACACCCGTGCGCGGCCGGACCGCGGCGCTCAGCGCCGTCAGCAGCCCACCCAGCAACAGCGTCAGCGCGACATTCAGCGACCGCGGCGCCCACGTGACCATCCGCCCGTCCAGCAAGCCGTTGAGCAGACACGCATGCGCCATCACGCCCGGCACGCGCTTTTCGGTCGGCGTCGGCACCATGTCGGCCAGCGCCGTCGCGGTATAGCCGAGCAGGCAGAATTTCCCCTTCAGCCGCGCCCTCAGCTCTCGCATGCGCGCATCAATCTGGGCCTGAGCCGCAGCATTGGCGGCGGCGATGCCTGTCTCCAGGCGCCGCAACGGCCCGAGGATCAACTCGATCTCGCTCAATCGGCTCGCAACCGCTGCGTCGGCGGCGGAGCGGAGTCGCAGATCGTCGCGCTCGCGCTCCAGCGCCGCAAGCTCCGTATCTTCATGCGCGCGGAGCCGGGCGCGCAGCTCCACAACGCGCTGGTCGGGCGGCGCCGGTCCGCGCGTCGCGCCGGCATAGTGCCGAACGCGCTCTTGCCGCTGCGCCTCCTGCAGGGCCTCTGCGTGGCGCGCATAAGACTCGGCGCTGGCGAAGAAATTGCTGCTGAAAAGCTCGGCCCGCGTGCGATCAAGCAGCAGGTCATTCTGTCGAATGCGATCGCGCGCCTGGTGCACGTCCATCAGCGCCGCGGCCGAGATATGCGCGAATTGCTCCTGCCATACGCCACCGCCAACCCACGGCACGAGCGTGCGGCGGCGCTCATCGAGTTGGATATCCAGCGGCGCGCCGCCGGCCGCGCGGCCGCGCGTGATGCGAAGGCGGCCGGCCTGGCGCTCGACTTCAGCGCCCTGCCTCCGCAACTGATCCCATGCCGCCGCGAGGGCGATTTGCGGCAGGGTCTCACGATCCGTCGTGAGCGCGATCAGCGCGTTGCGGCGGACGATGCCGTCGTCATCGGCTTCAAACGTGACGAAGCCGCAACGCCGCGCCACGCGCGCAAAACGGAAGTAAACAGGCGCTACCCATTCCACCGGAACGGCTACCGGCCGCGCCAGTTCGGGCGGCAGCAGCTCCGTGCTCAGCGTCGCCGCGCGGCCTAGCTCCTGGCGCAACACAAACAGAAATTGCTCGCGCTGCGGCGTCTCATTGTCAAAGGAAAGCGCCGGATAGTGCCGGTCAAAGAGCGCTCGGACGGCTTGCGCCATATGGTCATCAGGAAGCGGAGCGGCGCGCAGGTCGCCGCGCAGCCGCGCCTCAAGCTGTTCCGCCGTGAGCGCGGGCGCGCTGGCTGGCGGTGACGCAGACTCCGCAGACGCCTCTGCCTGAGCAGCCGGGAGCGACGCAGCACGGTCGGCCGAGCCGCCACCGCGCGCCTCGACAAAACGCGTCGCCAGATAGACCGGCATCGTTCCGGCGATCGCCCGTCGCAGAGCCTCATCGGGCAGGCGCAGGTCGCTCGGATCGGCGAAGAGGTCGGCTGGATTGGCGAGCAGATCGAGATCGGCGACGCGCGTGAGGCTCACCGTCTCCGGCTCGTTGTACTCGATATCAACCAGGAGCGCCGCCGCCCCGCATTCATCGGGAATCGTGAAGAGCGGCGCCTGCACGTCGCGCGGCCACGGCCAGCGGCCGATGCGGTTGAGCGACTCGTCGTCGATGTCGATGCAGACGATGTCGTCACGCGGCGTCAGTGAATTCGCATAGCGAAAGCGGAGATCGAGAGCTTTGTGTTCCAGCCATTCAAACCCTCCGAGCAGTTGCGCTGCGGCGACCAGCAACACCGCTGCCGCGCCGCTCGCGCCGGCGGCGACCTGTGCGTTTCGCGCGAACCAGTTGCGACGCGGCATGGGATCATTGGACCGGCCCGCCTCGCCGTCGGCAAGCCGATGACCTGTCCGCGGCGCGGGCAAGCTCGCGACGGGCGGTGCGCCGCGCGCGAGCACGGCGCCCTTGATCGTCGCAGCGGCGCTACTGCCGCCGCGCATCTTGAACTAGAATTCAGCGGCCAGGCGCGGCGCAGCGCGCGCCGCCCGAGGCGCTATCCACGGAGTGTGGCCCGATGGCAACCCCAGCCCCCGCAGCGCCGACCGTGCTGATCGCGGACGACAGCCCGCAGATTCTCGAATTGCTGGAGGCCTATCTCGATCCGCTCCAGCTCAACGTTGTCCTCGCATCCAATGGCGAAGAGGCGCTGGAGCTGATCGAAGAGTCGCCGCCGAGCCTGATTCTGCTCGACATCATGATGCCGCGCAAGAGCGGCTATGAGGTCTGTCGCACGCTCAAGGCAGATCCGCGCCACCAGCACATTCCCGTGATCATGATCACAGCCCTGCAAGAACTGGGCGACATCGAGCGCGCCCGTGAGTGCGGCGCCGATCAATACCTGCAAAAGCCCGTCAACAAGCTCGAGCTGCTGGAGCGCGTGCAGACCTTGCTCAACCGACCCGCCGGCACGCTGTAATGCGCCCGCAACGTTGCTCGCTCCCGCCGCGCGGACTGTCAGTCTCCTTCGACCGATCGCCGCTCGACCGCACCGGCCTCGCCGATTCAGTCGCGCCGGAGCTTGAGCCTCCCGCGCTCGTGGCGGGTTCGGGCCGCGCCAACCCTCAACGCCCATGAAGCGATCATCCTTTCACGAAAAGCCGCTGCGCTGGCTGCTGCTGGCGATCACGCTGATCACCGTCGGCGGGGCGTCGCTGCTTGCGCAGCCGTGGGCCTCCAACGCCGGCGAACGGGAGCGACGTTTCTACTGGGCGCGGCTCTATTGGCAATACGCGGCCGACGCCCTCACGGCGACATGTGCCGCGGGTCCGCTCAGCTCGCGTGATGCCGGCGCGTATGCCCCCGCCGGCGAGTGGGTGTTGCTGGGATGCGCAGCGCTGGGCGGCGTGGCCTATGCCTGTGCCATGGCCTGCGCCTTGAAGCGCGTCGGCTTCTACCCGTTGACCCGCCCCGTGCGACAAACGTTGCTCGGTTGTGCCGTGCTGGCCGGCGCGGCGTTGACGGCCGGGTGGATGATGCCGCGCGGGCCGACGTGGAAAGCGTGGCAACCCGCCGCAGCGCTGACTGCGCTTGGGTGGACGCAGACGATGCCGCTGCCATCCGCCGATCCGGGCGCCGATGCCGCCGTGGCGGTCGAAGACCCGGCGAACGCCTGGCTGCTCGCGCTCTCGCTGCTGGCGGCGGCGGGGCCGGTCACGCTCGGCGCGCTCGCGGAGCGCGCAGCGCGCGGTCGCGCGCTGCTGAGTTTCGCACTGCTGATTTCATGGCTGGCGCTTGTGGCCGGCACGATCACGCTGGCCGAAGGCCCGCGCGGCCGTGGACCTTCACAGACGACGGCCGCCCCCGCGCCGCAGCGCATGATGCTCGGACTGCGCGACGCGCTGCTGGCCGCGGGCAGCGGTGTATGTGTGGCGAATGAACAACCGCCGCGCGAATTGACCATGCTGTCGCGATCGGCGACGGTGCTGGTGGGCGGCTTGCCGGGGGCGCTCACGGGCGGAATCGGGCTGCCGCTGGTGTTGCTCGGGTGCTGGGGTTTGCTGCGGAAATTGTGGGGGCGGACCGTGCCCACGCGCGAATCCGCCCCCACGCTTACGCAGGCGGCGCTGATGCTGTCGGCTGCCTATTTCGGCTTGACGTTGATCGCAGCCCTGGGCTTGCTGGTCATTGAGCAACTGGTCGCCAGCGGTTATCAAAGCCCGCCGACACTGGCCGACGCGCTCTTCGACGCATCCTCGGCGGTGGGCGGCGCCGCGCAGACCAGCGGCCTCAGTGCCGCCGTCACCGATGCGAATCTCTCGAGCGGCATGTATCAGAACGCCGATCTGTATGTCTATGGCGTGAGCTGGCTCATGGCGATGACGCTGCTGGGCCGCGTGCTCGGGCTATGCGTATTGCTGCGCTGCGCCGGCGGCCGGTCGGAGCCTGGCCGCACTCATGCTCCGCCACCATCCGCATGATGGAAGCGCGTAGCGCGCCGGCGGTGCGCGTCGCCACAAACGCGCTAACCGCATCCGCCGGACGCGAGGCACGTCACGAATTCATCGATGTCGCCGAAATCGACCGCGCCGCTGCGATCAAGATCGCCATTGAACCAGTCGCAACCGGGAAGCGCCTCGCGATATCCGGACAGACCGAGGATCGCGAGGACGAACGCGTCGATGTCGCCAAAGTTGGCCGCGCCGTCGCAGTTCAGGTCGCCGCCGGCGCCCTGGCTGAACCGCGCGACGAAGAGATCGTCGTTGGTGGCAGGCGAAAACCTGGTCGCGATCGCATAGGCGCCGCCGCGCGGATCGACCACGAGTTGCTCAAGCCCGCCGCCGACCGCGACCGTGACGGTCTGCGCGGTCGCCGGCGTTCCCAGCGGGTCGCCCGTCGCGCTGAGCTTGGCCACGCGCAGGCGATTGGCGGCTTTGAATGCGGCCAGAATTCGTGCGCCGTCCGCGCGAATGCTCGTCGTAATCCCCAGCGAGTTCCAGATCGTTTGATTCCACAAGCGCTGACCGTCGGCGGAGATCTTCGCCACGCGACAGCGCGTCGGGCTGAGGGCGTATCCGGCCAGCACGACGCTTCCGTCGGGCAAGACGTCGGCGCCGGTCACCTCAACGTCATCCAACGGTTCGGCGACCGGATCGGGGAAGAACGTCACCCATTGCCGCACACCCGCCGACGAGTACTTCCACACGCCCGCGTGCGGCTCGCCGAAGCTCGACTCCGGCGAGGCCACCACAATGACGCCGCCATCGGGCGCGGCGAAGACGCGCGGCGTACCGAGCGGGGCGCGCAGGTCCACACTGATCTCATTCCGCTCCCATAGCACGACGCCGGTCGGAGACATCCGCACGGTGACGTGTCCGCCGAGGGGGCCATTGCCCAGTCCGACCATGAGCACATTGCCGGCGTCATCGACGGTGATGTCCTGCGGAATGCCGCCCTCACCGGCGCCTGTGCCTGTGCGGGCCAGCGCTGTCCACTGCACTTCGCCCGTCGGCGAGAATTTCCGCACGCCCATCGCGCAGCCGACCATGCCGGAAACGTAGACGTTGTCAGCGTGATCGAGCGCCAAGGCCGCTAACAGATTGCCGGGCCCAAACGTGCAGCGCGTCGGCGACTCGAGCCGACGCTCCCACAAGAAAGTGCCGCTGGCGGAAAACTTCACCACGATGACCTCTTGCGCCGTGCCGCTCCAGGCGTAGCCGCAAACGATCGCGTTACCTGCCGTATCAACCGCAAGGGCGCCGGTCCGCGCGCCGGCGGGTTCGGCGTGATAGCTGCGATCCCACAGCCGCTGGCCAAAGCGGTCATAGCAGACCAGGCTGACGTCGCTGCCCACGAGCAGCGGGTTGAAGCTCTCGCCGGCCACGATCACGCCGCCGTCGGGCGTCAGCGCGACCGAGGCGGCGTCATCCGCGTGATTGGACGCGGCGTTGTAAGTGCGCCACCAATGCTCGCTGAGCGGCCCGCCGGCCAAGCCCGCGCAGGCGCAGCAAAGCAATAGAACGCCCCCTGTCAAAATGCGAACATGCATGAGTCTGCTTCCCGAAAACCGCTCGCTCCATTCAGCATAACGCAATCGCATTCAGTGGCACTCATCCATGCGGAAAATTTTGCGGCTCGGCATGCGTCGGCGGTGGTCGCTTTCTTCGAAATGATGGCAGGCGCCACGGTTCAATCTCGATCCGACGCCCAGTTGAGCCAGCCCGTCCGAATCGATGCTTGGATAAACCCGCGAAAAGCCCGGCGATCCCTTGACAATCACTCGTTCAGTGGCGCCACCTTCGCTTCGACCCCGAAATCACCAGCGCGTGCCGCATTACTCATGGAGATCAGCGCTTGTCCGCGGAGTGACGCGCCGGCCTGCTGGTATGTCACGTCCCGGGCGCTCCACGACGAGCGTGTCGGCGGATACGCCGGCGGTGATCTCCGCGTTTTCGTCATTGACCAAGCCCAGCTCCACCGTGGCCAGCCGCGTGCGGTTGTCTCGCACAGTCATGACCTGCCACGTCGCCGCCGGGCCGCGCAACAGGGCCGTGCGCGGCACGACCAGCACGTTGGAGCGCTCGTCATGAAAAATCCGCACGTTGACGCGGAACGCCACGCCGAGCGCCGCCGGACGGCTGGCCGGCGTCACGGCCACGATCACGCGCTGCTGCTCGACGCCCAGTGAGCTGATCTTCGTGAAGCCGGCGGGATAGACGCGGCGCACGGCGCCGGCGAGCGGCGTGTCGCCGATGGCCTCGCCGAAGATTTCGACCGGGTTGCCGACGGCGATGCGCGTGGCGCGTTCGGTCAGCACCTCGGCGGTCACCTCGAGATCTTCGAGCCGGCCGAGCGTGAGCAGCGAGGTGCCCGCCGGTAGGAACTGCCGCCGGGTCTGATGGCGCGCCAGCACGACGCCGTCGATCGGGGCCGTGATCTCCGCGCGGGTCAGGTTGCGCCGCTCGATTTCGAGTTGCGTGCGGGCCTCCTCCAGCTCGCGTTGCGTCGAGGCGAGCGTGAAGCTCTTGCGGTCGATGTAGTCGCGGATGAACTTCGGCCCGATATAGCTGACTGCGGCAATGGTCTTGAGCGCCGCGAGATTCAACTGATCGCTGCGTAAATCGGCCCGCGACTTGCGCAGCTCCATCTCCGCGGCGCGCAGCTCGCGCACGGCGGCGGCATCATCTTTCATCGCCGTCAGTCGCGTCACTTCCGATTCGGCGAATTCCATGATGGCCCGGGCGGCCTCGAGCTTGGCCGTCGACGCGGCGACCGTCTCATCGAGCGCCTGTACCGACGCCAGCGCATGGACCAGCGCGTTTTGCTCGAGCCGATGGTCCTCGGTCTCGGCGATTTTGGTTTCCAGCCGCTGGATGCGCGCCTCGGCTTGCGCCACGCGATCGCGCAGGTCGTCCATGTCCAGGCGCGCGACGATCTGGCCCGCGCGCGCGGCGTCGCCCTCGCGCAGCGTGATCGGCTCGAGCCAGCCGGCGATGGGCATCGCGATCAGATAATCCTGCGGCAGCTCGGTGACGGCCTGTTCTTCGACATAGGCGCGGATAGTGGTGCGCAGTGGGCGGATCACGTCGATCGGCACGCCGGCCGGCGTAAGCAGCCAGGTGGCCGCCGCCAGCAGGCCCAGGCCGATCGTCACGGTGATGAGTGTGCTGCGTTTCATGGGTTACTCCCGAACCTTGACGCCTTCGAGCCAGTCGAGCTTGCGGATGCGCCAATAGACGATTGCCTGCGCCGCGAGCACAAACACGAGCGCGACCAGCGCGACCGCCCACGGCACCAGCGGATGCATGACTTCGGGAATGCGCACCAGCTCGGTGGGGGTGTTGGCCATCACGCCGCGCAACATCACCCGGCTGAGCGGAAAGCCCAGCGCCAGGCCGCAGACGAAAACCAGCATGCTCTGGCGAAAGAAGATCGCGGCGACCTCGGCGGGCGAATAACCGAGCACCCGCAGCGTCGAGACCTCGCGCAGCCGATCCGCCAGATCGACGAGAGCGTTGTTGAGGATCGCTCCGAAGGCGATCACACCGGCGAAGAAGATCAGAATCGCATGCACCGTCGCGATGGTGCGGATGATTGTGCGATTGACGGTCTCGCGCACGTCGATCTGATAGGTCAGCGCCTGCGCGTTGGGCAGCTCCTTCACACGGCGGAAGAGCGTCTCGGCCTGTTCAGGCGCCAGCCGCATCTGGATCGAGCTGACCGCATCGCCCTCGCCGAGCAGCCGCGCGAGATAACGCCGATCGGCATAACAATCGAGACCGAGATAGCTTTCGGCGATTTCGACGACCGGGGCGTGCACCGTCTGGCGGCGGCCGCGCACGGGTGTCAGCTCGACCAGATCGCCGCGGCGGACATCCAGGATTTCGGCGAGCTTCTTGGCCAGCGCCAGGCCATGCACGGGGATGTCGATCGGCGTGAGGTCTTTGCGCAATGGCCGTGTCAGGCGGTGGCTCTCATCCAGCCCGATGATCGCGTTGCGGCGCCGATGGGGGCCATTGCGCAGGTCACAGGTCATGGCGAAGATCGGCTCGGCGAAGATCACGCCGGGCAGGTCGCGCGCTTCCAGGTGCGCACGGCGCGAGAGCGCGTCGCGATAGCCGATGTCGACGTCGCTCTGCAGCACCTGGGTGAACTGGAAATCGAGCATGAAAAAGACGGCGCTGATCAAGGTCAGCGACAGGAACATGATCCCCGTGGCCAGCGCGGTCGATAGCATCGCGGAGCCGGTGCGAACCGGATGCCGAAAGAGCCCGCGCAGCGCCATGTGCGAACGGAAACCCAGCCGCCGCCAAAGCCACGGCCAGCGTTCCAGAATGATCGCGCCGCCGCGCTCCGGCGGCTTGGGGCGCATGGCCTCGGCGGGGTGGAGGCGCAGGGCGGCCCAGGCGCCCTTCAGCGCGCCGCCGACGGCGAAGAACATGCTGATGCCGATGCCGGTCAGCATCAGGTCGGGATAGAGGCGATGGTCGAAATCAGGGAATTGAAAGAAATCCTGATAGATCGCGATCATGCCGCGCGCGGCCAGCATGCCGAGGCCGATGCCGCCGACGCCGCCGGCCAGCCCGATGACAACCGCGAAGCGCAAGTAATGAAAAAGGATCGTGCGGCCGGAATAACCCAGGGCCTTGAGCGTGCCGATGGTGGTGCGCTGCCGCTCGATCAGGCGGCTCATGACGACGTTGAGCACGAGCGCCGCGACACCCATGAAAATCATCGGCGCGACGGCGGCAAAGCTGCGCAACTGCTTAATCTCGTCCGAAAGAAACCGATTGGAGGCCTGGCGCTCGCGCGGGGTCGTCGCGAGCACGCCATACGGCTCGAGTTCGCGCTCCAGCCGTTCGAGCAGGCGGTCCACGTCGCCGGATTCAGCGGCGCTCACTGTGCCGACAAGCTGGTTGAAGGCGTCTTTGAAGTCGAGCACGTCGCGCGCGAAGCGCTCCTTCACATAGAGCGTGCCGAAGCGCCGCGGGTCGGGAATGAAGTCGCCCTCGCCGCGGATCATGTAGACATATTCGGGGCTGATGGCGGTCCCGATGATGCGGAAGCGCTCGCGTTTGCGGTTGAGCAGGAGCGTCAACGTGTCGCCGGGCTGCAGGCCGTGAGCCTTGGCAAAGGCCTCGTTGAGGATGACCTCGTCGTCACGATTGGGCGAGAAGCGCGTGCCGCGAATCAGGTGCAAACCGTTGAGCATCGTATCGAGCCGTTCCGGCGGAACCGAAATCAGCCGGCCGGCCAGCGGCTGCGGCTCATCCGGTACATCCAGAATCACGTCATAGGCGATGCGCGTTTCGAGCCGCGTGACCTCGGGCAGCGCGGCGAGCCGCTCGACCACGGTCAGCGGCGCTTTCTTCACTTCAACCCAGAAATCGGCCAGGCGATAGTTGCTGTAGTAGGTGGCCTGGCTTTGACCGACGATGCGCGCCGCCGAGCCGATGCCGATGTAGGAAGCCGCGCCGATCGCGATGATCGCGACCACGGAGGCGAGCGTGCCGACCGAGTGCCACAGCTCGCGCCGGAGTTTGACCGCGAGCGCGCTCATCGGGTCTCCCGGCGCCAACAGCGCCCGCGCAGCTCGCACGCCGCGCGAAGCGTTCTCAGCCGCGATCGGCTGCGGACCTGAATCACGGACGCTGGACCACGCGCGGCTACCAATCGACCTCCTCGGCCCGCATGACGCGCGTATTCACCGTGATTTCGGCGATGCGTCCGCTGACCATGCGCACGACGCGCTGCGCGACGTGCGTCAGCGCCGGGTTGTGCGTGATGACGACCATGGTCAAGCCATGGGCGCGGTTGAGTTCCTGCAACAGCGCCAGCACGCTCTTGGTCGTCGCCAGGTCGAGCGCGCCGGTCGGTTCATCCGCGAGCAGCAGCTCGGGCCGCTTGGCCAGGGCCCGCGCGATCGCGACGCGCTGCTGTTCGCCGCCGGAGAGCTGCGACGGAAAGTGCTCGGCCCGCGCCTCCAGCCCGACCAGGCGCAGCGCCTCCTGCGCCGGCAGCGGGGCGCGCACCAGCTCGGTCGCGACCTGCACGTTTTCGAGCGCCGTCAGCGTCGGAACGAGGTTGTATAGCTGAAAGATGAAGCCGATCTTCTCGCGGCGATAGAGCGTCAGCTCGTCGTCCTTGAGGCCGGTCAGCTCGCGGTCGCGATAGCTGATCCGGCCGGCGGTCGGGCGGTCCATGCCGCCGATGAGATTCAGCAGCGTTGACTTGCCCGAGCCGGACGGGCCGAGGATCACAATCAGTTCGCCGGCGGCGATCAAGAGGTCATCCTCAAGCAGTGCCGGCACTTCGACCTCGCCCATGCGAAAGATGCGCGAGACCCGCTCGAGCCGCATTTGAACCGCCATGTCGGCAGCGTACCGGCGGTGCGCGGTTGCCCGCCAGTCGCGCGGGTTTGAACCGAACCGCGACCGTGAGGGAGCGATTCGAGTCGCGCCGGGCGATGTTGTATCTTCGCGGCCGAGATGCGCAAGCGGTGCAGGTGCGAATTTCGCGCGGACGTTGCTGCCAGGGCTGCATCGCCAGCTATGGGTGCATCGCGGCGGTCGTGATCGCATCGAGAGGTTTGGTTGGATCAGGCGCAGCGGGAATCGAATCGCTTCCTGACGGGCGCGGTTCGGCTCAGCAGGGCGGTTCGGCTCAGAAGGGCGGTTCGGCTCAGCAGGGCGGATCGGCTCAGAGGCGCGGCTGGGTTGGTGGGCGCGGGTGGCCAGGGTTCGTTCGTTATTCGAAGAGGCGGCGCTGCCGCGGGTCGTCGGCCTTGACGCGATATTCGCCGTCGGCGGTCTCGATCAGCAAGCGCTGCCCATCCCGCACCGCTTGCCGCGAGCGGATCACGCTGCGCGTGGCGGCGTCACGCACCAGACTGTAGCCGCGCTCCAGCACGCGCCGCGGATCGCACGCGGCCAGCTCCGCCACGCGCCCGTCGAGCCGCTCGCGCTCCAGGCGCAGCCGCGCGATCAGCGCCGCACGACAGCGCGTCAGCAGATGTTCG
>CAYQLG010000114.1:0-12792 GCA_964418235.1 uncultured Planctomycetales bacterium
CAGCGCGTGCAGCGGCAGCAGCAGCGTCTGCCGCGCCGCCGTCGTGGCGCGAGGCTCAGCGGGCCAGCGCGGACCGAGCCAATCGCGCCAGCCGCGCGCGCTGCGCTCAAGGGCGACCTCTTCCAGTCGCTCCGCTGTGTCGCGCGCCAGCGGCGCCAGACCGCATCGCAACAGCGGCGTGACCGTCTCGGCCGAAGGACCGCGCTCCAGCGCGCTGAGCGCCGCGAGCAAGAGCCGCCCAAGCGCGTGCCCGCGCAACGGCCGGCGCCGATCAAGAAAGTAGGGGATGTCGTACTCATCGAACACTTCGCCGATCAGATGCGCGAAGGGGTCGAGCCTCCGCGTGATGACTGCGAAGTCGCGAAACGCGAGCCGTCCGCCCGCTTCGCCCACGCAACGGCGTATGTAACGCGCCGCCGCGACCAACTCATCACGATGTGTCGGGCAGGTCAAAATTCGCACGGCGGATCCTGCCCGGCGCACCGGCGAAGAGGGGAACGCCTCGCTCGCGATCGGCGTATGCGCTGGCGGCTGCGCGCCGGCTTCGCGATGAACCGAAGCGGTCTGGGGGTTTGCGTCTTCCCGGCGCTGCGGCGCGCGCGGCGGCGCATCATCCGCGCCGGCCAGACCACGCTCCAGCCGGGCCAGTTGCGGTGCGCCGCGAAAACGCGCCACGAAGCGATCGTCGAGCGCGACCGGCGGCGCGATCGTGACGCCGGCCCGCGCCAGACGCTCCTCCAGTTGTGCGCGTGTCTGCGCCGTGCGACTGAATAGATCGAGCGCGTCACCGCTGCTGCGAGCCGGGTCGAGCAGCAGGGCGATCGTCAGCTCGCGCGCGCGGGCGGCCAAGGTCGTGAGCGTCTCCGCCTCTTCGGCGGTAAAGCCCGCGAAACCATCCACCCACACCCGCGCGCGGCTTAGCCACCGCTGCGCGGCCAGGCGCGTCCGCAGCCGTGCCAGGCGCTGCGCTCGATCGAGCCGCGCTTCGCCCAACTCATCGAGATAGGCACGATAGATGCGGGCCAGCTCGTGCGCCTTGCGCTGCAAGCCCGCGTGAGATCGCCCTGCCGCGCGAGCCGCGTCGGCCGCGGCCATCAGCTCTTCCGGCGACAGCCCCTCACTCAGCCAGCGCTCAATTTCGCCGGCCAGCGTGCGCACGAATCCGGGCTGTGAGGCGGCAAAGCGCAGCGTCTCCAGTTCCGGCTGCATCCGTCGCAACAGCGCGTGCAGCACCATGCGCCGCGGGCCTGGCCCGAGCCACTCCGGCTCTGCGCCCATGTCGCTGAAGACGCGCCGGCAAAGTTGCGAGAAGCTCAATACGGCGGCGCGGGTATAGCCGCGACCGGGCGCGTGCTGCGCCAACAGCCGCTCGCATTGCAGGCTGGCCTGCTCCGGCACAAGGAAGATCAGCTCGGGGAAGGCGGCGCTCTCGGCGGGATTTTCAAGCAACGCTGCCGCAGAGGTTGGCGGTGGCGGTGGCGGCGACGGCGATGGCTGCATCGGTGATTCGCGCAATGCCGCGACGATCTCCTCGATGCAGCGCCGGGTCTTGCCCGTGCCCGCCCGTCCCAGGATGAACCGCACCGCCATGTGGGCATGATATCGCGCTGCCGCGGGCGCTCGACGTTGTCATGCCCACGCACCTTCTGGCCGAGCCTGATTGAATCGACCCGCGGAAGTCCTGCTGCGAGCGAGTGCTGCTTGCGTGCATGTATCGCCGGCGCATCTGGCGCGACGCGGGTATAAAAATTCCTTGCATTTTCAACGCCGATTTCAGTAGAGTGACGGAGTCTCCACGCGGATTGCCTGCCGTCACACCATCCTTGCCGCGCTGGATGAGCGTTTCCGAGCCGTTGCGTCTAACCCCCTTTGTGGAGTCACCTCATGTCCCCCAGCCTTGTCGTCTCCAGTCGTCGAGAGTTGCTCACAAGCGGCGCGCTTGCCACTGCCTCCCTGTTCATCAACGTCGAAGCCGACGCTGGCGCCCCCGCCGCTACGGGCTATTGCGATCCGGCGTTTACGCCCGCGCGCAGCGGGCCGTTGGAGTTGCGCGGGCGTGTAGTCCGCTCGACGCGCACGATCTGTGCGAATAAACAGGCGCCGCCGCCGGCTTTTGTGCTGTTAACGGATCGTGCCACGGGCTATGTTCCGCTGTTGTTGAATGGCAGCATGGCGGAGTACGGTCCGATCGCCGCCGGCCCGGCGCCCTATGTTCGCGTGCGCGCCTCACTCCACAACGACATCGTGTTGCGATCGCTTGTGGCGCAGCCGCTCGGACCGGCGACGCTCGATGCGCCCAGCCCCACGCCCAACTTTCAGGAATTCTTCTCGGCGGGTTCGTTGACCAGTCCCGAGGCCGAGACCTTTGAGCAATTTCTGCTCTATTGCACTGGTTCGGTTTTCGACAACCCCGATTGCAACAACGGCCAGGCGCTCCTTGACGCCGCCGAAGCGTCGGTGGCGTCTGCCGCCGCCGACCCGCTGATGATGGAGCGCCTGATGCAAATGCCCTTTGTGTTGATTGAGCGACCCGACGGGACGCCGACGGCAGTTTCATTGGGAGAGCTGGTCGAGGCGCTCGACGCCGGCGACGATCTGCGTTCCTGCTTGATCGCCATCGGGCTTGTCTTGGTCACGTTCATCATGGGGCTGGCAGGCATTTATGTCGATGCACGTGTCGCCAATGCCATCCGCGGGGTGATGCCTGCGTTTGCTGATGGAGCGGCGGCTGCGGGACCGCTGATTCCCGTGGCGCGCACCGCTATCGCCGCGTGGCGCGCGGGCACGGGTACGCTGCGGCTTGCGATTGATGCCACGATCGCGGTCATCCGCGCCTTGACCGTGCCGATTGGACGGGCCTTTGTCGCGGTCTTGCGCAGCGGCGCAGTGCGTTGGTGGCAGGTCGCTACGGCGGTCGTGCAGTCGGCTTCGCTGCCGTTGAAGATCATCTCGGTCATCGTCTCTGCCGGGGCCTTTGCGCTCACAGTGATCGCAGCCTTGGAATCTTGCCGTGGGCTGGTCATGACCGAAGAGGCGCAGCGCCGGCGCTTGTGGCTGCGCGGCATGCTGGCGCCTGGGCTGATGACGTAATCGCGATTGAAAGTCGATCTGAAAGCGGCGTGGGGCGAGGCAACAGCCCGACGCCGCGTGGGCTGAAATGTTTCACTCAAAGTGAGACATTTCACAGGCTCTGGAGCAGGCTGGGTATTCAGTCGTGCTCGCCCACGATGGACATGAGGCCGTCGATATCGTGCGTGCCCGCCGATCCGAGCGGACGGTCGTACTCCTCGACATGATGATGCCGCGTCTCAACCGCGAAGTGACGTTCCGCGCGATCATTCAGCTAGCACCAGGCATCCCCATGATCTTGAGCGGCGGCTATCACGAGCAGGCTGCGATTTCACCCTCGGTGAAGCAGGTGTTGACGGGCTTCATCCAGAAGACGTACGGGATATCACTTCTGCTCGACACAGTCGAGGCGGCCGCTGCGATTTTCGGCAAACGCACGGCGAACCATCGTAAGTGACATGGTGGGGACGGGTGTCGGCAGTCCAGTTTCATCGATGGGATTTGGACGCATCGTGAGCAGCCCGCTGGCCTCACGATTGCCTTATTTGCGCTGGATTGTTTTCTGGTCAGTCGGTCCTGCAAGGCGGCGAGGCCTTGCTATGCTCGGCGTTCGGCCACGCGACGCTTAGGCCGTCGCCAATCGCGGTTCGTGCGAACTTCCGGGTATCCTCGCAAATCCGCCGCGGAGACGAGGGGCAGACCATGCGGCGGAAGGAGCTGCGGCGATTTCCGGTTGGACTTTGCTTCATGGCGGCGCGCTGGGTGACTTGATCCTGACGCTGCGGCTGGCGCTCGAAGTGGCGCGGGACGGGCTATGCATACTGTCACGCGTCGATCCGGGGCTGCCGCCGGGCGGCGCGCCGCCTCTCGATCGACGCTCGCTTGAGGGGCTTGAACTCCATCGCCTCTTGACGGCGCCAGCCGCGGCCATGAGCGCTCCGGGCACGACGGATGTTCTGAGAGCGCTGATTCGTGAGCGCTTCGTGCTCAACGCCCTGGGCACAGACGCGGAGCCGCTGCACGCGGCGCTGGTGTCGCTCGGCGCGCGGCGGGTGTTCAGCATTGATCCGCGCGACACGGGCGCAGCCGGCGCGTGCGTTGCCGAGCGGCATATCACCGCCGAATGGCGGCGGGCGCTGCAAGCCCAGGGCCTGCTCTTTCCGGTCTGTACGCAGCGGCGGCGCGTCGATCACGATGTAGGCCTGGTCGCCCGTCCGCTTGCGCCGATGGCGCCGCTCGATTCCATCGCGGCGCTGGATCGCTTCGCGGCGAGCGGGCGCTATCAAACGCCGGAAGCATTTCGCGCGGCGGGCCGGATCGTGTGGGAAAGCGCCGGCGCGGCGCCGCCATATATCGCGATTCATCCAGGCAGCGGCGGCATGACGAAATGTTGGGCGCCAGGTGCTTTCATCACAGTGGCTGAGCATTTGCGCCGCCGTGGTTGTGCCGTGAGATTTTTCGTCGGGCCGGCCGAGCTGGAGCGCTGGCCGGCGGCACAGCTTCAAGCGCTGCGCGCGGCTGCGCCCTTGCACGCATTCGAGGCGCCGGCGGAATTGACGCTGTGGCTCGCCGGCGCCGACGCCTATCTCGGCAATGATTCGGGCCCGACGCACCTGGCGGCGTTTCTTGGTGTTCCGACTGTGGCGCTCTTTGGTCCGACCACGGCCACGCGCTGGGCGCCGCCGAGCGGGGTTGTGCGCGCCGCGCAGGGCGATCCGCAACTGGGTGCGACCTGGGGCCTCGATGCCGGCGCGGTCGTCGCATGGGTGCATGCGCTCCTGCCATCGTCATAGGTGCGCATGGCGGGGTTATCCGACGGCAACGCTTTTCAGGCAACATCTCTCCGAGTGGCTCGCGCGCGTTTCGAAGCCGCGGGACAATGGGGCGAAAAAACCTGACCCGTACGCCGCGCAATCGTTGCTCTTGCCGGCTGTGGCCGATATTTGAGGCGAGCTTCTGATTACCGGCGACTCTGCCTGCCGGATGCGTGCCTTTCTTGCGCGGCCAGCATGGCTGATCGCGTCACCTGTTGCCTATTCTTGCGCAGGAGGCGTGGAAGCATGCCCGATGACTATTTTGCCCTGTTGGGACTGGCTCCGGGGCGATATTCGGCGACCGAAATCGCCCGTCGTTATCTGGAACTACGCGCCGCGCTGGTGGCGCAACTCGGCGACCCGGCCGAGTATGAGCCGGCCCGGCGCCGGCTGGAGCAGATTCATCTTGCCTACAGCATCTTGCGCGATCCGCACCAGCAGGATCGTGTGCGACAATCGCTCGAACAGACCGATCCGCACACACGTGTTCGGCTGCGCATTGCAGCTTCGCTGGAAGATGGATTGCTGCGATTTTCACGAAGGCAGGAGATCATCGCCTTTGCCCGCACGCTCGGAATCTCCGAATTTCACACGCAACTATTGATTGCGCAGGCGCAGTTCGGCATCGCGCCGGCAGCCGCGAGCGAGGCGGCGCTTGTTGAAGAGGCTCGCGTGACCGATCGACCGCGGCGGGATGCCCGCTGGTTGTGGGTGGGTGCGTGCACGACGGCCTTATTCGCGGTCATTTCGCGCTGGTTGTGAGCGGCGGCGGCTGCTCGTGATACTTCGCTTTTCATCATATTTGCTCACGTCGAAAACGCAGGATCGTTGGTTGATCGGCAGACCCACGACCGTGTGGGGGTCGTTTGAATGCTCAGAGCTGCGACCGTGAGGGAGTGGTCAGGTTTTGCCGGTTGCCTCCGCTTCCTTACGGTCGCGGCTCGGCTTGCGGTGCTGTGAATGTCCTTTCAACGGCAAAGCCCGGAAGCAGGGCCATGCCATACTTCCGGGCTTCGAGATACTACGTTGCAAGCACATGTTCGGCGGTTGCCCGCCCGTGTGCCTGGTCGCAGTCGGGTTCTAGTTGACCGTCAGTTCGATGTCATCCAGACCCAGGTGGCAACCGTTCGAGCCGTGCGCCGGGCCGAAATCGAGCCGGACGGCCGCGATGCTCGAGAGGTTGAGCGGTGAACCGTTGTTTTTGAAGTCGGTGATGCGGAAACGGATCGTCTCCATTTCATTCTGCCAGCCGCCACCGCGCTGATAGACCTCTTCGATGCCGCCGGCATACGCGCCGATGTTGATCGTGCTGGTGTTGCCCGACGTGTCGCGGAGGGTGACGTTGAACGTCACATCGCCCAGGGCCGCAACGGTCAGCGGGGCGCGCGAGATCTGGCAGGCCCGCAGCGACAGGAAGTTGTACGTCGTGAAGTTCTGCAGGGCCGGAACTACGGCGTACTCGATAAAGACGTTCGAGCCGGCCGGGCACTCAAACGTGGCGCAGCGCGAGCTGTCGGTGGTGCGAGCGCGGGCGAAGCCCTGGCCGCGATCCGTCGCCGAATAGGTGAAGCTGCGATCCACGTCGCGCATGAGCAATTCGGTCAAAAGCGTGACGTTGGAGGTCACCGCTCCGCCGGAGCTGCTGACGCCGGTGGAAGATTGCGTCTGGTAGTCTTCGATCGCGACGCGCTGCGCGCCCGGCAAGAGGGTCGAGATCTTGTACTCATTCACGACGACGAGCGGCTGACCAGCCGGCACGGTCGCCGGTACGCCGATCGGGCGCAGGTCTTCATACTGACGCCAGAAGTAATCGCGTGACGGCACGTCGCCGCGGATGTAGTGCTGGATGTTGGTGACGAAGGCGCCCTTGGCGACCGCCTGCGCGAGTGGACGGGTGATGTCGGGGCCAGGGCTGCCGGCCCAATCACGGAAGCCGCAGCAGTTGAAGTAGTTGTGGTCGGCGCCGTGCACGTAGGTCGAGGTGCGGTTGCTGCGGGCGCGCTCAAAGAGGTTGAAGCCCGCGCCGGTGTCGCTGGTGACGCCGCCGGTGACGTCGCCATCGGCCGAGCCGTAGATCAGGTGATAGTTGACATCCTGCGGATTGCTGCCGGCGGTGCCCTGGAAGTCGACCGGGGCGATCGACGAGACCCACTTCACGTGGGCGCGGACAAACTGCGTGCGAACCGTACCGTCAAAGAGCGCGTCATAGGCGGTTGCGACGCCGTCGCCGCCGCGACTGTGACCGATCCAGCACTGATTGGTGCCGTCGATGCGCCCATTGACCGCGGCGAGCTGCGGGATGGTGTCTTGCTGAGCAAGGAAGGCATCCACGTGCTGGAGCGTCGTGAGGGCCGCGGCCGACGAGCCAGGGGTTGTATTGTTGGCATGGCTCATGACGATAAAGCCGTGCGAGGCGAGATGGCTGCCGATGTAGTCATACCAGGCAAAGTGCTGGCCGTTGCCGTGGCTAATGACGACGAGCGGGAGGCTTTCGCCGGCGGAAATGTCGGTCGGGTAGAAGACGCGCTCGCTCAGACAGCTCGAACCGGTGCCGCCGCAGGCGGTGCTCGGAATCGACTGGCCGGCCGGCTGACCGTCGGTGGCGTTGACCAGATAGTTGGCGGCGGTAATCGGACGCGAGCCGTTGAGCGTAATGTCCTTCATGTAGTAGAAGCCGCCCTCGGTGCCGCGGCGGCCATCGATCAGGTCGCCGGCGTCGAGCGTGCCATTGGAGTTGAGATCGACCACGACGTCATAGGCCACGCCGAGACCGACGCCCGCGGCGCTCGACAACTCGCCGGCATTGGCCACGGTGAAGGTGTTGGCCTGGATCGTCCCGCCGACCAGGTTGACCGTGGCGAAGCCGCCCGTGGTCACGTCAGTCAAGCTGGGGTCGCTGTTCCACTGAGTTTCGGTCTTGTTGGCGACGACGTAGACACGGGCCGTGACGCCGACGATTTGCGGGAAGCGCGTCGGGTCGAGGGCCACGCGGACCGGCTGATTGTTCTGAATCGCCGTGATGTAGTGGAAGAACGGATACGTCGCGAGCGGGTTGCCGGCGATCTCGGTATCGACAACCGTGCCGACGCTCGGGCAGCCGCCCGAAACCACGCACTGCACAAAGGGCGTGATGTCGTCGAAATTGACCAGGCTGTCGCCGTTGATGTCGTTGACCTGCAGATAGGTGCAGCCGACGCCGTGACCACAGGCATCCCAGGCCGCTTGGCTGATTACAGCCGTAACGAAGCAATTGATGTCGTCAAAATTGACCACGGTGTCGCAATTCGAGTCAGCGCGCTCGATGCCTGCGAGAGCGGCGGCGGAAAGACCGCCCACGGCTGTCGCGCCAGCGAGGCAGCGAAGCAGCGAAGAAACCTTCGGATATCTCATGTCATCCTCCTGGCGCGAACGGCCCGCATTGTGCTGATGCGATCGCTACTTCGAGCTTATCGCATGCTCCGACACGGTTGCGGCCCGCTGCGCAAACCTCGAACCAAACCCTTGAGGTGCGTTTCACCTCATCCCAGTAACGCTGTTATACGCGGACGCGGCGAGTGTATTCAAGTGAAAAGCGCTCGGCGTCCCAGAACATTTCAAGCGGAGAGTTCAAGATGTGATCGCTCAGAAAGGCAACAACAAAGAAAAAAGCCGACCCGTTACGCTCCATTGAAGCGTGACGGGCCGGCGAAATTCAGGCGTCGTTAGACGCTTGCGCAGACCAGGCGATGATTACTGCCGGGTCAGCTCAAGATCGTCCAGACCCAGGTGTACGCCATTCGAGCCGAACGACGGGCCGAAGTCGAGCCGCACCGAAACGACGTTGTTCAGGTTCAGGCTGCGACCGTTGTTCTGGAAGTCGGTCAGGCGAATCTTGATGGTTTCCATTTCATTCGCCCAGCCGGTGCCCGTGCCCGAGCCGCCGCGCTGATACGGCTCCTCGATGCCGCCGCCGTAAGCGCCGATGTTGATCGTGCTCGTGCTGCCGAGGTTGTCGCGGAGCGTGACCGAGAAGGTCACGTCGCCCAGCGCCGCAATCGTGATCGGCGAGCGCGTGACCTGGCACGCACGCAGCGAGAGGTAGTTGTAGGCCGAGAAATTCTGCAGGGCCGGCACCACCGCGAACTCGATGAAGCGATCCGCGCCGGCGGCCGACTCAAACGTCGCGCCGCGGGTGGTGTCGTTCGTGCGGCCACGGGTCATGCCCTGGGCGCGATCCGCCGCCGAATACGTGAACGTGTTGTCGACGTCGTTCAACACCAGCTCGGTGAGCGAGGTCACGTTGTTCGTGACCGTGCCGCCGGAGCTGCTGACCGCGGTCGAGGTCTGAGACTGATAGTCTTCGATCGCGACGCGCTCGGCGCTTGGCGAGAGGATCGAGATCTTGTACTCATTGTCGACGACGAGCGGCTGACCGGCCGGAACCGTGGCCGGGACGCCGATCGGACGCAGATCTTCATACTGACGCCAGAAGTAATCGCGTGCCGGCACATCGCCACGGATGTAGTGGAGGATGTTGGTCAGGAACGCGGCCTTGGCGACCTGCTGCGCCGCCGGACGGCCGATGTCCGGACCCGGGCTACCGGCCCAGTCACGGAAACCGCAGCAGTTGAAGTAGTTGTGGTCGGCGCCATGGACGTAGGTGTGGTGACGATTGCCACGCGCACGCTCATAGAGGTTCATCGAATCGGCAATATCGCTCTCCGGACCGCCGTAGACGTCGCCATCAGCCGAGCCGTAGATCAGGTGATAGTTCACGTCCTGCGGATTGGCCTGGCCCGAACCCTGGAAGTCGACCGGCGCGATGGCCGAGACGAACTTGATGTCCGAACGCTGATACGAAATACGGACGACGCCGTCAAAGAGCGCGTCATACGCGATCGTCACGCCTTCGCCACCGCGGCTGTGACCGATCCACGACTGGTTGTCGGCATCGATGCGGCCGTTGACGGCGGCGAGCTGCGGGATGGTGTCGGTCTGCGCGAGGAGCGCGTCAACGTGCTGGAGCGTGGTCTGCGAAGCCGCGACAACGCCGGCGGTCGTGTTGTTCGCGTGGCTCATGACGATGAAGCCGTGCGACGCCATCTGGTTGCCGATGTAGTCATACCAGGCGAAGTTCTGGCCGTTGCCGTGGGCAATCACAACGAGCGGAAGACGCTCGCCCGGGGCCAGATCGGTCGGGTAGAAGATACGCTGCGTGAGACAGCTCGAACCGGTGCCGCCGCAAGCCGAGGACGGGATCGACTGTCCAGCCGGCTGACCATCGGTGGCGTTGACCAGATAGGTAGCCTGCGTGAACGGACGCGGACCGTTGGTGGTGATGTCCTTCACGTAATAGAAACCGCCGACGGTGCCAGCGCGACCGTCAATCAGGTCGCCGCCATCCAGCGTGCCGTTCGAGTTGAGGTCGACGACCACGTCGTACGGAACGCCGATCGCAATGCCCGCGGCGCTCGACAGCTCGCCGGCATTGGCGACCGTGAAGGTATTGGCCTGGATCGTGCCGCCGACGAAGTTGACCGTGGCGAAGCCGCCCGTGGTCACGTCGGTCAGCGTCGGGTTGCTGCTCCACTCCGTCTGCGTCTTGTTGGCCACGACATAGATGCGGGCCGTGACGCCGACAATCTGCGGGAAGCGCGTCGGATCGACCGCCACGCGCACCGGCTGATTGTTCTGGATCGCCGTGATGTAGTGGAAGAACGGATAGCTGGCGAGCGGATTGCCGGCCAGTTCGGCGTCGATGGCGGAGGCCGTCGGGCAGCCGCCCGCGATCACGCACTGCACAAAGGGCGTGATGTCGTCGAAGTTGACGATGGTGTCGCCGTTGATGTCGTTGACCTGCAGATAGGTGCAACCGGCGCCGCGGCCGCAAGCGTCCCAGGCCGCTTGGCTGATCACGGCGGACACAAAGCAGTTGATGTCGTCAAAATTGACCGTGCCGTCGCAATTGGAGTCGGCCCGCTCAATGCCCGCAAACGCCGTGGCGGAAACGCCGCACAGGGCTGTCACGCCGAGGAACCGGCGGAACAGCGAAGAAACTCTCTGCTCTCTCATGTCATCCTCCTAGCGCCGGCGCCTCGCAGTGATTCAATGGGGATACAGCCCGCAGGAATCAACGCCCATTCCGGACAGACTGCAAGCGCATTGCGCGGAACTCCAAACCCAAAACCGTGAGGCGTGCATCCACCTCATCCCAGTTCCGCTGTTATACGCGGACATGACGCTCGGATTCAAGGCAAAAGTGAGCGCGTCCCAAAAACATTTCGTCCGGAGGCGCTGGCCTACGAAAAGACCCCAGCCGGCGCGTGGCGCAGGCTGGGGCCGTTGTTGGTGGCCTCCGGACGCAGGGGGGCGTCGCAGTTTGTGTTAGGAGCGCCTCCCGCGGGCCGTGCCTGGCCGCCGTTCTCCGCGTGAGCGCGAACCGCCTGACAGCAACCCGGCCATTGAGAGGGCCAGGCCCAGCCCGATGCCGCCGCCGCATGGAGCTGCCGGCAGCAGTGGCGCCAATTCGCTCAGAAGATCTGCTCCAGGCGCAGCATCATCGTCAGATGAGCCTGATAACGTAGAATCATCCGCCTGATCACCGTCTGAGCCATCACCGGCCGCGCCGTTGTCATCACGGGGCGCTTCGGCATCATCTGCTTCGTCGGCGCTATCAGCATCCTCTGGCGCGAGGTTGGGCGTGCCGGCGGCGGGCACACCTGCCGGAGCGCTGCCGCCCGAATCGGGTTCGGCCTCATCGCTCTCGCCCGAAGCACCGCCCGCACCACCACTATCGCCGCCACCCCCACTGCCCGTTCCTCCAGCGGAGCCGCCGGAGCCACCAGTGCTACCTCCTTCGCTTCCTGACCCACCGCTCGAACCGCCAGTGCCGCCGCTGCCGCCACTTCCGCCACTTCCACCGCCGCTGCCGCCACCGCCGGAGCCGCAATCAGGCACGCCGTCGCCGTTGGCGTCATCAACAACGCCGCAGCCGCATGCGCCCGGCGCCGACTTGAGCGGGTCGCTCGGGCAAGCATCATGGCAATCGAGCACGCCGTCGGCGTCGGTATCGTTGTCCGCTACGCCGCACCCGCAGGCGCCTGGGCCGAGTTTGTTGGCGTCCGCCGGGCAATCATCAACGCAATCGGGCGTGCCGTCGCCGTCGGCGTCGGCGGTGCAGGTCGGCTCGGGCGAGAAGCGGAAATTGGTTGAGCCGCTGGCACGATCGCCGGCGGTCAGCGAAAACGCGATCCGCGCGCTCATGCTGGACGCGGCGGCTCCGACGCTGCGATAGCCGCTGGGCGGATCGCTCTGCGAGCCGGACGCCGTTCCGCCCGCACCGGCGTAAATCTGCCCGACGAGCTGGCTGAAGAGCGTTCCATTCGGCGCGATGCCGTTGTAATCACAGCGCAAAATACCCGAGCCTACGGCGCCTTGCGCGACCAGCGTCACCGAGTTGCTGTTGAGATCAGTCGCCGCGAATGAGCCGCTGGCCTGAGCCAGAGCCACGCCGGCGGACAACTCCGGGAACCAGACATAGGCCGATTGAATCGTGATGGCGGTGTCGGCCGCCCCGGCGTCCAGCTCAAAGTTGATCTGGATGCGGCTGTGTTTGCGGAGCGTGACGCTCGCGCTGCGCAACGTGCAAAGCGTCGTGCCGTCCTCAGCGACGATCGGCGTCTGGGTCGCGAGATTCCATTGCAGCTTTTGTTGGGAGGGGGTCCAGAGGCCGTCGGCGAAATAGGCCTTGTATTGAGCGCTTCGGCCGCCCGCGCTGGCCGTAAGCACGAAAATTTCATTCGACATGCCGCCTTGCACGATGCTGGGCGCCGCCAGCAACGCGGCCAATGCGGTGATGGCGACCGTGGCGCGGCGGCGCGCGGCGCCGCCAATCGATCCCCGGCGCCGAGCCGTGGCGGCGCAGCTGGGG
>CAYQLG010000115.1:0-12767 GCA_964418235.1 uncultured Planctomycetales bacterium
CCCTGCGCGGGCGAAGGGCCGCCGCCCGGCGCCGCGTCGCCAGGACCGCCCGGACCGGCTGGGCCGTCGGCGCCTTCATCGTCGGCCTGCGCTTCGCGGAAATCCGCGAAGCTGAAGGAGCGGACGCGCGGGAAGCTGCCCAGGAAGGTCAGATCGATGCCGCCCGGTTCATCCGCAATCGCAAAGCCGCCGCGCAGCAACATCTCGGCGACGGCCTTCACGACGGCGTCCACCGAAGTCGCTTGCGTCAGCGCCAGGTTGCCGCGAAAGACGTCCATCGTGCGGCGGGCGGTTTCAGGGACGAGCGTATCGAACAGCCCGGCGAGGGCGTCTTCGGTCAGGTTTTTCAACTGGTCGAGGGTGATCTGCTGATCGATGCCCGATTCCTCAAAGAGGCGCTCAAAGGCATCCTGGATCTGCTGAATCAGGGCGGCGGCGCTGGTATCGAGATTGCCGCCACTGACGCCCAACTCGGCCAGCAGCTTGCGGACGCGTGCGAAGGCCAGCGTAGTGATTGGGTCGCACTCGACGCCGTCGAGCTGGCCGCTGGTTCCGTTGGTGCTGGGGATTTGGAAGATCGTCTGCAACTCGGGATTGTCGTCGTTGTTTTCGTCGATGCAAAGCACCAGGTCGACGCCGACGGGCAGGCCCGCGATCGGGCCGAACGCGCCGGACGGCGCGACGGGAAACTCTGGATATTCATTCCCCTCAGCGTCGAGCAGACGCTTGCCGTCGAGCGTTTCAAACCAGCCCGTGGCGCCCAAGGCGAGCGCGCGGCCGGCGAACTTACGCGCGCTGGAGCTTTGGGTCGAGCCGCTGGTTGAGCTGACCGTGCTGGCGTCGCCGCTCATGCTGCCGGCGAAGCTGAGGGCGCCTTGGACGGCGCCCGTCGTGGTACCGCCTGTTCCGCCGGTTCCACCGGTTCCGCCATCGCCGGACGCATCACCGCCGTTGCCGCCGCTGTCCGTCGGCTGCGGGCAGCCGGTGAGGGTGATGAGAAAGAGCGTCGGAAGGACGAATCTCCAGAGTCTCTGCATGCGATTTCTCCTGAAGCGCGCGGTGCACCGCGCAAGGTACGGTTGACGACGATCAAATCGCGCTCGTGACCCACTTCGCGGCTGTCGCCGGTTGGCCGCCTCGCGCCTCACCCCGCGCAAGCGACGCCAGGCTGCCAAACGGCGAGCATGGCGTACGCGAGGAAATTCGATAGCGCGGCCACGGCCCGGCAACAGTCGGGTCACGACGTGGAAGTCCGTGGCATACTTCGTGAAATTGACGGGCATGCTTGAGAGCGGACCGGGGACGCGCGAATAATGCCGCGTCGTTTCTGCGCGGGCCGCCGGGCGCGCCGTGTGCTGAGTCAATCGCGACTACCATTCGGCACATTGACCGAGTTGTTGAGGCGTCGCGATGGCCACTCACCCAAGTGAAGGGCTTGAGCGAAACTCACGGCCGGCGGAACCGCGGTTGGCTGAACGGCTGACGGCGGCATCCATCGCCCGAGCCTGAGGCGAAGCTGTGACTCTGTGTGATGCATGAATACGAATCTGCTGTTGGCTCTGGATACGTCGGATCTTCGGTGTGGCGTCGCGCTGATGGACGCCGAGCGCAACGACTTGCTCGGCCTTGCCGAAGACGAGACGCGCCACTCCGGCGGTCTCGTCACACTGGTGCAAAGCCTGCTCGCGCAGCGCGGGCGGCGGGTGACGGATGTTGCGACCGTGGCCTTTGCGGGCGGGCCGGGCAGCTTCACCGGTCTGCGCATCTCGTGTGCGTTTGTGCGCATGCTGCAGGCGATGACCGCGTGTCGCGTCGTGCGCGTAGGCACACTGGCCGCGATCGCCGAGCAGACGCGCGCGGCCGGCGCCGCGCCCGAGCGACTGGCCGTCTTGCTCGATGCAAAAAGCGGCGCGGCGTTCAGTGCGCTGTATGAGTGCGCGGCGGCGGACGAAATCGGCGGTTATCTCGAAGTGCTGCCGCCGGCGCTGCGAACGCTGCCGGAGCTTGCGGCGCTGTTGCCCGCCAAGACGGTGATCGTTAGCGCCGGTCAGCGCCGCGCCGCGGGTGAATTAGCCGATCGCTTTGTGCAGATGGAGCTGACCGCTGCGCCGCGGGTGGCGGCTGTCGCAAGACTGGGGTGTGTCGCGGCGGCACGCGGCGCATTCACAACGCCCGATGAGATTGTGCCGCTTTATCTGCGCCCGCCGGAATGTGAAGAAGTATACGAGCTGCGCCGCGCCGCAGCCCGCGCGAAGCGGCTTTCCGAACCGCGACCGTGAGGGAGCATTCGATTGGCGGGCATCAGTGCCGCGTGCTGGTCATCGCCGGCGATTCGTACCTAATTCACCAATCGAATCCGTGATTTTGGCCAGGCGCTTTTCGATTTCGTCGGTCGTGTCCGCGACCACGGTGAGATGTCCCAGCTTTCGCCCCGGTCGGGGGGCCTTGTCATATAGGTGCACATGCACGCCGGACAGGCCGGCCAGAGTTGCCGGAGGCGGATGATGGCCGATCAGGTTGAGCATGGCTGCGTGGCCGCGCGCGTCGGTCGGGCCGAGCGGCCAACCCAGCACCGCTCGCAGGTGATTCTCGAATTGGCTGGTTCGCGCGCCTTCGATCGTCCAGTGGCCGGAGTTATGCACGCGCGGCGCGATCTCGTTGGCGACGAGTTTTCCCCCGACTTGAAACAGCTCTAAACACAACACGCCGACGTAATCGAGCGCTTCGAGCACGCGCCGCGCATAGGTGTGCGCGAGCTGGTGCAATGCCGCGTCCGCGTGCGGGGCCGGGGCGCGCGAGACGTTCAGGATTCCATCGCGATGCTCATTCTCGACCAGTGGGTAGAACGCCTCTGCACCGTTGACGCTGCGCACCGCCAACACCGAAACTTCGCGGTCAAAGTCGATTGTTCGCTCCAGGATCGCTGGACGCCCGCCGATTGCTTCCCAGGCCGCCGCTGCTCCGGCCGGGGCAGCGGCGCGCAGGCGGACCTGCCCTTTGCCGTCATAGCCCAGACAACGCGTCTTGAGGATCGCGGGCGGGCCGAGCGCGGCCAGAGCCTCTTGCAACTCCGCCAAACTCCTGACGAGCCGGTAGGGCGCGGTCGGAATGTCGAGCCTGGCGAAGAGCGCCTTTTCTTCGGCACGGTCTTGCGCGACGGCCAATGCCCCCGGCGGCGGCCAAGTCGGCACGCGCCGCGCGAGCCACTCTACCGCGCTCACCGGGATGCTCTCAAATTCCAGCGTTGCAACATTCAGCCCCTCAACGAAACGGTCGAGGATCGCCGCATCTTGATAATCGCCGTGGAGAAACTGTCCGACGTGCCGGGCGGGCGTGTCCTCGGTCGGGTCGAGAAATCGAAAACGCAGTCCAAGCGGATAACCGGCGAGCGCCAGCATGCGCCCGAGTTGGCCGGCCCCGAGTACGCCCACCTTCATCCGCCGCACCGTGGGTCAGGGTTGTTCAATACATCCCGGGTCTGGCCCTCGCGGAACGCACGCAGGGCCGCCGCGATGCGCGGTTCGCTCAAAGCGAGGATCGCGGCGGCGAGGAGGGCGGCATTGATCGCGCCGGCCCGTCCGATCGCGAGCGCGCCAACCGGCACGCCGGCGGGCATCTGCACAATGGACAACAGCGAATCGACCCCGGCGAGCATTTTGCCCGGCACCGGTACGCCCAGCACCGGCAACGTCGTCTTCGCCGCGGCCATGCCGGGCAGGTGTGCGGCCCCGCCCGCTCCGGCGATGATGACCCGCAGACCGCGGGCCGCGGCTCCGGCGGCGTACTCGAAGAGCAGATCGGGCGTGCGATGGGCCGACACCACGCGGACCTCGTGCGCGACGCCCAACTCATCCAGAACGCGGGCCGTCTCGGCGAGCGTCTCCCAGTCGGAGCGTGAACCCATGATGATGCCAACCTGCGGAGTCATGGCCGGGCCTCTTCGTGGTTGTCTGCCGCGGCGGAGTGAACAGCTTTCACGCGTCGTGTGCGGCGCGGCGTCATTCGTTCTTCGTTCTTCGCCAGCGCAGTTAGCGACCGGCTTTCAGGACGGTTCCGGCTGCAATTTGAGACCGATGATACCGGCGACAATCAAGCCCACACAGAGCAGACGCCGCCAATCTGCCGACTCGCCATAAAGGATCATGCCCAGCAGCACAGCCCCGACTACGCCGATGCCGGTCCAGACGGCGTAGGCCGTGCCGATCGGCAACGTGCGGGCGGCCAGTGCGAGAAACCAGAACGACAGGACCAACGCCGCCAGCACCCACAGGCTCGGCCCCAGACGCGCGAAGCCCGCGGTCCGCTTCAGCCCGACCGCCCAGATGATTTCGAACAGTCCCGCAAGCACGAGATAGAACCAAGGCGATGTCATGGCGGCTCCTGGCGAGGTCGCGCTCCGGCGTCGCCGGGGCGTTCGTCCGCGCTGCTCGTACGACCAGGCACGGTCGAGGGTTGTACCGGCGGGGAACCGTCGCCGCTACGGCAGGCAGAGGATGAAGCCGTGAGAAGGTGATAGCGTGACGATGTGGTCAGGGCGTGGGTTCGCTGTAGCGTCGGCGGCTCCGTCCCGACGCCGGGCCGGGCAGGCGTCATATGCTGGCTGGTGTTCCGTCTAGCTTGAATTTTCGGATGAAGCGGAAAAAAAGCACCGGCGACACGGCTTGAATGAGAGCCTTTGTTTGTGGTGGGACGCACGGGCCAAAGTCCCATGCTACCCGCGCTTCTAACCCGCAAATTCAAGTGCGACGAAGCACTAGAGATGGCGTCGGCCAAGGAGTCGTCATGTGTTGGCCGAACACGCCGTCGGCCACGGAGGGCCGAACGCTACAGGGCGTCCCCCGTTGGCTACGGCGGGGCGCCGCTACCGACGTGATAAGGGCGAAGGTGATCAGGTCATAAAGTGACTGCGGCCGAGGGTTTTACTCAGATGGGGCCGGCTGACTTCATTCGTTTTTCCCTATTCGCCATTCGCTATTTCTCATCCGCCTTCGGCCACGGAGGGCCGAACGCTACGGAACACAAGTCCGTTGTGACGGGCTGATGAATGCGCGGGTTGCGATCGCGACTGCGCCGTGCGCTTAGTCGATCAGCGCCGCCACAAATCCGTCGATATCGCCAAAGTCGACGCGGTCATCGCCGTTGAGGTCGGCCAGCCAGTAGTCGCAAGCCTGATAGGCCTGCGCGTAAACGCCGGCGCCGATGAGGGCCGTGATGAATCCATCGATGTCAAGCAGATCGGCGCGGCGGTCGCAATTCATGTCCGCCGACCGGTTCACGCCATAGACCGTGATGCGCGCATCGGTCCAGATCGCCGGATTGCCCGCCCGCCGGTCGGCGATGCGCACACGCCACGGCCCGGCGGAGTTCTCATCCCAGAAGCGCCGGATGGTGAAGACATAGTTGGCGAAGTTGTCGGTCGAGTCGGACCGCGCCGTCGTCAGCAGCGCCTCGGTTCCCGCCGGCGACGTGACGCGCACCTCGAGATCGCCCACGAATGCCGTCTGTACATTGAGCGTCAACTCGACCGCCTCCGTGCGCAGGTCGTCCGCGAATGTGATCGTCTGCGTCAGACCGGCGTCATCGGCGTCGGGAATGGCCGCACCGACCGGCTGCAACACGCTCGCCGTCTGCGCGGGCCGCACGTTGCGCCAACTCGCAGCTTGTGCGACAGCCGCAGCGGCGTCAAGCACGCCAAACCCCAGCGCGTGATTCACCCAGCGGCCGGCGCCGTTTTGCACCCAATCCGGATGTTGTGCGTCACAGCGCCGCGCCGTGTGGATCAGAACATGCTGCACATCGCGCCAGCCGAGCGCCGGGTTGGCCTCGAGCATGAGCGCGACGATGCCGGCGGCCATCGGGGCACATGCGCTGGTCATGCCAAATGTATCGGTGTAGGTGTCGCCGCCGATCGCGTCGAAGTTGGTGGTAAAGATGCCGCGTGCTCCGCCGCTCGAAGGGGTCACTCCCAGCAGCGCCGCGCCTGGCTCCGAGTAAGGGGCGTGCTCATCCTGATCCGTGATCGCGCCGACCGGGATCACGAAGCGATTCGAGGCGTACGGGTCGTAGTCCATGCGGTCTTCGGTGAAGCCGCCGTTGCCCGCGGCCCAGGTGAAGATCGTGCCGCGCCCGCCCCGGCCGCTGGTGACGGCGTTGAGCAGGGCGGTGCGCTCCGAACTGCTCATCGTGACAATCCGCCCGCTATCGGCCGGCCCGAAGGAGCACGACTTCACCTGATTCACATCGGTGCGAAAGGCCAGCGCCGCGGCGGTCTGCGCAGTCGTACCGTAGATTTGCTGCGTGAGGCGGGCGCGATAGGCCGTCCCCGCGCCGCCGCGCCCGTTGAAGGCAATCGCGGCGGCTACGCCGGCACAGCGCGTGCCATGCTCAAAGGCGACCATGCCGGTGGTCTGAGACCCCATCGCGGAGTAATTCAGGGCCAGGTCGGGGTGGAAAATGCGGAAGCCCAGGTCGACGATTCCGATCGTGACCCCGTTGCCCGTGTAACCCGCCTCCCACGCCGGCGCGACGCGCAAATCAACGGCCGGAACGGCGATGTCATGGAGGTACCACTGTTGACCGAATTGCGGATCGGTCGGCATGCGCGGCCACAGGCGGCCGCCGAAATCCAGCTCGGCACGGATTCCTGCCGCCGGCGCGATGGAGCTGAGGGGCGCCGCCGCGGCGAGCTTGCCCGCCGATGACGCCAGATTGAGCCGATTGATCAGGGCGACGGCCTCACCGACGGTGTTTTGCTCCAGCGTCCAGTGCCCGGGCACATCGGCCATCGGTTGGGCCAGATCAGCCATGGGGCCGAGCGTGCCGCGCAATGCCGCGGTCGAGTCTGCCTGCACAATCACACGGGCATGGGCGACCAGCGGCGCGGCTAGCGGCTGCGCAGCGGCGGCCTTGTCGGGCCGGCCGTCGGCATCGAATAGCGTGGCATTCGTTGAGCGCTGCTGGATGTTCGCGAAGGTGTATTTCTGCGGCCCCGTCGGCGTCAGGAGCGTCACAATGTTCTCGGCGATCGCAACAGAGTGGCCGAGCGCCAAAGCGCATAACAGCGCCAAGCGTCCCGGCATCGCGCCCAGCCTGGCCAGTGCTCGGCAACAGCCCGCTATCGTCCTGAGGCGAACGGGTGAGTTCATGGTTTGCTCACAACATGCTAGGCGGGCGCGGGAAAGCGCCGCCGGTTTTTAACACGAGTTTGTCGCGCCGGCGAAGAAAACAAATCTCGCCGAACTCGATCGCGGTAAATTATCGGCTACCCATGAGCGGGGCGCGACAAGCGGGCGAAAACACCTGCCGCTCTCTGCCCGGAAGCGCTTGCGCGCGGCGGATGGCGCGCTCCGAGTCTTCAAGTCAGCGGCGGGATCAAACGCCGGATGCGCCAGATCCTGGTTCGGTTTCAGCCAAGCGGCCCCTGCCGCCGGGTTTAAGCCGGCGGAGGGCGGGTGATACTTCATACCGCTTCTCCGCACCGGGCAGCCCCGGTGGCATGCATCTATCAACAAATTTAGCGCCGACCCGTTGCGGTTGATCGTTGCTCAGCGCGTGGATTCCTGGCCCCGTTGCCTGGGATTCGAATGTGACATGCGTGTGCCCCGTCGCCATGTATTCCGGATCGGCGCGGTTTTTGCAATCACCCGCCCCGTTACCCGAAACCCTCTCAGTCATCGGATATACTTAGCCAATAGAAGACGTACCGACTGCTCATGTTGCGCGTCGTCGGGTCGGCCATCGGCTTTCCTTGTGATGCGCGCTGGAGGCCATGATGACTCGTAATCTCGCCATCACTATCCGCCCTATGCATGTCAGCGTCGGCACCTTCGCGGTGACGGCTGCGCTGTCGCTCAGCTATCTGGCCGGCGCGCAGATGCCGCTCGATACAACCTATCGCGGCGGCATCCCCGGTCAGCCGGCCCAGATCGGTCGACAGTTTGAATCCAACCCGTTGATTGGCAGCGGAGGGCTGAACTACGCTCGACCAAACACGCCTTTTCTCGGCGGCAACTCGATTGCAACAGGCAACGTGCGCGGCGGCTTCGCGTTGCGCAGCTTCTCGCCGATTCCTGATGCGACCGCGTTTCGCGGGACGCTCGGGTCGGCTTCGCTGTCGTCGTTTCAGCGCGATTCGGTCAGCCTGTTTGATCGCGGGCCGGTGATCGGGCCGGGCGGACCGCAGGCGTTTTTTGACCCTGTGCGAACGGCGCCGTCGGCCAGCTACCTGCGTGGGCAGGGGGCCTATGCCCCGGTCCAGCCTTTCACGCCCGGCGCGAGTTTGGGCCAAGGCTCGCTGAATGCGCCCGGCAACCCGCTCGATTTACGTCTGCAGGCCAATCTGTCGGAGGGGGCGGCGCTCAGTCGAAACATTGCTGGCATCGCCGGCCCAACGCAGACCTATACCGGCGTCACCAGCTCGATGTTCGGGGCGCAGTCGCCGCTGCGGTCGCCGGGGCTATATTCCTATGCCCAGCGACTGGCGACGCAGCAACAGGCCCGCGACAATCCGACGCTCGAACAGCGTCCGCCGCTCGCGGCCGGACCTGAAAATCAGCGCACGGACATCCGCGATCTGTTGGCGCGCCCGCTCGACATTCGGCTGAAGAGCGAGGATTTGCGGCTGTCCGGGCGGATTGGTGAGCCGCTGAGGCCATCGGTTGATCCGACGCGCGCGGGCGATCCGACGCGACCGACAGGCGCCGCGCCGGGGACGACCACGCTGCCGCCGTTGATGGCGGCGCAAACGCCCGATGGCAAGATGCCGAGCACGCTGGTGCCGCCGGCGGAGGTCGAGGCAGCGGCCCGCAAACAGCGTCTGGATGAATTGACCAAGTTGCAGGCCAGCGCGGTTGACCCGACGCTGCTGCCGGGCAGCGACACCTTCAATGACATGCGGATGGCGCTGAGCTATCAGCGCGATCCCGATGCGATTTGGTTCAAGCAGATCGAAGAATTCATGAAGCCCAAGTCGTTCGAGGCGCTGGGCGGTCCGAATGCCGGCGGCCCGCAGTCCGCCGACGGCAAACCGACGCAGGGGCCGGGCGGCAACCCGCTGCAGAATGCGTCGCCGGGTGAATACTTATCGCGGCTGACGAAGACGCCGCTGCGTGACCTGCACGGCGCGGGCCGGACCGCGCTCAATGACGAATTGCTGAAGGCCGAAAGCTTGATGGAAATCGGCCAGTACTACGAAGCCGCGACTCGTTATGACTTTGCCCACACGATGGACCGCACCAACCCGCTGCCATTGATCGGCAAGGGCCATGCGTACCTGGCCGCGGGCGACTACTCCTCGTCGGCCAAGTCACTGGTGGAAGGGTTGGAGATCTTCCCGGATCTGTCGCGTTTTCCGATTGATTTGGCGTCGTTGGTCGGCGGGGCCGAGATTCTCGAAACCCGGCGGTCTGACCTGATGAAGCGCTTGGCGCAACGGCCGGATGCCGGTTTGATGTTCCTGCTCGGCTATGTGGAGTATCACTCCGGCAATCGTGAACTGGGCCTGGCGCACCTCGATGAGGCGTCGAAGCTCGACCTGAGCGGGTCGATCATCTCACGCTACAGCAGGATGCTGCGGGGTGAGGGCGTGCTGCCGCCGCCCAAGGCGCCGGGGCTGACGCCGCCTCCGATTCTGCCGCCGGGCAACGCGGCGCCGAGCGTTCCGCTGGAGCAGTTGCTGAATCCATCAACTCCGCCGACCGGCGGGCAGGAAGGACCGAAGTAATGCAAAGTGCCGCAGGACGGGCGAGTCGCGATCGAGTGCGGTTGGCGCGGCCCCACGGCGCCATATTCATGCTGACGCTGGGAGCGGCGCTGGTTCTGACCGGCTGCGCGGGAGATGGCGGCGCGCCGCGCGGGCCCGCATTGGTCCCGGGCGATGCGGCCCAGCGCGTGGTTGATGCCACGCCGGAGGAAGTGCTCGACTATGGCGCGGTGTTGCTGCGGCGGGAATTTGGCCGCGTCGCGGCGCGCGAGACGGGCCGCAAGCTGGTCTCGGCTCCGTCGGAATACACGACCGAGAGCGAAAGCGACAGCGCGCGCGATCTGTATCGGGGCCGCTCGCGCATGCGGCAGCAAGCACAGCTTGTCGTCAGCCCTTCGGGCAGCGGCTCGGTGGCCCGGCTGCGCGTCGATATCGAACGCAAAGACACCGGCCGCGATCGCGCTATGCGCCCGCTGAATCCGCGGCTGTCAGACGCGCCGGGGGATGAGACCGCGATCAACAGCGATGCCGCGCTCGCCCCCAGTCAGAACATCACGTGGACGCGCGTGCGTCGCAACCGCACGCTGGAGCGTCGTCTGCTCGATGAACTGGTGGATCATTTTGCTTTGCCCGCCGCGGCGGAGGCCCCGAGTGCGGCTGCGGCTCTGGGCGCCGCCCCGAATGCGCCCGCCGAGACGGGCGTCTCGGCCGGAGCGCCTGAGACCGGCGCGGCACAGGCCATTTCTCCGCCGCAACCGAGCGGCAATCCACCGCCGAGCGTGGATGAACGTACGCTGGTTATTCCGGCGCGTGATCTGGCAACGCCCTAAGACCCCCATCAACGAGATTGGCTGGTCCAGGCTGCCCGCCTGTCGAAGGCGGGCAAGCTGACGGTCCAACGCTGTCCTTGTCGCGCCGCCGGCAATCATGCGATGGACGCATGGCTGCCGCGGTTTCGCGGCGCGCTACACTGCTGGGATGTTCATGAGCTTGCCCTATTTCAGCGGCGCCGCGCTGACGTGCGCCCAAGCGCGCGCCGTTGATCAAATCGCGCTGGAACAATTCGGCATGAGCGGGCTGGTGCTGATGGAAAACGCCGGCCGAAACGCCGCCGCCGCCATCTATGCCGAACTGTGCGCGCGAGCGAACGTGGCGCGAGAAGCGTCACAGGACAGTTCGCTCGCCGGACCAGTCATGATCCTCTGCGGCGGGGGCAACAACGGCGGTGACGGTTATGTGATCGCGCGGCACCTGGCGAACGCCCGCCAGCCCGTGGTGATTGTCGCCACATTGCCGCCGGAGCAATTGCGCGGCGATGCTGCGGTCAACGCCTACATCGCAGCGCGCATGGGAATCGCGATTCACCGCGCTGAGATCGGCACGGCGATCGAAGCCGCGGAGCGGGCATTATCAAGTCTGTGCCAATCGACAGACCCCGTCGAGCTTGGCCGCCGCGGCGCGGCAGCGCCGCGCGCGCTGGTCGATGCGCTGCTGGGCAGCGGCGCGCGGGGCGCGCCGCGCGCGGCGGCTGCGGAGCTGATTCGCTGGGCCAACGCTCGGTCTGATGCGCTCCGGATTGCCATTGATATACCGAGCGGCTTGGACGCCGACGCCGGCACGGCCCATGACCCGACCTTTCGCGCCGATCTCACACTGACCTTCGTGGCGGAGAAAGTCGGCTTCGCATCCGACGCGGCGCGGCCCTGGCTGGGCCGCGTGTTGGTGCTCGACATCGGCGTGCCCGAGGCGGCGACAGCGCTGGCCTGCCGCGAAGCCTGACGGGCTTTTTGCGCAGAATCGTATGTCAGAAGCCGGGTCCTTGCCGCTGGTTCATTGATTCCGGCCGGCGCTGGCCGTGGGCTATCATCCCGCGCATGTGTGGAATTGCCGGCGTGATAAGTCTTGATCCGGGCGCAGTGATCGATCCTGCCGAGTTACGCGCTATGGCCGAGCCGCTCCGTCATCGCGGCCCTGATGACGCGGGCTTTTATGTCGACCCGCTCGGGCGCTGTGGGCTGGCTTTTCGGCGGCTGGCGATCATCGACCTGGCCACCGGCAATCAGCCGCTAAGCAATGAAACGGGCCGCATCTGGACCGTCTTCAACGGCGAAATCTACAACTATCGCGCGTTGCGCGCCCGGCTCGCGGCGCGCGGACATGTCTTCCGCACGCTCGGCGACGCTGAAACGCTCGTGCATCTCTATGAGCAGTCCGGCCCGGACATGTTCGGGCAGCTTGCCGGCATGTTTGCCATCGCCCTGTGGGATGAGGAGCGCGGCCGGCTGTTACTGGCGCGCGACCGCTTCGGCAAAAAGCCGCTGACCTATGGCGTGCACGCCGGGCGGCTCTATTTCGCCAGCGAAGCGAAGGCGCTGCTCGCCTTGCCGGGCTTCCCGCGGCGCATCGCTCCGCAGGCCCTGCATGACTATCTCGTCTTGCAATATGTGCCCGCGCCGCACTCGATCTATCGCGGCGTCGCCAAGCTGTCGCCGGGCTCTTGCCTCGAAGTCTCGGCCGCACAGGCGACGCCGCCGGATGGCATGCCTTTGCCGCGGACGTACTACACGCCTCCGGCGCCTGCGGCCGCCGGGCATGTTGAGCATGCCAGTGATTACCGCGCCGCGCTCGACGAGTTGGACCTGCGTTTGCGCGCCGCCGTCGAAAAGCGGCTGATGGCGGATGTGCCGCTTGGGGCGTTTCTGTCGGGGGGGATTGATTCGGCGGTGGTCGTCGCGCTCATGCGGGCGCTGGGCGTCTCACCGCTGCGCACATTCACGATTGGTTTTGATGAAGCGGCATATGACGAGCGCGGCCCGGCCCGGCTCGTGGCGCAGCGATTTCAAACCGAGCATCACGAAGAGCGCATCACGCCCGGCGCGGTCGACCTGCTCGACACGCTGGCCTGGCATTTCGATGAGCCGTTCGCCGATTCGTCGGCGATCCCGACATATTACGTGGCGCGCACGGCGCGGCAGCACGTCACGGTCGCGCTGACGGGCGACGGCGGCGACGAGGCCTTCGCCGGCTACGACCGCTACCGCGCGGCGCAGCTTGCGGCCGGGTCGGC
>CAYQLG010000116.1:0-12355 GCA_964418235.1 uncultured Planctomycetales bacterium
TTGACAAGCTGGTCGAACTGGCCCGCAAAAACGCCGCCGTCGTCGCGGCCTAGTGCATCGTCACACTTGAATCTGCAGGTTAGTCAGCAAGGCGAGCATGGGACTCTGAGCGCGTGAACTTTTCAATCTTCCGGATATTCCGCCACGAGCACGCTCAATCTCGACAGCGGCGTGCGCATTCTCAGCGGTAACTGGCGGGGCTGTTCGTTCGCACGACATCCTGCGGGCCGGACCTGTTTTCGGCAACCGCCGGGGATCGCTTTCCTCCGCATCTCGGCTTCCTCCGCTTAGCCTCGATCCGAATGGGCGCTGTTGCTCGCCAGCGCCGCCCAGAGCGCCGCGCTCTACACGAAGTGCATCTAATCGCCCGCACGAGCGGAGAACAACTCCCACGTTCGTTGAACAATGTTACGCCGGATTGCCGGCCGGTCATTGCCGGCACTGGCGCGAAACAATGGCCGGGATGCGACTGATTGGGCCAGATGGGAGTCGAACCCATACTGAAGGGATTTTAAGTCCCCTGCCTCTGCCATTGGGCTACTGGCCCAGACGCCGGAGAGTGTACCGGCCCGCGGGCGAAGGATCAGGGCCGCGACCACGGAGCGACCACTTGCGGCGCGAGAAGTCCTGCAGCGTCGGCTCGCTGCGACCGACGACATTCGCGCTGTAGCGTCGCCCGACCGCGACCGACGGCGTCTCCGCGGCCGATGGCTTCTTCGTGACAGACGGCTTGTGATTACAGTCCGAGCCGGCCGGCCGGCCCACCAACTGGCGAAGCACCGCCTGTTACACTCCCGACTCATCGACATGGCCCGTGTGTCGGCCCCGCGCCAACGCAGCGATCGAGAGGAGTAACATGTCCGGCATGACGATCACGATCCGGCCATGGTGCGATGGCGATCAAGCGTCATGCGAGGAAATCCTGCGCGCGTTGCCCGATTGGTTCGGCATCGAAGAGTCACTCGTTGAATACGTCGCTGATACGCGGCGCTATCCGACCTGGCTCGCGATGGCTGCCGATCGCGCGGTCGGGTTCATCACGTTGCATGACCATTTCCCCTGCGCTGCGGAGATTCACTGCCTGGCGGTCCGGCCGGAACTCCACCGCGGCGGCATCGGGCGCGAACTTATCCGGCACATCGAGCGCGTGTGCATGGCCCGGGGCGTCACATTGCTGCAGGTGAAAACCCAAGGCCCTTCGCGCCCGTGCGAGTTCTACGACAAGACTCGGCTGTTCTACCTGGCGACCGGCTTTAAGCCGCTCGAAGAATTAATCGGCTTCTGGGGCCGAAATCCGTGCCTGATCCTCGTCAAGCACCTGCCGCCGGTCGAGCCGCATCCGTAAGGTTTCTTCGAAGGCATTTCCGCGCCGGTCGTGCGGCGATCCAAAGATCGCCCATCCACTCCTCGCCCATTGAAGCGTGACAAGTCATGCGATTGCCGCCTGCGCGGGTGTTATCTCGGCTTGCGTTGCGCTGCCAGCGCATCGATCCGCTGCGCCAGGCGAACATCGCGCGGGCTGAGGCCGTTGATGTCGTGTGAATAGGTGACGATGCCGACGCGCCCCCACGTGAGCGAAATGTCGGGGTGGTGATTGAGTTCCTCCGCGATCGCGCCGACCGCATTCACAAACGCCAGCGCTTCCACAAAATTCGGAAATGTGAACTCTCGGGCCAGATGATGCTCGTCAACCAGCCGCCAAGCCGGAACTTCGGCGGCCAGCTTCGCGGGTGAATCGACCGACGCGGCATGGTCTGACATCAGGGTCTCCTTGGTTGCTCCCATGATAGCGCGACTTATCGGCGGCGGCTTACGACCCGCCAGACACCCCGCCTTGATTACTCGCCGTTTGGACCTAACGCCTGTAGCTTACACGGGTCTATCAAGGTACTTTCGCGGTGCGCTGCCGGGCGCAGCCGTGTGCTGGAATCGGCTTTGAAACAAGATTCGAACGAATGCCCATTCGGCGGGGACCGCGTTGCGGACACGCCATCGCTATGTGTGCCATGCTCCAATCCTACGCCGGTGGAGCCCCCCCGATTTTTTTCCGGCAGCATCGATTCGCGTTTGCCCGCCTCCACGGCGCCCGCGCGGTGTACTCGCGCCACCTCCGACTTCATCACCTTACGCTTGCAGCGAGCGCCGCGTGCTCGCCGCACAATCGTTTTCTTTCACGGCCTGCTCGGCGACAGCGGCCAATGGGATCTGGCCCTCGCGCACACCGATCTCGCCGCCGACAGCGATCTGGTCTGGATCGATTTTCATTTTGAGCAGGCCCGCGCGGAGCCGCTCACTTTTGACCGGCTGACGCACGGCTCGATGGAGCTAATCGCCGCCGCCGGCATCGATCCACGCTTGCCGGTCATCCTCGCGGGCAGTTCATTCGGCGGGCACATCGTGCTGCACCTGTCGGCCCGGTCCGGGCAGCGCGCCGATGGGTTGTTTCTGGTGACGGTCGGGGGCATCGCCGAAATCGAGCAGAATCGCCGCCGCTTCCCCGCCTTCACCGGCCTCGAGAGCATCGCGCAGGCGAGCCTCGAGCGGATGTTTGTCAATTCGGCCGCGCATGCCGAGCCGCAGATCAAAGCCTACATCGAGAGCTATCGCGCCCGCGCTCATCCGCATTTGCGTGACCTGGCCCGCAATCTGCTCTCACTGGCACGAACGATTCCGCCGGCGTTTTTGCGGGCGGATGAACTGGGCCGGATCGCAGCGCCGGCGCTGCTTGTTTGGGGGCGACAGGACATTGTCACGCCCCCCGAAACCGCGCTCTTGCTTGCCGAGCGGCTCGGACAGGCCCGCGTGGCCTGGCTCGATGGCGGCCACGCCGTCCACCTGGAGCAGGCCGGCGCTTGCGGACGACTATTGGGCGAATTCTGTGCCAATCATCATTCGAGCTTGACCCCAGAGCGCCTGTGTCGATAGACGAACGGCGACTGTGCGGCCTGCCAGGAACCGGCGCTGAACCTGGCCGCCCCGCGAAGCGTCATGGCGTCGCCGCTTGAGCATGTCTTGACCCGCCCCTGTGCTGCCGAATAATGGGCATGCGTGCCGTCTGCGATGCCGCCCCGAGCGGCGCCCCCTGTGCACGATCGGCTGAAAAGCTAGCGCATTGGACCGGGATAGCGCAGGACCGGGCAGATGGGCAGGTTGTTGGTCCTGCACGGCTGGTCGACCGGATCGTTCAGGTCAGACTGTCGTAAACACCCGTAGCCGCCGATAAGATATTGGCCTGCGCGCCGCGCGTAACAGCGCGGCGAACAAACCGGCGACGATGGGCGTAGGCCTTGTGGAGAATCGGTGTCTTTATGCGAATGACCTGTCTCGGATTGCTGGCGATTGTCGTGTTGTCCACTGGCGCTACCTGCATCCCGCTGGCGGATGACACCCGCACCACGCCGATTCAGGGCATTAACCTGGCGATCTCGATCGAGACGCCGGCGGCGGACATCGACATTCCGCCGGGGCGCATCGTCCGCATCGACTGGAGCGTTGGCAACCGCACCAATCAGACCGCGCGCGTCTCGCTCTTTGCCGAGTCACGCCGAAATCTCAGCCGTACCGCGCTGGTGACCGATCTGGAGGTGCCCGGCAAGACCGGCTTTGGCACGTTTGAATGGAACACCACCGGCTTTGTTGATTCCTTCACGATCATCGGCCGCGTCACGACCGGCGACCTTACCTTTGAAGATGAAGCCGAAGGTGTTGTGCGCATCGACACGCCGCCGTCGTTCCGCTTCCTCACCCCGACGATCGACGAGACGTTTGACATCGGCGGGCCGAATCTGCGGATCGCCTGGAACGCCGGAAACGAAGACGCCGGCGGAACCGCCGAGATCGCCCTCGACCCCGACGCCGACCACAACAACGGCAATGAGATCATCATCAGCCGCAACGAGCCGCTGCCGACCGAAGCCGCGGATGATGAGCTGCAATGGAACGGCAACAACGCCGACAACACCGCCGTCCCCGTCGGCGTCTACCGGCTCTTTGCACGCCTGATCGACGACCCGCTGGATGACTTCACCGTCGATGGTGTGCAGATCACCGTCCGCCAGCCGCAGGCGTTTGGCATCATTTCGCCCGACGCCGATCGGACATTCCTCGTGAGCGACGCCCCGCTGACCATCGAGTACGGCATCAATCAGGGCATCGACACACTGGCTGATTTGCGCATCGACCCGGACGACAATCACACCAACGGCAACGAAATCACGATTCTCTCGCAGCGGCTGATCGAAGCCGAAACCGAACGCGACACATTTGTCTGGAACGGCAACGATTCCAGCGGCGCGGCCGTCCCCGTCGGCAGCTACCGGCTCTTTGTCACGATCTTTGGCGATGGTCAGCAGCCGCGCAGCGACGACAGCGGCGGGTTGATCTTCCGCCGCGCGGTCGAAGATCAGCCGGTCGTGGCCGCCCTTGAGCCGGCGACGGTGCAGCGCGTCAACGCGGGCCAGTTTGTGACGATCCGCTGGCGCGACGACGATCCTGATAGCGTCGGCACGATTCGCATCACGATTGACGACGACCCGCGCCCGCAGGAAAACGAGCCTGGCTCACAAACCGATCTGGCGGAAATCGAGATTCTCTCGGGCCGCTCGGCCGGCGGCGACGGCGTGCAGGACACGTTCAGTTGGCAGGTTCCCGGCTCGCTCGCGCCCGACACGTACCACGTGTTTGTCTACATCACCGGCAACGGTCAGACGCAGGTCTCGGTCGCGCCGGCCAGCGTGATCGTGCTCGACCCGGCCAACCCGTAATAGCCGAACGGGCGGCGTTCTGATCGGTACCGTCGGCCCTCCGTGGCCGACGGAGAATTCCTTGTTCTCGACGGCGGGCGCACAGCGGCCGACGGCGGCTGCCGCACGCACATGACGCCCGTCCGACCCGGCGTTGGGTACGGAGCCCCAACGCTACAGCTTGCCGAAAAACCGGGATGACGCGCTGTAGCGTCGGCCCTCCGTGGCCGACGGCGGGTTGTCATGCTTCGCGCTGGAGATTCCTGATCGCTGGCGCGGGGATTGAAGACCGCTTCCTCACGGTCGCGGCTCTGCTTGCGGTCGTGGCGCTGCTCACAGTCGCGGGGCTGCTGCGCGGCGCCGGATGCGGGCGCGGGCGGGCTGTCGGCCAACTCTCTCTGCGTGAGCTACGCCTATTTCGGACTGATCGGCGGCGCAACGATTGCCCCAAAAAACAGCCCTCGAATGACCAATTGCCATCCAAAGAGATCTGATCTACAGGGGTCACCGGGACAACGTCGGATCGATCGCGAGATTTCCTTCCCCCCTCTTCTTACCAGCGCGCCGGGATGGGTACAATGTCTCTATTGAGAGACAGCACCGCAATGCCAGCGCCGCCCATGCCGAATCAACCATGACCACGCCATGAGCGACAGGCTTCTTTCGGGCTGTGCGCAGCGTATGCACAGTGGCCGAGGTGACTTCTCATGAACAACCACGGCGGAATGATGCGCTATGACCGGGCACGCGCAGCGGGTGAGCTTTGACGAGGTGCGCCAGGCGCTGCGCCTGGCGCGTGAATTGGCCGAGTTGCCCCATGATCGCACAACTCGCTTGCAGCATCTGGGCCAGGGACTGCTCCGCATGTTTGGCGCCAACGTCGTATCGCTCGCGGACAGCCGCGGCACGGCGCTGCATGAGCCGGTGCAAGCGAACTGGCTGCACGTCGAAGGCGCGATGACGACGGCAGAACGGGCCAGCCTGATGCGCTTTGGGACCGAGCTGCTGAACAAACACGACATGGGCGCCGGACCGATTCCGCCGGAGATGAACATCAACCACCCCGGCGTCTACCTGCGGCCGGCGATGATGCCGAGATCATTCTGGCTGGGCTCGCCGGTCTATCAGCATTACATGCAGCCCGCGGGTTGCGATGAATGGATGATCGCATCGCGGCCGGCGAATGCGATCGGCTTCCAGGTGCAGGTCTACCTCAATCGCGACGCCGGCGAGCGCGCCTTCCGGGAGCGCGAGCGGCGGCTGCTGATGCTGCTCATCGAAGAGCTTGGCCCGCTCATCGATCAACTCGGCATGACACTGGCCGAAGTGCGCCTGCGTGAGCTGCCGCCGGCGTTGCGGGCCGCCTATGATTCGCTCTGCACGAGCGCGTCGGAAAAACAGATTGCGCATCGACTGAACATCACGCCGACCGCGCTGCACAAGCGCGTGTCGCGACTCTATCGCCGCCTGGATGTCTCAAGCCGGGCGGAGTTGCTGGCGACCTACCCCCCCGAGCGGCGCTGAATCGGAGGGGCAGCGGCCCGCTGTGACGTGTTGCCGCCAACTTGGGTAAGTTGTTCGCCTTAATATGGGGTAGCGTTTGGGGCCGCCGGCGAGGCTGCCCGCCGCGAAATCCGCTCGGAGAATCGTGCCGCCTGCGGCAACCGGCGCTGATTCATCGGGCCGCGAGCAACTCGCAAGGTGTTACGAGCGGACTGCGAAAGCTCGTCGGCAAGATTAACATCGGTTCGCGCGGCCCGCTCTTCGAACAGTGGCACGCGCACCCGAACGGACCAGCCACCGAGGCCGGCGAGTCCGCAACAGCCCGTTGAAGAAGTGCCAGAGGCTCGCGCATGCCGCGCTATGCATCAAAACATGCCGACGCAAAAGCCGTCGGCATGGCACCCGGCCGGAATCGGCAACTAAGCCCGTCTAATATTATTGTCTTAACATTGGACTTTACATTGGATCAGACATCGACTACATTTGAGACGGTTCGCCAATAACAGGAGATACGCATGGACTTTCGTGACATCGAGGCCGTTCAGAGCATCCTGAAAACACTCGGAGACTTCGAGCAGACGGAACAGGATCGCATACTGCGCTGGGTAGCTGAAAAACTGCAACTGAAGGGCCTTTCAGCAAACCCAGCACACCCCCCGTTCGCCCCCGCATCCGGCAGTTCCAACGGCAGCCCGATCGCAACGGCTGATGGTCTGCAAGGTTTCAGTACAGTAGGCGATCTCGTTGCTGCGGTGCACGCCAAGACGGCTGCAGAACGGGCTCTGGTCGTGGCGACGTTTTTGCAATATCGCAATGGAAAGACCGCGCTTACCGGGTTCGAGGTCAATAGCGAGCTCAAGCACCTCGGGCACGCGGTCGGGAACATCACCGACACTCTTGAGTCGCTGAAAACGGCCAAACCCGCGCTGCTGATCCAAGTCAGAAAGAGCGGTACGACGCGGCAGGCCCGCAAGCAATACAAAGTGACCGACGCCGGCTATCGGCGTGTCATGCAACTACTGGAGCAAGGTGCCCCGAATGAAGAGTCGTAACCACGCTGCGTCCTGGGCGGGCTTGATGGTGGTGCTGGCGGGTTCGGGCTCGTTCCTGTTCTCATCCGTCCGGGGATCGTACGAGTTCGTGACGGCAAGCGCCGCATTCGCGGGCGTGGGTCTCTACTTGTTGTTTGGCAAAGACCCACCGACCTCGAACGGGGTTCGGTAGGCGGGCCATGCCGCAAACCCAACCGGGTTTTGGCACATGCCCTTCCAGCAGTTATGAAAGCAATCTGGTGCTGATTGCGTTGCGGCCCGCTCCGCATAAACTCTTGCGGAAACTGTGCAAACGAGGAGCCGTCGCGATGAGTATCGAGTATCTGGTTCATGAACACGACGTGCTGGTCATTGGCGCGGGTGGCGCGGGTTTGCGGGCGGCGATCGAGGCGTCCGCCGCCGGGCTGAAGGTCGGCTGCGTCTGCAAGTCGCTCCTGGGAAAGGCCCACACCGTCATGGCCGAAGGCGGCGTCGCCGCGGCGCTGGCCAATGTGGATGATCGTGATAGCTGGAAGGTGCACTTCGCCGACACGATGCGCGGCGGACAATATCTGAACCAGTGGCGCATGGCGCAGCTCCACGCGCAGCAGGCGCCTGACCGTGTCCGCGAGCTGGAGGCGTGGGGCGCGGTCTTTGACCGCACCCAGGATGGCCGCATTCTGCAGCGCAACTTCGGCGGACATCGCTTTCCGCGCCTGGCGCACGTCGGCGACCGCACCGGCCTCGAGATGATCCGCACCTTGCAGGATCACGGCGTGCACACGGGCATCGAGTTCTTCATGGAGATGACCGTCACGCGGCTCTTCAAGCAAGGCGGGCGGGTCTGCGCCGCGCTGGGATACGACCGCGAGCGCGGGCGTTTTCACCTCTGGAAGAGCAAGGCGATCGTCCTCGCGACCGGGGGCATCGGGCGGGCCTTCCGCATCACGAGCAATAGCTGGGAATACACCGGCGACGGGCAGGCGCTGGCCTATGACATCGGCGCGGAGCTGATGGACATGGAGTTCGTCCAGTTCCACCCGACCGGCATGGTCTGGCCGCCGAGCGTGCGCGGCATTCTCGTGACCGAGGGCGTGCGCGGCGAGGGCGGACGCTTGCTCAACAAAGACGGCCAGCGCTTCATGTATGACGACATCCCCGACAATTATCGCAATCAGACGGCGAAAGATGTCGAGGAGGGCTGGCGCTATGTCATCGGCGACAAGTCGGCCAATCGACCGCCGGAGTTGCTGACACGCGACCACGTCGCCCGCTGCATCAATCGCGAGGTCAAGGCCGGCCGCGGCAGCCCGCACGGCGGCGTGTTTCTCGACATCGCCTGGATCAAGGGGCAGAAGGACGCGAACGGAAAAACGATCGACGGCGAATACATCAAGAAGAAGCTGCCGAGCATGTATCACCAGTTCAAGCAGCTCGCCGGTCTCGACATCACGACCACGCCGATGGAGGTCGGCCCGACCACGCACTACTGCATGGGCGGCATTCGCGTGAATCCCGACTCGCAGATGGCTACGACCGTTCCGGGGCTGTTCGCCGCCGGCGAAGTGGCGGCGGGCCTTCACGGCGCGAATCGGCTGGGCGGAAACTCGCTTTCAGACCTGATCGTCTTCGGCAAGATCGCCGGCGAATACGCCGCCCGCTTTGCGAAGGAGAACGCGGCAGCGTGCATCGGCGAAGACGAGGTGCAGGGCGCGATCCGCGAAGCGCTGCAGCCGTTTGAGCGCGAAGGCGCGGAGTCGCCCTATCAAGTGACGTACGACCTGCAACAATCGATGCAGGATTTGGTCGGCATCGTCCGCACCGAGGCCGAGATGGCCCGCGGCCTCGAGAATATTCAGAAATTCAAGGCCCGCGCCGCCAAGGCCGGCTGCGACGGCAACCGCGACTACAACCCCGGCTGGCACACCGCGGTCGATCTGCACAACCTGCTGGTCTGCGCCGAGGCGGTTACGCGGGCGGCGCTCGAGCGGCGCGAAAGCCGCGGGGCGCAATTCCGCGACGACTATCCCGGCAAGAGCGAGGAATGGGGCCGGTACAATCTGGTGTTGACCCGCGGCCCGGACGGCCAGATGCAGCTCCGCCGCGAGCCGGTGCCCGACGTGCCGGCGGAATTGAAGCAGGTGATCGAGGAGCAGAAGTGATCGCTGTTCGCGCGGAGGACCAGTTGCCGCCGCTGCCCGATGAGCTAACCGGGCACTTGGACGAGTTGTTCGCTTTGTGCCGGTTGCACCACGTTACGCGGCTTGAGGTAATCGGTTCGGCGGCGCGGGGCACGTTTGATCCCGCACGGAGCGACTTCGATTTTCTGGTTGAGTTTGAAGAATTGCCCGGCGGAGAAATCGCGCCGAATTATTTCGACTTCGAACTCGCCCTGGAGCGCTTATTCGGTCGACGGATCGATCTTGTGATGCCGAGCGCGATCCGAAACCGCTTTTTCCGAAAATCGATCGACGCCGCGCGGCGGGTGCTCTATGCCGCTTGAGTGGCTAAAACTGCTCGAAGACATGCGCATGGCTTCGGAGAGCATTACAAGATTCGCGGCCGGCCGAACGCTGGCCCACTATCTGGATGATGAAGTGCTGCGCGCGGCGATTGAACGAAAATTCATCCTCATCGGTGAAGCGGCCTCGCGGCTTACCAAAGTTGCGCCCGAGGTGGCCGCTCGTGTCTCCGAACTAAAATCGATCATCGGTTTTCGGCACAAATGGGTGCATGGCTACGGCGAGATCGATGATCGTACCGTTTGGGATATTGTCGAGAGTGGAATCCCGCGCTTGTTGGCCGTTCTCACGACGATGATTGACCAGGAGTCTGAATAGATGTCCACGACCACTTTTCACGTTTGGCGCGGCAACAAGGACCGCGGCGGCTTTGCTTCCTACACGACCTCGGTCGGCGAGGGCATGGTCGTGCTCGACGCCATTCATCAGATTCAGGCCGAGTCGGCCCCCGACCTCGCCTGCCGCTGGAACTGCAAGGCCGGCAAGTGCGGCTCCTGCTCCGCCGAGATCAACGGCAAGCCCGGCCTGATGTGCATGACGCGCTGCGACGAGCTGCCGCTGGAGCGCGGCGTCGTGATCGAGCCGATGAAGGCCTTCCCCTTGATCAAAGACCTTGTGACCGACGTCTCGTGGAATTTTGAGGTCAAGCGGAAGATCAAGCCCTTCAAGCCGCGCAAGCCCGACGCCGCCGACGGCACCTGGCGCATGCAGCAATCCGACGTCGAGCGCGTGCAGGAATTCCGCAAGTGCATCGAGTGCTTCCTCTGTCAGAACGTCTGCCACGTTTTGCGCGAGCATGACAAGCACGCCGAGTTCATCGGGCCGCGCTTCATCGTGCACACGGCGGCGCTGGAGATGCACCCGCTCGACACGGAGAACCGCATCCCCGACCTGAAGGAAAACCACGGCCTGGGCTACTGCAACATCACGAAGTGCTGCACGAAGGTCTGCCCCGAGCACATCACGATCACCGACAACGCGATCATCCCGATGAAGGAGCGCGTCGTCGACGAGTATTACGACCCGGTCACGCGGCTGTTCAAGGTCTTCAGCGGCAAGTAGCGGCAAGTAGCGGCGGGTGATGGCAGGTCATGCGGCCGAGCCGAACCGCGCCACACCGAGCCGAACCGCGCCCGTCAGGAAGCGATTCGAGGCCGTTCGCGCCTGACCTAGCCGCTCACCCCGCCGTCGGCGTCAGCGGCGTGGCGATGGGGTCGCCTCGCCCGTCGGAATCACAAGAGGGCCGCGAGCGTATCCCAACGACGGTTCAGTATTCATGTGCGGCTTGATTCGAATCGCTTCCTCACGAGACTATCGCAGTAGTCCAACGAAGCCGCGCCGATTTTCTGCTGTTGCAACAGACTGGGGAATCGATGCGACGCTAGTCGCTCGACAGACTGTCGAAAATGAATGTTGCGAGCATTTCGACAGCCTCGTAGCAAACGGAGATGCGCGGCAAATCCAACCACTCCCTGACGGTCGCGGCTCTGTCAAGCAACGGTCGAGGCTCTTCCAAGCAACGGTCGAGGCTCTGCCAGGCGACGTTGCGCGGCCCGCTTTCGCGGTGCTCCATGTGATCAGCATGCCGGGCGCATCAACGTGCTCACGCTGAGTACGGCGAGCGCATCCCACCCAACAACATGCATGCGACCCAATCATGAACATCTCACGCAAACCGCGCTAGACAGGCTGGAAGCCTGTCCCACCCGGCAACGCAAGCCTCTCCCAGCCGGCAAGGTAAGCCTGCCCCCCCCTGCGAAGGCCGGCGGACCGCAGCCGGCCGGGCAAAACGCGAGCATGCGTTCGTTTTTGCAATCGGATTGGGTCGGCGAACGGCGGGCTGCTACACTGCGCATGTGCGTCAGTATTCGCGCCGACGACCGGCACAGATCGAGCGCGGCGGCCTGTGGCTGCTGGGCGGCATGGGGTGCGTCGCGCTGCTGACGCTGATCCTGGTCTGGCCCGAGCCGGCCGATCAGGCCGCCGCAACCGCCGCAACCGCCGTCCCGTCGGGAACAGCCGCCACGGACGGCCGCATGGCGGCGACGGCCTCGAATACCGGCTCAACATCCCAGGACAGCTCAGCTCTTCATGGCGGCGCCGGGGGCCAAGTCGGTCCCGCCCTGAAAACCGGCTCAACATCCCCTGACAGCTCAGCTCTTGATCAGGACGATGCGCGGTCTGAATCGGCTGTGCCTGCGCCAGTGCCAGAGCCAGAGTCAGAGTCATTGCCAGAGCCAGAGCGAAAGCCTACACAACAAGCAGAGCCGGTGAACACGCCGGGCACAGGCAGCGCGAACGGGGCCGCCGCGCCTATCGCGCCGCGCGCAGACCAAGACGTCCGTCCGGCGGCGGATGTCACCCCGGCGACCCCCGCAAAGCGCGCGCAGCCCGCCAGCGGTGATCGCAAAGCGGCCAACGCCGCCGGCAATTCAAGCTCAACCCCCGCCGCCGATTCAAACGCAGCGACGAGCGCCCCAACGGCTCAGCGTGCACGCGCGACCGCCCCGACGGCTGAAAGTGCGCGCGCGTCTGCGCCGACGGCTGCGAGCGCCCC
>CAYQLG010000117.1:0-12160 GCA_964418235.1 uncultured Planctomycetales bacterium
TCAAGGCGAAAAATTCACAGGCTCGGAGGCCCATGCTACCCGCGTTTCGAACCCGCAAATTCATGTGTGACGAAACACTTGTCCGCCAACTGCACGAGCGGATGCTGGGGATTGAGAAGCTGCCGAAAGTGAGCCTGAAAGAGCTGCCGTGAGTCAACGGGCCGGGTCTTGGGTTGCATCGAATCCGTTCGATTTTGCAGGAAATGAAGCGTGCGTGCGTGAATTCCCGGCCAAGTGCACACGGCTCCCAAGCGGCAAAACCATCGAGAATTCAGGCCCTAAACGATATTCCGCAGCGACGGCTGAGTATTTCGACAGCCGCGTGAGGGAGTGGTGAGATTGTCGGTGAAATTCCGCTTCCTTACGGTCGCGGCTCTGTGAAAGGCGACGGACCATATTTCAGAATGCGCTAGCTGTGCCATGGCAGCGTCGCCAGGTCCACGTTCCCACCCGACAGGATCACGCCGATGCGCTTGCCGGAAAAGTCGAGCTTCCGCTCCCACAAGACCGCCAGCGGCACGGCGGCGGACGGTTCGATCACGAGCTTGGCCCGCTCCCACACGAAGCGCATTGCCGCGACGATCGCCTCTTCGCTGACGGTCACGATGCGCTCGACGCGCTCGCGGATGATCGGAAACGTCAGCGTGCCCAATGACGTGAGCAGGCCGTCGGCGATCGTTTTGGGCTGAACCGACGGAAGGATCGCCCCCGCGGCGAGCGAGCGGGCCGCGTCGTCGGCGCCGGCCGGCTCGCCGGCGATAACACGAATGCACGGATTGATCTCGGTCGCCGCGATCGCCGTGCCGCTCAGCAGGCCGCCGCCGCCGACCGGCGCCATGATGACGTCGAGATCGGGCACGTCGTTCAAGAGTTCCAGCGCCGCGGTGCCCTGGCCGGCGATGATGCGCGGATCGTTATAGGGATGAACCTGCACCGCGCCTGTTTCGGCGATCACGCGCGCCTGCGTCTCTTCGCGCGCCAGCAACGTCGGCTCGCAGAAAGTGATCTGTCCGCCATAGCCGGCGACCGCGGCCTTCTTCACACCGGGCGAGTTGCTCGGCATGACGATGTGCGCCGGCACGCCGCGCGTCCGCGCCGCCAGCGCCAAGGCCTGCGCATGATTGCCGGATGAGTGGCAGACAACCCCGCGACCGGCTTCGTCGGCGGAAAGCGAAAAGACCGCGTTGCACGCGCCGCGGAACTTGAACGCCCCGACCTTTTGCAGGTTCTCACATTTCATGAAGACCCGACAACCGACGGCCCGATCGAAACTGTCGCATGTGTGGATCGGCGTCCGCTTGGCATAGGGCGCGATCCGCCGGGCCGCGGCGAAGATATCACGGAGTGTTGGCGTGGTTTCCATAATGTTTCACGATTCTGGATCGGAGGTCAGCGCTGCAAAGCCGGCTTGGCCGCGTCTTACGCTCGTGGAGCGCGGCGCCGTACGGCCCGCAGCATCAGCGCAGTCGCAGGCCATTTGTTCAGCACTCAGGTGGCGCGCTGTTCGCGCCGGTCGCATGGTCACGTTTGAAACGCCAGCCTCGCGCCAACGCCGCGCGCCTGGGCCGCCTGATACACGAGCACGGCGGCGGCGGTGTCCTGCAAGGCGGTGCCGGTCGAGTCAAAAACCGTGACGATGTCCGGCCTCCAGCCGCCGGCCGCCGCGCCGGCCACGATCGCGCCGAGTTCGCCATGCACGTCTTTTTTCTGCATCAGTCCCGCATCCAGCGCGTGATGCAGTTCGCCGACGTGGGCGCACTGTTCCAGCAGATCGGTGACCAGCCGGCTCTCCGCGACGAGCCGGGCATCCAGCTCCTGCTTCTGCGGGCTGTCAGCGCCGATCGCGCCGATGAATGTCCCCGGACGCACGTCGCCGGGAAGGAACAGGGGTTTTTGCGCGGGCGTACAGGTCACTACAAGGTCGCTCTCGGCGAGCGCGGCTCGCAAACCGCCCGGCTCCGCAGGGATGATAGCCAGTTGCAGCGCGGCGGACGCCTCCTGTGCAAACGCGGCGCTGCGCTGCGGGTCACGGCTCCACGCGTGCACCTTGCGCAAGGTGGGAAAAACGGTCGTGAGCGCCTCCAGGTGAATTCGCCCCTGCGTGCCACAGCCGCACAGCGTGAGCGTGGTCGCGTCGGGCCGGGCGAGCAGTTTCGCGGCGAGCGCCGTGGTAGCGCCTGTGCGGATCGCGGTGATGTCGCGCGAGTCGAAGACCGCAAGCAGGCGCCCATCGCCGCCGTCAAAGAGCAGGATCAACCCTTGAATTGAGGGCAGTCCGCGAGCCGGATTGCCGAAGAAGCCGCCATTGGCCTTGAGCGCGACATAGGCCCGGCCGGTTCCCGATTCCGCATCCGCGTTCGTCCGGCGCAGTCCGCCACCCTTGACGTGGAACTCACCGCCGTCGGCGTCGAGGTGCATGAGCTGCGGAGCAAAAGACCGGCCGAAGTGATGCGCCCGAAAGGCCGCCGCCATCGCGTCGATCGCAGCCGGCAGCGACAGCAAGGCCCGTATCTCGGTGCGCCGCAGCAGTAAGGTGGCGTGGTCCATCATGATCTATCCTATCATGGCAGCGCGGAAAGCCAGGCCCGCGCCGAGTAGGGCGCTTGATGAAAGGGAAGGTGGGAAAGTGGGAAGGGAGTAAAAGGGGAGCTTGAAGCGTGGGAAGCATGCGCCGCTTGGCTTGCATCGCAGGCAGCAGCGGCTCGCAACGAGCTGGATCAAGACCAGCATGCCGGCACGGCGAGCACGTCGCCGCATCAGCTTGAGGAATGCCGGGTGGCGCCGGCGCGCCGCCACATCCGCAGAACCCATCGACGCGGTGCGGCGGCTGTGGTTTGCTCGCCGATGGATGCGCTGAGTTCGCAGCATGGCCGGCGTCCGACATCGGTCAGAAACGCGGGTACGCACGAATGCGAGTTTGCCTCCAGCGCGAGGAAGTGCGGATCGAGCCTACGAAGCGGTGAAGCTCTGCGAGCGGCTGATACCTGGCGGCGACACAAAAAAACCGGTTCGGTAGCCAGCGTCGTTCGAGTGCGTTGCCGCACTCCGCAGCGCTCGACATTCGTTTCGCCCCTCGCACGCTCGGGATCAGCAACGATCCTGATGCCCGGTTCTACCTGTTAGCGTGACGCCGACCTCCGCTTCCGCGAACGCGCCGGACGGCTCACAGTTACGCCACCGTTGCCTTACAATCGCCTGAATGAACCTTCGGGCGCAGCGGCAGCGCTGCATCGCTCGTTGGAAGCTTAGCGGCGGCGCCCCGGCCGCCCAGGAAGACGCATGCAATCGACACTCGGCGAGCTTGCCGCGGCCCTCGAACAGTTCGGCATGAAGCCGACGATTGATGGCGACTCCGCCCGGCTCATTCAAGGCATCAACACGCTCGAAGACGCGGCCCCGGGCGAGCTGTCGTTTCTTTCCAACCCCAAGTATGAGAAGCTGCTGCAATCGACGCGGGCGTCGGCGATCGTGCTGCGACCGGGGGTTGAGGCCCCGCTTGGGCTAGATCTGATTCGTGTGGACGACCCGTATGCCGCCATCACCGTGCTGCTCATTCGCGTCTATGGGTATCGTCGGCACCAGGCGCCCGATGCCGCCACGGCCCGCCGCTCTGATGGCACGATCGTGCACCCGACCGCGCGGCTCGGCGAAAACGCTCGGCTTTATCCGGGCGTGACGGTCGATGCCGACGCGATCATCGGCCGCAACGCGACGATCTACCCCGGCTGTTATGTGGGGCCGCGCTGCCGCATCGGCGATGACGTGCTGCTCTATCCCAACGTCGTCATTTATGACGACACGATCATCGGTCATCGCGTCACGATTCACGCCAACAGCGTGATCGGTGAGGACGGCCTCGGCTATGCCCCGTATCAGGGCCGCTGGGTAAAAATTCCGCAGGTCGGGATCGTCGAAATCGGCGACGACGTGGAGATCGGCGCGAGCTGCGCGATCGACCGCGCCACGCTCGGCAAGACCGTCATCGGCGCCGGCACGAAATTCAGCAACCTGATCGCGATCGGCCACGGCACGCGCATCGGCGAGCACTGCCTCTTTGTCGCGCAGGTCGGGCTGGCCGGCTCCGTCACCGTCGGCCATCACGTCACGATGGCCGGACAGGCCGGCGTCGTTGGGCACATCCGCGTCGGCGACAACGCCACGATCGGCGCCAAGGCCGGCGTCACCAACAGCGTGCCCGATGGCGAAACCGTCCTGGGACAACCCGCCATTCCCATTCGCGACATGCGCCGACAGGTCGCTCATGTCATGCGCTTGCCGGACTTGAACGAGACCGTGCGGCGGCTCGAGAAGCAGGTCGCCGAGCTGCAAGCGCGTCTGACGGCAAAAGCGGATTAATCCGATCTCGAATTGTCGTTGTGGGACGGACCCTTAGTACGATTCGTGCATCCAGCCGCGGTCGGCCAAGAAGGGCGTTTGTGCGCCGCCGGTCGCTAGCGGCCCAGATGGTCTCTTGGCGCGCTCAGCGCAGCCGAGCGCGGAGATTGTCGAGCACGTTCATGAAGTTGATGAATGAGTCGTAGGGCGAGTCATAGGGGTTGAAGTACTTGTGCACGTCGCCGTCGGCGAAGTACTTGGTGCACATGTAGTAGAAGTGGTCGCTGGTGGTCAGCTTGCGCCAGTCATCCAGCAGGGCGGGATCGCCCTTTTCCTTCACCGTCGCCTCGAGCCGATATAGCTCGTGCATGGCGTTGCTCTGCATCGCGTTCGAAAGCCAGGCGGACAGGTCGCGCTCGGTGTCGGCCCACGAAATCATATGGGGCACGTCATACTCGCCGCTGGTTGGGTAGCTGTGGATCGCTTCCGACGGCGTCTTGAAGTCATTGTCGGGCAACTCAAAGACCGCCCGCGGCAGGTGCCGCAGAAAATCGAAGATGCCCGTATCGGCCCACTGATGCTCGCCGAAGGTCTCGTAGTCCATGAAGAGATTGACGAGGTAGCCATTGCCGTTGACCTGATGGACCCAACGGGCGAATTTCTCACTGGTCAGCGGCCACTCGTTCCAGCCGCGATTGCCGAAGCGGAACGCGACGTCGTCGGATAGACGGTAATTCTTGAGCAGCAGCACCACCGGAATGCCGTCGGGCGGGGTGTAGAGATACGTCGGCGAGCGATAGCCGAGAATGTGATCCGCGCCCTCGCACAACACAGCGCGATAGCCCAGCTCCGAAGCGGCCCGCGCGACCGCGTTGTTGTAGGTCAGCTCGGTATTGCGAAAGATGGTGGGCGTCTGGCCGAATAGCTCCTGCATCAGCCGCCGATGCATGGCGATCTGCTCGTTCCACTCCTCGCGTGAATAGAGAAAACTGAGCGAATGGTGATAAGTCTCCGAGAGAAACTCGACGCAGCCGGTCTGCGCCAGGCGCTGGAATGACGCGATCAGCTCCGGCATGTAGAGCCGGCACTGCTCGAGAAAAACGCCGGTGACGCTGTAGGAGACGCGAAAGCGGCCCTCATGCTGAAGGATCAGGTCGTGGATCACCGCGTTTGTCGGCAGATAGCACTTGTGCGCGACCTTATGCAGAATCCCGCGATTGGCCGTCTCGTCAAAGTAATCATGGCCACGATCAAAGATGCTGAACCGGCGCAGCCGGAAGGGCTGATGCACTTGAAAGTAAAAACAGATCGATGCCATTGAGCAGAGATCATAGGGCCGATCGCGCGGCGCGACGAGGTGGGGCGCGCAACTTGTCGGCCCGCGCTGGCTGAAAGCAGGCCTGGCTTGACCGAAACAGGCCGTGAGCCTGCTTCCGCCCGGCGGCGGAGCGGCGGGGGGACGAGCTTGCGATTGCTTTGCCCGTCAACCATGTTGCTCGACTTCGACGCCGCCGAGCGCGCGGGTATAACCGCGACATGGCTTCCTACGCCCGCATCGAAGTGACCATCATCGCATTGTTGGGGCTGGCCCTTGCGGTGGCCGTCGGCGTCTATCTGGGCGTCGGCTGGGCGCTGCTGCCGACAGCGCTGACGGCGGCGGTGCTTTCGTTTTACCGCGATCCGTCGCGAAAGTGTCCGCAAGACGCGCGCCTGATCCTGGCGCCGGCTGACGGGCGCGTGGTGCGCATCACGCAAGACGCCGCCCAGCGAGAAATTCGCATCATGATTTTTCTGAGCGTGCTGAATGTTCACGTCAATCGCAGCCCCTGCGCCGGCGGCGTCAGCGCGGTCGAATTTCGTCCGGGGCGATTTCTTAACGCGCTCGATGATCGGGCCGACGCCGAAAACGAGGCCGCCACCATCACGCTGCAACCCGACGGACCGATTCCGGGGCCGGTGCGTGTGCGACAGATCGCCGGGCTGCTCGCGCGACGGATCGTCTGTCGCGTACGCGTCGGCGACCGCCTCGCCGCCGGCCAGCGCTACGGCATGATCAAGCTCGGCTCGCGCACCGAGACAACGCTGGCCGACGACGGCGGCTGGGAGATTCTCGTGAAGACCGGCGAAAGCGTGAGGGGTGGGTTAAGCGTATTGGCGCGGCGGCGCTGAAAAAAGACGTTCACGGGCGGCATTAGGGCAACCGGATATTCCTATCGTTGAAAGGCGAGGGTGGAGCAGGCATCCTGCCTGCTCTGAACAGGCTGGAAGCCTATTCCCACCCGCCGGCTCGGCTTGTTCCGACTCGCCTGTTAAGCCTGTTGACGCATGCCCCGGGTGAGCAACAAAAATCACAGAGCGAACTCCCAGCGAACGGTGCTGGATACACGGAAGCCAATGAGGGACGGAATCATACTGGGGCTATAGTGTCGTTATCGTGTGTTGGCGGAGCGACTTGCGGTCATTTCGCGCCATTCTAATTGCAACTCGCCCAATGGCCGGCATTTTTTTCGGGCCTCTCACGGATCCTGTTTGTGAATCTTCGCGCGCTCGGATGTCCATCAAATTGACGGCCTAACATGGTTGCTCACAGGAGGCCCCGCATGCACGACACGCATTCGCCGAGATCGTCTTGGGATCGGCGCAGCCCGCGCACCCACCGACACACGAAACGCCCCCAGGCGGTCTGGGGCATCGCCTTGGCGGCGCTGTTCAGCACGGGCTGTCTGCAGCCCGTCGGCAATGGCCTGCTGGGCGACGCGCTGGTCCTGGGCATTCATAGTGACACGACGCTGCCGTCGGGGCGTTACTGGCTTGAAAATGACGATGGCACGCTGGTCGCCTATGCCCTGCCGCAGCGCGGCGGACTCTTGCGCGAGTATCTCTTGCCGACGATGCCCGCGGCCTTTGATGGCGACGGGCTTTACGATGTGTCGGCGGATGGTGTTTTGACGCGTGTCGCCGGCGCGGCGCTGCTGACGCTGGATGAGTTCTTGCAGACCTATGATCCGCGCCCCTGATTCCAGTTTACACCAGCCGCCGCGTTGCGGTCGCTGCTTGGGCTGAAGTCGCACGCCCGGTTTGCGCGGGTGAGACGTTCAGATCGTTCATTTCGTAACGGGTTTCGGTTGGGCGCGGTCGTCGAATGGGGGAAATTCTAGCGCCATTTCGCTCGCCACATGGCTCCGAGCGGCACGTCCGGCAATAATCTCGCCCGCGCTACGTTTCACCCAATTGACGCTGGTGTCCGTTCACCACTCAGGTTCAGGCCTGCGCGGCCGACAAGGAGAGTCATGTGATGAAATCGACCCCTGTCGCTTCGGAGACGCGCCCTCGCCAGGCGCGGCCCGCCGAGGATCGACCCGTATCCAGAAGGGCGTTATTGACCGGCGCCGCCGGTATCGGCGGAATCTGGTCTCAACTCGCTGAGGCAGGCTCGCTTTTTGGCGTTTCGGCGCCGTCCAGCGGCCCCGGCCTGGGCGAGAAGTTTGAAGGGCCGTTCCCGATCGAGCAGCAGCCCGATGTTCGGTATCTGGTGGATCGGCTAACGTTCGGCCGCACCTTGCAGGAGCTGACCGCGGCGAATTTGCTCGGTTATGAAGGCTATCTTGAGCATCAACTCAACCATACCGCGATAGCTGACCCGGTGGTCGATGCGGCCCTGGCGGTTCCGGGGGCGTTCGACACGCTGACGCTGACGCCTTATGAATTGCTGACCTACCCGGTGGGCGCAACACCGACCGCACAGTTGACGGCCGCTCGGGTTCTGCGGGCGACATACTCCCGCCGACAGCTATTGGAGGTCATGGTCGAGTTCTGGACCGACCATTTCAACATCGACATCACCAATGGCGATGACCGCTATCTCAAGACGGTCGATGACCGCGAAGTGATCCGCGCGCACGCCCTCGGCAAATTCCCCGACATGCTGCGGGCCAGCGCCCACAGCCCGGCGATGCTGCTTTATCTCGACAACAACGTCAGCCGCGTCGGCATACCCAACGAGAACTACGCCCGCGAGCTGTTCGAGCTGCATACGCTCGGCGTCGACGGCGGCTACACGCAGCATGACGTGGAAGAGGCCGCGCGGGCCCTTACCGGCTGGACGTTCTACGGCCGCGGCGCCGGCCCGGCCCTGGGAGGGCGCTTCTGGTATCGGCCTGACTACCACGACAACGGTCAGAAGATCATCTTCGCCGGCACAAAGCATGAGCTGGTTCTTCCGCCGGGGTTGGGCAAGGCCGACGGTGATCGGCTGCTCGACGCGCTCGCCGTCCATCCCAGCACGGCCCGCTTCATCGCCACCAAACTGACCAAGCACCTGTGGGGCTACAACCCGCCGGCGTGGCTGATTGATCGCGTCGCGAGCACCTACCTGCGCACCGGCGGCGACATCAAGGAGATGATCCGCACGATCTTCCTTTCGCCCGACGTTCCGATCGGCACACAGAAATACAAGCGCCCGCTGCATTACATCATCTCCGGGCTGCGCGCGGTCGGCGCGACGATCACGAACTACACCACACTGTTGCGCAACACGCTGCCCTCGACCGGGCATACGCCTTTCCGCTGGACTTCGCCCGACGGCTACCCCGACACGCTCGACTATTGGTCGGGCCTGATCCTGCCGCGCTGGAATTTTGCCGCTTCTTTCGCGGTCAATCAGATCGCCGGAGTCACCTTCGACTTCAACGCCGTCTTCGGCACGGCGACGACGCGCGATCAGGTCGTCGCGCGACTGAATGTGATTCTCGGCGGCACGCTCACCCCCGCGGAGCAAAATCTGATCCGCAGCTACATGCCGAACATCCCGAGTACGACGCAGCGGCGAGACGCACTCGGTTTGGCGCTCGGGGCGCCGTCCTTCCAGTGGTTCTAGGTTGAGTGCATACCGGGCGGCGCCGGCCCGCAAGGCCGGTCGCGCCGGCTTCCCGCCGGGCCGCCCGCGGCGATGAAGTAACGAAATTCTGTCTCGAAAAACTCGGGAGAATGGATATGTCGAATCACGATCAGCATGCCTGCCGCGAATACAACGAACTCTCGCGGCGGCAGTTCCTGCAAGCCAGCGGCGGAGCGGCGGCCTTTCTCGCGACCGTGCCCGCGTGGCTGCCCAAAGTCGCGTATGCCGGGGCCGATTGCTCCAGCCGCGACGTCATCATCTCGATCTTCTTGCGCGGCGCCGCCGACGGCTTGACGATGTGCGTGCCCTATGGCGATCCGGGCTATTACGCGCCAGGGCTGCGTCCGCTGCTCACCATTCCGCGGCCTGACAGCACCGACCCTAACCGCGCGACGGCGATCACTGACTATTTCGGCCTGCCGCCGGCGATGACGCCGCTGCTCGACGCCTACAACGCCGGGCAACTGCTCTTTGTCCACGCGACCGGCATCACCAATGCCAACCGCTCGCACTTCGATGCCCAGCGCTACATGGAAATCGGCAAGTGGAACGATCCCACGCTCTTCACCGGCTGGCTCGGGCGACATCTCGCCACGGCGCCGCCGCTGGTTCCCGGGTCGGCGCTGCGCGGCGTAGGTCTGAGCTTCGGCTTGCAGCAGACGCTGGTCGGCGGACCGCAGGCGCTGCCGATTCCCAATCTCGATACGTATGGCCTTTCGGGCACGTCCACTACGGTCACGCAGCGCGAGGTCACGCTCGATCAGCTCTACGACCTGCCCGGCAATGAACTGGTGCGGGCCGCCGCCAACAACACGATCCGCACAATTGACCTGCTCGATGCGATCAATTTCTCCGGCTATGTGCCGGCGGGCGGCGCGGCCTATCCGACGGACGGTTTCGGCAACTCGCTCAAGAGCACCGCGGCCCTGATCAAGGCCGAGGTCGGCGTCGAAGCCGTCGCCATCGACGTGGGCGGCTGGGATACGCACAACGCCCAGGGCGTCTTCACCGGCGGCGCGATGTTCAATCTGATGAACTCACTCGCCGGCGGCCTCCGCGCCTTGCACCTCGACCTCTTCAACGGCGGCGCCAACACCAACGTCACCGTCGTCGTCATGACCGAGTTCGGCCGCCGCGCCTATCAGAACGGCTCGGCCGGCACCGACCACGGCTATGGCTGCATGATGATGGTCATGGGCGAGTACGTCAGTGGCGGGCGCGTCCTGACGAATTGGCCGGGTCTCAGCCCCGGACAGCTCTACGCCGACCGCGATCTCGCGATCACGATCGACTATCGCGACATCCTCGCGGAGATCGTGCAGAACCGCCTCGACAATCCGAACCTCGCGGCGGTCTTCCCAGATTACGCGCCGACATTCCGCGGCGTAACGACCTGCTAGAGCTGAAGGAAGAAGTGCGAATTACGATGAGCGAAAGAAGGCCCGGCTCGGGTCCGCTTTCGCTCTTCGCATTGATCTTTCTTTTCCGAGAAGGCCAATGGGAACATCCGGGCGGGACAGGTCTCCGAGTGGGACAGGCATCCGGGTGGGACAGGCATCCTGCCTGTCCATTCAGACTGAAAGCCCGGTACAACCAGAATCGCAGTCAGCCACAGCCGAAATGTGATTGCCGCAGGGCTTTGGTTTTTGGTTTTGGAAATGCAAATTTCCTATTGACCGTGGGGCGCTAGGCCGATATATTGATAATACTTTATGCGGGGTTTGCCCCCCCCCCCGCATAATCCATCGCCAATCGGGGTGGCGATACTCTACTCTTGCAGAGGATGAAAACATGAAAACTTCATCGTATGCGGCGAGTGTGGCGGCTGTGGCGACAGCATGGGTTCTCGCCATGGCATGCGCGGGCGGCGCGGATGCCGGTCGCGAGACAAATGCCGGCGGTATTGTCATTACGTATCGGCATCACGCACAGGATCAGATCTTCGAATTGTGCTTCGATCCCTATGCCTCGGAAAACCCGCTCGTGTGGGCACTGCGCGGTCACGGTCGAGTCTTGCGAAGCGACGGGAAGACGCTGTGTCCGAGCATCACACTCGATTTGCACATTCGCACGGACGCATTTGCCGAGCGCGCCGCGGTGGTCAGTACAACGGCCGCGGTTGTGACGCTGCCGAATGGAGCGGCTCGAACGCTGTTGCTTGACCCGCAAAAAACCGGCACAGTCTGGCAGGCACTCATCCTCGATGCGGATGGTTACTCGGTCGGACAGGTCGCCGTCGATTCCCGCCTGCTGCCGGCCTCCGCGCAGGCCGCGCCTATTCAACACATGTCGGCTCTCTATGCGATGCTCACCGCAAGCGGCGCCGCGCAGTCTTCTCCATACTTGGACGGTAGTCCGTGCGGTGGTTGCACGCCGTCGTTTGAGGACTGTTACTCGGCTGCCCAAGTGGTTTGCGATATTCGGGGTGTTCAGAGCGTAAACTACCAATGCACCTGCCAGAGCGTCACCTGTCAATGGACGTGCGGCAGCGGTGGCGGGGGCAAGTAGACCGGCTGAGATAAACTCATAATCAATCGAATAGAGCGCATCGAGGTTCGATCAAGCCAACAACCGAGTTCGATGCGCCTATTACTACGCCTGCTAGGATATCTGGCCGTCGCTGCGGAATATCGTTTTTGGGCCTGAATTCTCGATGGTTTTGCCACTTGGGAGCCGTGTGCACTTGGCCGGGAAATCGCGGACGCACGCTTCATTTCCTGCAAAATCGAACGGATTCGATGCAACCCTAGACCCGGCCCGTTGACTCACGGCAGCTCTTTCAGGCTCACTTTCGGCAGCTTCTCAATCCCCAGCATCCGCTCGTGCAGTTGGCGGACAAGTGTTTCGTCACTCATGAATTTGCGGGTTCGAAACGAGGGTAGCATGGGCCTCCGAGCTCGTGAACTTTTTGCCGGCTCGGATTCTCGC
>CAYQLG010000118.1:0-12061 GCA_964418235.1 uncultured Planctomycetales bacterium
GAAAGCGAGAATCCGAGCCGGCAAAAAGTTCACGAGCTCTCCGGCCCGTGCGTCCGCAATCAAATAGCGGCACGTGACCAGAATCGCTGCTGTCAGGTTCGATCCTGACACGGCTGGATCGGTTGGGCGTAAGTCGATTCGAATCGCTCCCTCACGGTCGCGGTTCGGTTTGGGCGGTTCGGTTTGGGCGGTTCGGTTTGGGCGGTTCGGTTTGACGGCGCGGTTCGGTTTGCGCGTGTGGTTAGGACGGCTTCTTGGGCAGGTCGAAGCTTAGTGACGCCCAAACGCTTTCCCAGTCGGCGGCGGCGCCCTCGGGGGCGGGGGTCATGTGGACCGCCGCCAGCAGCCAGAAGCCGGGCCGGGTGATTTTGAAGCTGGCGCGGCCGTCGCGGTTGGTGCGGGCGGATTGGACGTTTTCCTGCTCGTCGCGGTTGCGGGCGTCGAGGAGGATGTCCGCCAGCGGCTTGCCCTCATAGAGCAGGCGCACGGGCAGCTCGTCGCCGACGGCGAGCGTGTAGGGGTTTTTTTCCGCGATGATTTCGAGCGTCAGACCGAGGGGGCGATCGGCGGGCTGGTTCGCCGCCGGTCCGACGCAGACCAGGGCCTTGGCGCAGCGTGAGTAAATTTCGCGGCCCGGCTCGGAGGTCTCGTTGTTATCGCGACGGTGTTTGAGGATTGCGTCCAGCCCCTCTTCTTTGAGGTAGTGCTCAAATTTCGCCGGCGCCAGCTCGACCTCGGCGTGGTTGCTGCGATAGCCCAGCGCGTAGAGGCCCTCCTTCGACAGGCGGACCAGCCCGGCCGGGTCGGCCCCGGGCGCGCCGGAGATGGCGGTTTCGCCCTCGGGACCGAGCGCGACGAAGCGCACGATGCGATCGGGGTTGCGCGCGACAACGTCGCCGGGAAAGTTGTCGCCGACGCGCAGCGCAACCTTGATGAGGCCGGGCCGATCGATCAGGAAGGTCGGCGTTTCGATCCAGAAGTCATGGGCCGTGGCCGGCGCAAGGCCTAAAATCATGGTCGCCAGCGTGGTGAGGAAGAAGACGGGCCGGGCCGGGCCAAGGGTCATGATCAAGCTCTCCTGACAAGTCGGCCGCGCAAGCTCAGCTCCGAGGCGGGCGCATCTCGTCATCGCCGAAGTTTATCCGCATATGCGTGTCGGTTGGGACACTGCACATTATCCGCACAGAAGCGTTTCTTGGATTCATCGCGGTTAAATGCCATGTAAGCGCGCAAGCGGCGAGAGTTCCGTCACGCTTGAATTTTCTGATGATGCGGAAAAAAGCTCCGGTGTCACGGATTGAAATCAAGGCCGTTGTCGGTTGTTGGACGCACGGGCCGGAGGCCCATGCTACCCTCGTTTCAGAGCGGAAGAGGAAGCAGGCTCGAAAAGCCGGTTGGTTCTTAGCGCAGGCCGTGTGATGAGGCGTGCGTCTCGCCGACAGCTTCATGGGCGGTGGGCGCCGCTTGGCCGTGCGTCACCAAAGTGTCTGCGGCTTCTCGTACGGGCGATAACGCGACTGTGGTTCTTCGGTTCATCGCGACGGATGGCATCATCCATTCCAGAGAATACCCAGTCGGCGGTATAATTCAGAGCAGGCTTCGATGGGCGTGGCATCGCCGGCTTGCGTCATAGCGGCGAAAGTCGGAGATTGGGCGGAGGCCGGCGAGCGCGGCAGCTTGCCGGCCGGTATTTCCCCTTATCCCGTCGCGCGACCCAAGAAGTCCGCTCGGCCCATGGCCGGATGGCAACCCGTGGAGGTTCTGCGAGATGGTGCGATCGAAGTGGTGGTTGCGTGGCGGCGGCGTCGGCCTCCTGCTGGCGGCGTTGTCGTGCGTGCCGCAGAACACTGAGCCTCCGCTCAACGAAGTTGTCCCCCCGGCGGTGGATCCCGATAGCACGTCTCAGCCCAACAATCTGCTGACGCCCAGTTCAGTCGCCGATCTGGCCAGCGCCCGCCCGTTGCCGCCGGTGCCGAGCGCGAGCGTACGCGTGCGGCTAACGAATCGGCTGCCGCGCGAGTTAACCTCTGACGTGCTCATGGTGGTGGATAATGCCGACGTGCGCGTCGAGCGGCGCGCCATCGCGGCCGATGCCGATGTGCTGATCGGTCCGGATGAGGCCGATCGGATCATTGTCAACACGCGCACATCGACCGAGCCGCAGATCGTCTTCGCCACGCAGGAATTTCTGCTCGGCAGTGATTTTCGGCCGGGCGACATTCTGGAACTGATTTACGAAGATCTGGCGCCGCCGACGATCACGTGCCCAACCGATATCACGACGCGCTGCGACGGTCCGCGGACGCCGGCGGCGCTGGGGGCGCCCCGCGTGAGTGACGACCTGTCCGCCGAACCGACGCTGTCGTTTTTCGACACACCCGGGGGCGGCGACTGTGCTGCTCCGATTGTGCGCACGTGGACGGCGACCGATGAATCCGGCAACGCGGCTTCGTGCACGCAGCGCATCCGGATTGTGGACGACATTCCGCCGACGCTGACATTGCCGGATGACGCGGTGCTTGGCTGTTTGGCGCAGACGCCGCCGTTGCCGATCAGCGCGGCGGTGGTGACGGACAATTGCGACCCGAACCCGTCGCTCAGCGTCGAGGAGTTTGTCAGCGGCGAATGTCCGCGCGTGCTGGAGCGGCGCTGGACGGCGCGTGATGCTTGCGGCAACGTGACCACGGCGACGCGGCGCGTGATTTTTGAGGATCGGACGCCGCCGCTGCTGGTGGTGGCGCCGGAGGTGCGACTGCCTTGCGTGACGCGGGAGTCGTTGCAGACGCTGTTGAGTGCGGTGGCGACGGATGAATGCGGGCCGGTGGCGCAGTTGACTTTTGCCGACGGACCGGCGCGCGGCTGCCCGGCCCGGATCACGCGCCTCTACACCGCGCGCGATGAGTGTGGCAACGAGGCGACGGCTGCGCAGGAAATCGTGCTCGAAGATGGCGATGCGCCGCTGGTCGTTGTGCCGGATGACGTGTCCTTGCCGTGCGGTGCGGATACCTCGCCGGAGTTACTGGGCTTTGCGGTCGCCGTCGATGTATGTGATGCGGCGCCGGCGGTCTCATTCGCGGATGTTGTGTTGCCGTGCGTGAGCCAGGAAGAACCGGCTCGGATTGAGCGGCTATGGACGGCGCGCGACGCGTGCGGCAACGAAGCGTCGGCGTTGCAACGAATCATCCTGATCGATTTGACGCCGCCGGTGTTGAGCTTGCCGCCAGACGCGGGCGTGCCATGCGGCAGTGATACGTCGCCCGAGGCGCTGGGCTTCGCGACAGCGCGCGATGATTGTGACGCGGCGCCGCTAATCACCTATCTCGATCTGAGCCTGCCGACGCCTGACACCGCGCTGTCGGGGCCGTGTCCGCAGACGATCGTGCGGCGTTGGACGGCGCGCGACGGCTGCGGCAATGAGACGAGCGCTGATCAAGTGATCAATCTGCTGGTTCTCGACAAACCGCCGGTCGTGATTTGCCCGGAGCCGGCGCAATTGTTCTGCGGCGAGAGCGCCGCTCCGGACAAGACGGGGCAGGCAGAGGGCTTTGACTCCGATGGGCAACCGACCGAGGTCTTCTACGAAGACACGTCGCGAGCGGGCTGCCCGGTCGGCATCTTGCGCAGGTGGATCGCGGTCGACGCTCGCGGCGTGCAAAGCGAGCCGTGCGAACAGTTGATCGACTTTGTGCAGGACGAGACGGCGCCCGTGCTTGGGGATATCCAGCCGACAGTCTTCGCGCTGTGCGGCGATCAGATCGCGCCGGAGATTCCGGTGCTGATCTGCGCGACGCCATTGCCGCTGTCGCCTGTGACGGAATTGATCATCGGCGATCCGCATCCGTCGCGGGTGCAGAAGCTCTTCATCGCGCAGGCGCAGATCGGCGATGCGCTGCTGACGCCTGATGCGGTGCAGCCGACGCCGACTGAGACGCCATTGACGCAGCCGGAACTGCTGCTGATCCCCGGCGATTCATACACATTGCCGACGATTACGCCGCGCACCGAATCGGATTTTGACTGGCGCATCCCAGCGACGATCGATCCGCTCGGTCCGGCGCAGCCCGACACGTTCCCGCTGGAAATCACCTATGACGCCTTTGCCGAGGTGGTTTATTTCCGCGTCGGCCGCAAGGAGCTGGTTGATTTCTTTACGCTTGATCCGGCCCGGTTGAAGGACGTGCTGATCCGGGCGCAGGCGCGCGTGCCTGGCGGAAGCGTCGATATCACGGAGCTGCAACTGACGACCAGCTTTGATGGCGAGCCGGTTCCGACGATCGCGGAGCTTCGCAGCGATACGCCGGAAGCGCGGAGCTTTGTGCGATTTGGCTGTGGAGCGCTGACGAGCGGATTCACGCTGCGCGGGCGGATTGCACTGCGTTTTGACCCGGCGACGGCGGCCGGCGCACCGCCAGCGCCGCCGCCGGTCGGCGATCAACTCTTGCTGCAAGTCATCGTGGGCGACTATGACGAGCCGCCCGGCACGGGCATTCCGTCGGTGAGCGATGATTGCACGCCGGTCGAGACGCTCCGCCAGTCGCTTTCGTATTTCGATTGGGGCGACTACTCGTGCGGCGGCGACGTGACGCGCGTTTGGTCGGCGACGGATGAATGCGGAAACATCGGAACACTGCAGCAGGTCATCCAGATTCGTCCGGAGCTTACGAAGAAGTAGCGCAGCGAGAAGATCCAACACGCCGTCGGCCACGGCGGGCCGACGCGCGCGGGTGTGAGAAGGTGGGCACGTGGGAAGGTGAACAGTCGTAGCTATTGAACGCGAACAAAAGATGGTGCGCTGTAGCGTTGGGTCTCCGTGCCCAACGCTGAGTCGGGCGAGCGCTTCATGCCGGCTGCATACGCCGTCGGCCACGGCGGGCCGACGCTACAGCGCGCATACGCCGTCGGCCGCGGCGGGCCGACGCGCGGGATGGTGGGAATGTAGGAGTTTGGGCAGGTGGGAAAGTGGGCAGGTGGGAAGACGATGAATACGGCGTTGCAACTGACGCTCAGCGATGGGCGCTCTGCGTTGGGCGCGTAGCCGCCCGCTGATTGATCGGCTATCGTGCCTAGCGGGCGGGCCGAGCGGCTCGCCGAGCGCGTGGTTTGGCACGGAAGACATGATGAACCTGGTGACGGGCGCGACGGGTCTGTTGGGAAGTCACATCGTCGAGCAGCTTCGCAAACGCGGGCGGCCGGTACGGGCGCTGGTGCGCCGAGATAGCGACCGCGCCTGGCTGCAATCGCAGGGGGTCGAGTTCGCCGAGGGCGACATCACCGATCGCGCATCGATGGTACGGGCCGCCGCCGGGTGTGATGTGGTCTACCACGCCGCCGCGAAGGTCGGCGACTGGGGTCCGTGGGCGGATTTTCAGCGCATCACGATCGACGGCACGGAGAATGTCGCGCACGCGTGTGAAGTCAACCGCGTTCGGCGGATGATCCACATCAGCTCGATCAGCGTCTTCGGCTATTACACGCGCGAGCAAACGATCGACGAGACTTTTCCGACCGGCTACAAGCTCTATGAGTGGGCTTACTACAGCCGCTCGAAGTGGATCGCCGAGAACAACGTGATGGCCGCGCACAAGGCCGGGCGGATTCGCGCGACGGTCATCCGGCCGGCGTGGATCTATGGCCCGCGCGACCGGGCCACGATCGCGCGGCTGGTGAGCATCGTTGAAAAGCGTCAGGGTCGCATTCTGGGCAAAGGCGACAACCGGCTGAATCTGGTTTACGCCGGGAACGTCGCGGAAGGCTGCATCCTCGCCGCCGATCGAGAAGACGTCGCCGGCGAGGTCTTCAATTGCAGCAATGACGGCGACATCACGCAGCAGCAGTATTTTGACATGCTGGCGCATTCGCTCGGCGCGAAGCCGGTGACGGTGCATGCACCCTACGGTGCGGCATACTTTGTCGGGTTTCTCTCCGAAGTCTGGGGACGGCTGACCGGCTCGCCGACTCCGCCGCGCATCACGCGTTACGCGATCTGGCTGATGGGCCGGCGCTCGTTTTTCTCGGCGGAGAAGGCCCGGCGCGTGCTGGGCTGGAAGCCTACCGTCACGTATGACGTGGGCATTCCGATGACGGTGAACTGGTATCTGACCCAGGTGGGGCGGGCCACGCCCAGCGGCTCGGGCGTGGCCGCCGCGGCCGCGCGCTGATGCCGGATGAAGCGGTTCATGACGAGGAGTCACGCAGAGCGATGTCTGAGGCATCTATGTCTGTTTCCCCTGGTCAGTCGGGCGCGGCGCCGCCGGCTGACCGCAGCGCGGTGCAGCGTTTCTACCGATTGCATGCGCTGATCTATGACTACACGCGCTGGATGATCCTGCATGGGCGCCGCCGGGCAGTCGAACAGATGGGGCTGCGGCTCGACAGCGAGGTGCTGGAGATCGGCTGCGGCACGGGCCTGAATTTTTCCTATCTGGTCGGTCCGCTGGCGCCTAAGACCGGCCGGCTGGTCGGCGTCGATTTTTCGGGCGATATGCTCGCGGTCGCGCGGAAGCGCTGCGACCGGGCCGGCTGGGCCAATGTCGCGTTGCAGCAGGCCGACGCGACCATGCTCGACCTGGGCCGGAAGTTCGACGCGATTCTCTTCGCCTACAGCCTGACGATGATCCCCAACTGGCCCGCGGCATTGGAACGCGCACGCGACCATCTCAAGCCCGGTGGGCGGCTGGTCGTGCTCGATTTCGGCCGATTCCGCGGCTGGGGGCCGCTCGGCGGCCTGTGGCGCGGCTGGCTGCGGACCAATCACGTCGAGACGCTGGCGCCCTATCTCGACAAACTCGCTGAGATGTTCGAGAATCTGCAGGTTCACGACTGGCTCGGCGGTTACAACTTCACCGCCGTCGCCCGTTCGCCGGAATGACCCGGCGTGCCACGAGCCTCGTCCTTGGCGGGCCGGCCGCGCGTAGGCGGCTGCAACGCCCGCCGGCCGCGCCATCTGTCCGGGCAGCCTGACAACCCTTGAGAAACGACCGCCATGACCTATCAGGTATTGAATCTGCCGTGCGATGAGAAGCGTGGGTGGCTCGAGAAGATGGTCTTTCACGGCATCGTGTTCAACATGTCGTGGGAAGATCCGGAGATGGACCGTCAGTCGCTGGGCGTCGGTCCGGAGCACACGGTGATCTCGATCACGTCGGCGGGCTGCAACCCGCTTAACTTCCTGTGTCAGAATCCGCGGAGGCTGATCTCGATCGACAGCAACCCGGCCCAGACCGCGCTGATGGAGCTGAAGCTGGCCGCGATCAAGAAGCTCGATCACGGCTGCTTTTTCGACATTTTTGCCGCGCGTAAGCCCTATCGCATCAGCGAGGTGTATGACCAGGAGCTTCGCCCGCAGCTCTCCGACGCCACGCGGAAATACTGGGATAAGAACCTGCACATGGTCGCCGGCGGCATTTACAACTATGGCCGCATGGGGCTGTTCTGCAAAATTCTGCGGTTTTATCTGCGCGAAATCGCCCGGCTCGATTGGTCGCGGGTTGATGAGTTCTTTGATTGCGAGTCACTCGAAGATCAGGCCCGCTTCTACCACGAGAATGTCGGCCCGCGCATCTGGACGCGCGGCACCGCCGGCTTGATTCGCTTCAAGCCGTTCATGTACCTCGCCGGTGTGCACCCGCGGCAGTTCAAGCTCGTCGACGGACGTCACGACATCTATGACTATGTGAAGGAGCGCGTCGAATACGCCCTGACCAAGGTGCCGCTCTACAACAATTACTTTCTCAGCATGGCCGTCACCGGGAAGTTCCGCGGCCGACATGTGCCGCCCTATCTGCTCGAGGAAAACTTCGAGACGCTGCGGCGCAACCTCGATCGCGTGCTGATTGTCAATGGGTGGCTGGGGCCGTTCCTCGACACGCAGCCGGCCGGCTCGATCGATCGCTTCAATCTGCTCGACATCTTTGATTGGATGACCGACACGGTCTTTGATCAGACGATGGCGAGCGTCCGCCGGGCGGCGGCGCCGGGCGCACGCATCATCTATCGCTCGGGCAGTTACCGGCTTGATCCGCCGCCGTCGCTGGCGCCGCATGTCGAGCGCCACGATGAGTTGGCCCGGCGGCTGTTGGCGCAAGATCGATCGGCGACGTATGGCAGCTTCTATGTGCTGTCGCTTAAGAACGGCAAGGCGTAGATCGCCGGCGGCCGCAACATGGCGACGTCGCTTGCGGCGCATGCGTTTGACACTCCTGTGTTGTGCTTCTACCATCGGCGCGCATGAGTGGACGGCGTCTTTCACCGGCTCGTGCGCCTGATTTTTCAGGCATTTCCTCAGCGAATAATTCCATTACGACTCTGCCACGGCGCGAAGCGCGCGGCCGATTCACGCGGCGCGCCCGGCAGCGCGCGGGCTGGCTGGCGTGGCTGGCGCTGAGTTGTGTCGCCGGCGGCCCGGCCCTGGCCGACGAAATTCGCGACGCCCGCATGGAGCAATCGATCGGCGCCTATCGCGATCGCATGCTGGCCAAAAACGCCCAGGAAGTGCAGGCGCGCGAGTTGGCCCCTGACACGCCGGCGCGCTCGCGGGCGCTGCTCTATCCTGCGACACAGCCCGCGGCCTCGTCCGGCGCGGGCATACCGGCCAGTGGTGCGACCACGCCCAGCGGATCGATGCCGCCCGTGGCCACGACGCAACCCATGGCAGCGCCGATTGAGTCGCTGCTGATTGGGCCGAGCAAGAACACGGCGCCGCCTTCGCCGCTGGAGGTGCTGGCACAGATCCCCGATCCGGTGGACGCCGCGCGCGTGCTGGATGAGCGTCTGGAGAACTTGCGACGGGAGGAAGAGCATCGCAAAGACCCGCGCGTCGTGCGCAATTATCAAAAAGTCATCAGCGAGGCGAAGCGCTATCTCGACTTGATCCGCCGGCCGAAGGTCGTGCGGATGTCGCTGAGCGAGGCCGTGCAGCGCACACTGCAAAACAACTACGTGATTCGCGCGGAGGCGTACAACCCCGCGATCAGCACGACGCAGATCGTCGAGGCCGAGGCCGCCTTCGACGCCGAGTTTTTCCTCGATGGTCAAACGTCGCGGCGGGACACGCCCAATCCGCCCTTTGAGTTTCCGCCGTTTTATCGCGAACAGACGACCTACAGCGGCGGCTTCCGCAAGCTGCTGCCGAGCGGCATGCAGCTCACGACGGAGTTGCGCCAGCAGTACAACTGGACCGACTTTGATCAGAAGACGCTCGACTTCAACCCGAGCTATGGCACGGCGTGGATCAACACGCTGCGCCAGCCGCTGCTGCGCGGATTTGGGCTGAACGTGAACCGTGCCCAAATCGTGCTGCGCTCGATCGAGCGTGACATCGCCGGTGAGGTTTTCGTGCAGCGCGTGCGTGACACGCTCTTTCAGGTCGAGACGGCCTATTGGACGCTGGTGCGCACGCGTCGCGAGGTCGCCATCCTGGCGGAGACGCTCGCGCAAAACGGCATTACGTATCAAAATCTGCTGCAGCGCGGCGAGCACGACGCGACGATCGTCGAAATCTCAAACGCCGAGGCGAGCTTCCGTTTGCGCGAGACTGAGTATCTCGAGGCGATCCGCGCCGCGAAGCAGGCTGAGGATGAGTTCAAGAACCTGCTGGATGATCCGGCGTTCAAGCTCTCTGAAGAGATTGAGATCATTCCGACTGAGGTGCCGCTGATTGCGCCGCTGGCGATTGATCTGTTCGGCGAGGTGCGCACCGCGGTCGAGCAGCGGCAGGAGATCCTCGCGGCGCGCAAGCGGATCGAGGCCGCCCGCGTGAATACTTCGGTCGCGAAGAATCAGACGCTGCCGCAGCTTGATCTGACGTTCAGTTATCAGGTGGACGGTCTGCGACGCAGCGCGGACGCATCGTTCGACGAGGCTTCGAGCGGCCGCTTTAGCTCGATCACGGTCGGCGTGCAGTTCTCCGTGCCGATCGGCAACCGCGCGCGCCTCGCCGCCCATGACCGGGCGCGCATGCAGGAGGCGCAATCCGTGGTCGAATTGCAGCGCATCTGCGACGAGGTCGCGCTGCAGGTCAACACCGCCGTTCGCACGCTGCTGGTGCGCTGGTCTCAGGTGCCGCCGCAGTTGCTCTCGGTCGTGGCGGCGGTGCGCAACCTGCGCGCCCTGCAGGCCCGTACGCAGCGCATCGATCCGCCGTACCTGCAGACCGAGCTGAACGGCGTGCAACAGGTCGCCTCGGCGCGTACGGCGCTGCTGCGCGTCATCATCGATTACAACACGCAGATCGCCGAACTTGAGCGGTCCAAGGGAACGTTGCTGCAATACAACAATGTCCAGGTCAGCAACCCCGCCCGGCGGTAAGCGCCGCGGGCGCGCACCACGCCGCGAGGCCGCGGGCAGCGCAGGCGTCACGGCAGAAGGACCCGCGGTCGTTGCGTTCTCGCCGCGCAACGAAAGCCGCGTCGGGGATGCCGTCGCAGAGCGTCAGCGCGCTTGGCTAAGCGGCGACTGGTTGGGCGGCTCGTGGCTGGGGGGGCCGTGGGCGGCGGTATTGCTGGGGGTCGCTTGTTACCTCAATACGCTTGGCAACGGCTTCGTCTATGACGACGTTTCGATCGTCGTGCAGAACCCGCGTGTGCGCGACCTCGGTGATTGGCGGGCGCTCTGGCTGACGCCGTGGTGGCACACCGCCGATCCCAATCTCGTCTCGCCGTTTCTTGATCGGCTCTATCGCCCGCTGACGCTCTTTACGCTGGCGATCAACCACGCGCTCGGCGGCCTCAACCCGTTCGGCTATCACCTTGCGAATGTTTTGCTGCATGGCGTGGCGTCTGGCTTGACGTGGCTGTTTGTCTGGCGGCTCATGAAGCAGCGCATGGCGGCAATGGTCGCCGCCTGGCTCTTTGCGGTACATCCGGTTCACACGGAGGCGGTCGCAGGCATCGTCGGGCGGGCCGAGATACTCGCGACGATTATGCTGCTGGTCGGCTGTGTCGCGCTTTTGTCGCGCGATGCGGCGTGGCCATCGGCGGCGCGGCTGACGCTGGCGGCGGTCTGCTGCTTTCTCGCGCTACTCGCCAAGGAAACGGCGATCTGCTACCCGGCGCTGGCGGCGATTCTGCTCATCTACACATTGCGCCGCGCGGCGGTCGAATCGAATGAATCCGGCGGCGCGGGCCGTGCGCCCGTGGGCGCGCACCGGTTGCTTGCCGCCGGGGTGATTCTGCTGCTTCCATTGCTAATCTACTTTCCTTTGAGATGGAGCGTGCTGGGCGGGCGGCTGATGCGCGATGTTTTGCCGCCGATCGAGTTGAACCCTTTAACCATCGCGACGCTGAGTGAGCGCGTCTGGGGCGCGTTCACCGTGTTGGGGCACTATGTGCGACTGTTGATCTCGCCCGCCGCGCTGTGCTTTGACTATGGCGTCGCGGTCGTCGAACCTGCCGCCGCGCCAGAGCCTCTCACGTGGTTGGGGTTGGTGGCTGCGGCGGCGCTTTGCGCCAGCGGGGCCTGGTATTGGCGGGCGCGAACGCGGCCGGTACACGTGGCGGCGACGCTCGCGCTGCTCTTCCTGGCGAGCTATGTGCTGATTTCCAATACGGTGCTGCTGATCGGCGTTACGCTGGCCGAGCGGCTGATGTACTGGCCTTCGGTCATTTTCTGCGCACTGGTGGGGCTGATGGTCGCCACGGCAGAAGGAGCGTGGCTGCGCCCTGGTCGGCCGCTGGCCGCGCGGGCGCCGCTGGTGCGCGGGTTGGGCCTCGCGCTGCTTGCGGCGCTGCTGCTTCGCACGCTCTTTCGCAACGCCGATTGGCACAGCAACCACACGCTCTTTGAGGCCGATGCGACGGCCTGGCCGCGCTGCGTCGTCGCCCATCTGGGCCTGGCCAACGAACTCATGACCGTACGTGCAGCCGAGAAAGACGCCCGCCGGCGGCGCGAGCTGGTCGAGCGCGCCGAGCGCCACCTGCGCCAGGCATTGCAGGTCTACCCGGCGTCGCCGCGAGGCTTGTTGCTGCTGGGGCAATTGCGCGTAGAGGCCGGCGATGTCGCGGAAGGACGCCGGCTGCTGGAGCGCGCGGCGCAGCTCGCGCCGCACAGCCCGCTGCCGCGCCAG